>JAUTCT010000070.1 GCA_030673875.1 Verrucomicrobiota bacterium JB025 | reverse complement strand
TACTCAAAGTGAGGTAGCCCTGCCCGGTTTCCCCGCATCACACCCGCACCGCCCCCTTGGACTGCGGCGGCATGACGCCGCTTTTCGTTCCACCCACCAACGCACGACCCACCCCAATCCTCACGACCAAAAACCACCGTCATCCCATCCACCTACCCACGCGAGGCATGCCTCGCCCCCCACCATAGCGGCGGCATGCCGCAGCACTCGATACCCACCCACCGCACGCTTGCATTCGGACCACCATCACTCTCGGCGCTGGAAATCAGTAAAATCGATCGCTACACTCGAACCAATGAGCAAAGCGAATGACTCAGCATTCAAACTCGACGCGGACCTGATCACCCTGCGCGTCCTGGTCGCGGTGGTCGAGGAAGGCGGATTCTCCGCAGCGGCGAAACGGGTGCACCGCACGCAGTCGGCGGTCAGCCTGCAGATCGCCAAACTCGAGGAACGCCTCAACACCAAACTCCTCGAACGCACGAGCCGTTCGGTCGCCGTGACTCCGGCGGGCGAAACCTTCCTCAGCTACGCCCGCCGGATCCTCGAACTGGCAGACGAAGCGGTCCTCGCGGTCACCTCGCCGGACGACGCCACCTTGCTGCGCGTCGGCGTCGCGGAATACCTCGCTCCGCAACACCTCCACACCTTGCTCGCGCGCTTCCGGCGGGCCCATCCGAACTGCGAACTCAGCCTCGTCCTCGGAGCCTGCAGCGAGATCCTCGAAAAACTGAACCGCGGCGACATGGACCTCGTCTTCGCCGGACCGGACGCCGATGGCGGCCAACTGCTCTGGGAGGAACCGCTGGTCTGGACCGGCACCAGCGGCTCCAATGACGCGCCGCTCGACCTCGTCCTGATGCCGTCGCCGTGCCACTACCGGCAACTCGCATTCGCCGAACTCACCAAGGCCGGCAGATCATGGAAAATGGCGATCGAAGCCAACTCCGTGCAGGCCGTGCAATCGGCGATCCGCGCCGGCCTCGGCGTCAGCGTGCTGCCCTTGTCCGCCGTGCTAGACGACATGCCGGTCATCGAAAACTCGCTGCCGAAACTGCCGAAAACCTCGGTCCTGAGCTACGTCCCCCCGGATTCAGCCCATCCCTATGCCCAGCGGTTTGTCGATTTCCTGCTCGCCGGCCTCGCCCCCGGCACCCCACACCCGATCGCTGCCCAATCCGCCTCCGCACGGCCGGATTAGCAAGCCGACCGGCAAAAGCTCGCGGCGTTTCCACCGCCGCAACTTCCTCAGCCTGATTGGTTTTGATGAATTGACTTCTCACCAAAATCATCTACGACCCTGCGCACCATGATTTTGGATATTCGATCGGGTCGTCTCTGTTCCGCCATACTGACCCTTCTCCTGGGCTCGGCGCTTTCTTCCATGGCCGTCCTGGTCTCCTCCTCGGGCAGTGCGACCTATCAGACCACCGACCCCTCCGGCGATCAAGGCTGGTCCTCCGTCGGCACCGCAAACGGTGCCTCCGCCGTTTATCTTGGCGACGGCTGGGTGATCTCCGCCGCACACGTCGGCGCCGGCACCTTCAACCTGGACTCCTATTCGTTCAGTTACGTCGCGGACACCGCGGTGCACTTGCTGAACCCGGACAACACGAGCGAAACCTCGGACCTCGTGCTCTATCAGATCGAAGGCGAGGGCCTCGACAGCCTGACCCCCGCCTCCCTCACCTCCGCCACCATCATTTTCCCCAATCAATCGGTCACCATGATCGGTTACGGCGGTGGCACCAAGTCATGGGGCGAAAACACCGTGGAACCATTGCCCTACGAATTGGAACTCAATGGCTACGTGACCCAGTCACGCTACACCGACTATGACGCCGCCATCGATGGCCAGGCGCAGGCGATCGGCGGCGATTCGGGCGGCGGCGTGTTCACCTACAACAACCTGAGCGGCGAGTGGGAATTGATCGGCATCATGCTCGCGATCTCCGATGCGGACGAGTCCGGAGGCACCTCGAACGGCGACCTCACCTTGTTCGCCAATCTGATCGAATATCGCGACCAGATCGATGAAATCATGAGCACCCCCGAGCCGTCCACCACGCTCCTCCTCGGCCTGTCCATGCTCATGGTCCTCCGCCGCAAGCGCTGCTGACAGCACGCCCCCGGAGCCCATCCGCCACCGACCGGCGGAATCACCGGACAATCTGGCACCGGCACTGCTTCACAGTCACCCGTTAGCGAGTCGCCGACGACTCGGAATACTCGGAAGCAGCTCAAACGATTGACATTCGTGCTTCCCAGCCAAACTCAAATCAGCCGCAGCAACCACACGATGAAGCTATTCAGAACCATTCTCTTCGCATCCTTGTCTGCGATCCTGCCCTCGATGGGCGCAGTGATCCACGTGGATTTCGGAAGAACCGAAAATACCACCACCGGAAACTACAACAACGTGGGTGGCTCCGGCGGCTCATATGGTTCCTCAAACGCCGATTCCGGAATTTCCCTCATCGACGAGGATGGAAACACAACCGGCATCACCCTCACCTTGACCGATGCCGGCACCTGGGCCAACAGCGGCGCGGATTACAGCGGAGCCTACCCGACCGCCCTTGTCGGCGTGGAATCAACGGCACTCGCGGATGGCATGAATCTGGCCAGCCCAACCCTGACCCCAACCGTCACCCTCTCGGGTTTGGATTCGGGCTTCACCTACGAACTCATCTTTTACACTGCCCGTGGCAATAACGGCGAAACCGTGACCTACACCGTCAGTGACGCCAACGGCGACACCGTGACCTCCATCAGCAGCGTCTTGAACAACTCCACGGAAGCCCCCTCGGTTTCCGGATTGACCCCGGACACCAACGGGGAAATCTCCTTCACCACGCAAGCCTCGAACCGCGGCGGAATCAACTACCTCCAAATCGTCACGACTCCCGTCCCCGAGCCATCCTCCATCGCGCTTCTCGGATTGTCGGCAGCCGGCCTCCTGCGCAGACGCCGGGCCTGACGCGTATTTCGACCGGCGGGACCGTTGGTCGACCATCTTGAAATCAAAGCAGCGCATCCCCGCGGATGCGCTGTATTTTTTTTTGCCCGGGTGCCCGCATGATCCACCGCACACCCTCCGCCGCCACCACACCTACGAGATTCATCGTAGCTGAAGACCGGCGGCCGATCTGCGGCACCGGCCCGAGCCCCATGCTTGTGTGGCCCACCCCGGAGCCCATCCGCCACCGACCGGCGGGATCACCGACCGCCGACGATCACCCGCAGAGCTCCGCCCACATCTTCTCCACCCGCTTTTCGGAAATCTTCATCCGGCACGGCACGTCCGGCGCGAACAACGAAACCCGCAGTTCCTCCAGCGCCCAGCCGTGCTCCCACAGCCGCGCGTCGTCCGGGTTCTCCGTCCACCGCACGAACCACGGCGTCCAGTGCTCCCGCAGCCGGTCCATTTTCTCCAGGTCCTTCACGATCGGCAGCGACTTGAGCCGCTTCACCCGTGAGAGCATCGCCTGCGGGAAACGCGGGTAGTCGCCATACCTCGCCACCCCCGCCCGCCAGGCGAAACGCCCGCGCATCAGCCAGCTCAGTTCCTCCTCCAAATCCTCGGCGATCTCGCCGAAATTCCGGTCCCCGGTGTTCGCCACCACCCATTCCCGCACCTCCGGCAGAACCTCCAGCAGCTCATCGGTCGCCCGGCCCACCTTCGTCGCCGCCTCATACCATCGTCCCTTTGCCTGGTCGCTCACCGCCTTCAGCCCTTCCGGCGACTTCGGAAAATCGCCACCCGCCAATCCTTCGGCGGCGAGCATGATCAGGTCGTCCACCGTCGTTCCTCCCGTCCCCAGGCGCGGCATCTCCACCTTCGCCATCATCCCGAGCGGGAACTTCTTCTTCAGATACATCACCTCCCGGTCGTGACCGAGGCACAGCAACCTCGCTCCTCCCGCCCGGTGCGACTCCGCCGCTTCCGCGGCACAAGTAAACGCCCGCACCCCCACCGATTCCCCCTCGTCCACCAGTGCCGGAAACGCATAGCCGCCCGGTGTCTCCACCCGCTCCGGCAGCGCCTCACCATCCCACTCGCTGATCCCGCTCTGCTCGACGTCCGCGTTCGCCGCCGCTTCGAACCGTTCCTTCATCCGGTCGGAAAGCCGCAGCTTCAGCTCCGCCACGCTCTCGCCCATCGCCAGCTCCCCGCCATCGTCGTCGCACACCCAGACCTTGGTCACCAACTCCGGCGGCAGACGCCCCGGATCAAATTCCCCCACCGGCACATACGCGCCGCGCGCATCCTTCGCATGCTCCGCGAGCGCCTGATAGAGCGACCGGTCCTTCGGCGCACCAACCCACAACTCCGCAAATCCATCCGCCAGCTGACCGATCGGCTGGCAAATCCGCCGGTAGTCCTTCGGCATCGATCGATACAACACCTCCACCCGGTCGCGCAAATCCCCATCCACCCCCCACTCCGGCAGCCACTCCGGCAGCTTCGGTAGTTGGTCCACATGCGCGCCAATCGTCACCCCATCGTCCCGCTCGCCCGGCGCCGCATGATAGTAAAGCGTGAACTCCTCGCCACCGTGGGTGATCGAATCCGGATACCCGTCCAGCCCCAGCATCTCCAGCCCGCCGTCCACCACATCGCCGACGTCGAGCAGCAGCGCGTCCGGATGCTTCGCATGCCATTTGTGAAACGCCGCCGCCGTGTGAATGTGCCCCGGGATCCGCTCTTCGAAAAACTCCAACAACGCCTGCTCGCTCCACAACCCGCCCGGCCTCCGCAACTTCTGCTCGATTTCCCCGATCTGCTCCTTCAGCGCATCCATCCGGTCGAGAAACTCCGAGCGCTTGCGAATGCCACCGCCGAGCACTCCTTCCCGCAGGAAAACCGCGTGCGCCACCTTGCCGTCCACCCGGCCATAATGAACCCGTCGCCCCTGCACCACCGGCAGACCGCCGCAAATCACCCGCTCCTTGCCATAGACCGCGCCCTGTTTCTCATCCCAGTGCGCCTCGCCATACTGCCAGCGGCAAAGATGCGGCGCCACCTGCTCGACCCACTCCGGATCGATCCGCGCCACCCGCCGCGCCCACAACCGCGTCGTATCCACCAGCTCCATCGCCACCACCCACTCCCACTTCTTCTGGCCGAATAATCCCGACCCGGGAAACACCGCGAAGAATCCACCCGCCGCACTCCGGTATTCCTTTTTCTCCCGGTCCCACAGCCCGAACTGCCTAGGCACCCCCGCCAGCAAACACCGGTGAATCGCCGTGTATGGCACCCCGCCATCCACTTTCCCGCCCGCACTCTCTCCGTTCTTTGCATGCCGCGCGCCGCGCTCCGGCTTGCGCTCTCCGCCATTGCGCGCACCCTTCCGCCACTGCCGGTCGATCAACTCCTTCAGCTCATCCAGCACGTTCCCCCACTCGATCACCCGCCGGAAATTCAAAAACGCCGGCCCGGTGAACTTCCGCAGCGCGTTCTTCCGCCACCGCCCGCGTCCGTCGCGGAACTTGGAAACATCCCGCCACATCCGCAGGATCGTCACGAAATCACTCTCGCCATCCTTCCACCGCGCATGCGCCGCATCCGCTTCCCGCGTCTTCTCCGCCGGCCGCTCCCGCGGGTCCTGACTCTCCAGCGCCGCGATGATCGGCAAAAGCTCGTCCACACAGTGCTCCTTCCGCGCCTCGATCAACATCCGCCCCAAACGCGGATCCACCGGCAACCTCGCGATCTGCCGCCCGTAATCCGTCAGCTCCCGCTCCTTGTTCAGCGCCCCCACCTCGCGCAGCGTCCGGTAACCCTCGGAAACCGCCTTCGCCGCCGGCGGATCGAGAAATGGAAACTCCTCGATGTCCGGCAAACCCAGCGACTTCATCCTCAATATCACCCCCGCCAGCGAACTCCGCCGAATCTCCGGATCAGTGAACTCCGGACGCTCGGAAAAATCCTCCTCGTCATACAACCGCACGCACACCCCGTCCCGCACCCGACCGCACCGCCCCTTCCGCTGCCGCGCGCTCGCCTGACTCACCGGCTCGATCTGCAGCCGCTGCACCCCGCGCCCGGGACTCCACCGGCTCACCCGCGCCATCCCGGAATCAATCACACACGCAATCCGCGGAATCGTCAGCGAAGTCTCCGCCACATTCGTCGCCAGAATCAAACGCCGGCGGCTTCCGGGATTGAACACCCGCTGCTGGTCACCCAGCCCCAGACGCGCAAACAACGGCAGCACCTCGGTCCCCGGATAGCGCCTCCCGTCCAGCACCTCCGCACATTCCCGAATCTCCCGCTCACCCGGCAAAAACACCAACACATCCCCAGTCGGATCCACATCCGCCAGCCAATCCACCGCCTTCGCCACCTGCTGCGGAATCTCCTCATCATCCGATGGTGGTAGAAAAAACTCCGAAACCGGAAACATCCGACCCGGCGCTTCAATCACCGGAGCTGGAATCCCGTCTCGCCCGAAAAAATCGGCAAAACTCCCCGAATCCAGGGTCGCGGATGAGATCACAACCTTGAAATCCTTCCGCGTTTCTATCGTCTGCTTCAAATACCCGAGCAGAAAGTCGATGTTGAGCGATCGTTCGTGCGCCTCGTCAATGATCAGCGCGTCATACTGCCGCAAATCCGGATCACCCTGGGTCTCCGCCAGCAGGATCCCGTCGGTCATGAACTTGATCTTCGTGTCCCGGGTCGTCTTGTCCTCGAAGCGCACCTGGTAGCCGACAAACTCACCCATCGGCACCCGCAGTTCCTCCGCCACCCGCTTCGCCACACTCGCCGCCGCCAGCCGCCGCGGCTGCGTGCACCCGATCCGCCCGCCCTCCGGCCCCAGCGCCTCCGCCACCATCTTCGGCAGCTGCGTGGTCTTGCCCGAGCCGGTGTCGCTCACCACCACCACCACCGAATGCTTCCGCACCGCCTCCAGAATCTCGTCCCGATGCTCCACCACCGGCAGCTCTGCCGGATAATTCCACTGTCCCGAGAATCCGCTCATTCGCCGCCAATCAACCCAGCCACCCCCAACCGATCAAGCACGATTCACCAATTCCCGATCCACCGCGCCCGATCCACCGCGCCATCGGCCCTCATCCCGCCGCAACCGCGGTGATCGTCCCGCAGCGCGACCAAGCAAAAGAACCACTCACTCAAGAAGCGCCAATAAGAACCACAGATTCAGACTGATGAGCCGGGTTGCGCTGATATTTCATGACGTTTGAAGGTAAAGAACTCCCAACTCGCGAGCCCTTCGAAACACCATGCATTCCCGGCCAGCGAACCATCAGTCATTTCAATGCAAGCAGTAATTCTGCTGCCGATCTGATCAAGCGCTTCGCTCTAACTTGATCCCCTGAATTGTCCCGGATTCTGAAATTCTTGACAAAAAGCTCCGGGATCGCTTTATGGTAGTCACCGTCATCTCCAGAGTTTTTGCAGGAGGTGGTCTCCGTTCACCCCGAGCGGGCCGCCATCCGTCAGGGATCCTGCAAACTCTTGGCGGACCTCCCCCGCCTCCCCCGCCTCCCCCACTGACCTCCCCCGCGTCTCCGTTTCCCCCACATCCCCACCTCCCCCCCTTATTCTATGAGCACAATCCCCCGATTGCTGCGTGCCGCCGGCATGCTCCTGATTTCGTCTCTCGCCATCGGTCTTTCCCTCGCCCTCGCGGTGGAACCGGCGATCAAGATCCTGCCGCTCGGAGACTCCCTCACCTCCGGACTCAGCAGCTACTCGAACCCCGGCGCCTACCGCAACCAACTCCACACCGATCTCACCTCCGCCGGATACCAAGTGGATTTCATCGGAACCTTCACGGACACCAACAACCCGTCCCTCCCCGACAAGAACCACCAGGGGCTCGGCGGCGCACGCATCGACCAGGCGCTCACCAACCTCGACGGCTGGTTCAATCAACTCGAATCCCCGGACGTCGTGCTCGTCCTCCTCGGGACCAACGACTTCTGGCAAAACTACGACCTCGCCAACATCGGCTCCCGCATGGAGGCCCTGATCCAGGCGATCGCCACCCGCCACCCGTTCGCGAAAATCATCGTCTCCAACCTCCCGCTCCGCATCGACGACGCCGGCCTCGAAGCCCAGCAGGCCGCCTTCAACGACTCGCTCCCCGCCCTGATCGACGGCCAGGCCGCCCTCGGCTACCAGGTGACCCTCGTCGACATGCACTCGGCCTGGACCGCCGCCGACATCAATGGCGACGGCGTGCACCCGAACGCCGGAGGCTTCGCCAAAATGGCCGACGTCTGGTTCCCGGAAATCAGCAACGTCATCACCCCCACCGGCACCTACAACCCGCCGGTCATCGTCGATGTCGAACCCGCCGCCACACTGGACCGCGTCACGCTCACCTTCAGCAAGTCGATCGACGACATCTCCACCAGCCTCGCAAACTTCACCGTCACCGGCGGACTCACCATCACCGGCGCCACACTCGATACCGCAACCAAGCGCGTCATCACGCTGGCCACCTCCGCCCAAACACCGGGAGTCGTCTACACCCTCAGCGTCTCCGGCGTCCGGGACCGCACCGCACGCCACAACCGAATCGCTCCGGAAACCATGGTGCGCTTCACCTCAAACGGCATCATCAACGGCTCGTTCGAAGACGACTTCACCGACTGGACCACCACCGGAAACGTCCAGATCAAACAACAAGGCAGCTACTACGTCCCCACCGATGGCGCCAAACTCGCCGCCTTCAACACCGACGACCAGACACCCAACGGCACCCTCTCGAAATCGTTCCCCACGTCCATCGGCCAAACCTACGAACTGACCCTCGATTTCGGCATCCTCAGCTTCAACCGTAACCAACAATCACTCCAAACCACCATCACCGGTGCCACCCAACTGGTCTCCGACACCGTGGTCATGGCCGGCCTCGGCAGTGGCACCAACCGCTGGACACCCCTCGCCTACAGCTTCGTTGCGGACAGCGAATCCACCACCGTCACCTTCGCCGACCTCTCGACCACCAGCGGATCGATCGACATGCTCGTCGACAACGTCAAGGTCGACAGCACCGCCAACCAGACGCTCTCGGTCACCTCCGCACCCACCGCCGGCGCCAACATCACCATCAGCCCCGCCGATGCCGAAGGCAATAACGGCGGATCCACCGGCCTCGTCCGCTCCTATCCCGCCGGAACCAACGTCACCCTCACCGCCCCCGCCTCCCACAATGGCGCGGCATTCCTCGGATGGCGGAAAAACGGCGTCGACCAACCGTCCGCCGGCCAAAGCATCTCGATCACCTTCGCCGACAGCGTCTCGCTGACCGCCGTCTTCCAATCCACCTCCCCGCCCGTCGCCGTGGCGGACTCATACTCCACGCCCGCCAACACGACCCTCAACGTCCCGCTCCGCGGCGTCCTGGAAAACGACTTCGACGGCGACAACGACTACCTGACCGCCACCCTCGATTCCGCCCCCGCCAACGGTTCACTCACCCTCAACCCCGACGGCAGCTTCACCTACACCCCGACCGCCGGATTCATCGGCCAGGACTCGTTCAGCTACCACGCCTACGATGGATTTTCCACCTCCGCCACCGTCCAGGTCAGCCTCACCGTCTTCGCATCCGCCAACGAACTGCTCGTCAACGGGTCCTTCGAAAACGACCTCGCCGGCTGGACCCCGACCGGCAACCAGGCGATCTACTCGACCGCTCCCTACGCCCCCACCGATGGCGCGAAACTCCTCGCCTTCAACCAGTCCAACCTCACGCCGAACGCCACCGTCTCCCAGTCGTTTGCCACCCTGCCGGGTGAAACCTACGCGCTGTCGTTCGATGTCGGCGCGCTGGCCTACAACTTCCTCTATCAGAAGATCGGCGTCAGCGTCGACGGATCATCCAACCTCCTCTCGCAGACCATCAGCGTGCGCGGCCCCGGCCAGGGCAACACCACCTGGATCAGCAAAAATTATTCGTTCGTCGCCAACAGCAGCACGACCACCCTCACCTTCACCGATCTCTCGACGTCCACCAACGGCCTCGACCTCGTGCTCGACAACGTCAGCGTCTCCGGAAACTCGGCCAGCCACCTCGTCACCATCGAGACCACACCCGCCACCGGCATCGCCATCGGCGTCAGCCCCGGTGACCTGTCGGGAAATACCAGCGGACTCTCGAATTTCTCCCGCACCTTCTCCGCCGGCACCATCGTCAACCTCAGCGCACCCGCCAGCGCCGGCAGCGACTTCGAACGCTGGCTCAAGGACGGCGCGGACTTTTCCACCTCCGCCAACATCAGCGTCACCATCGATGCCGACGCCACCTACACCGCACTCTACGGCGTCAACGAGGCCCCCGTCGCCAACGATGATTCCTTCGCCACCCAAACCGACACCCCCGTCGTCATCGATGCCCCCGGCCTGCTCTCGAACGACACCGACCCCGAAGCCGCCACCCTCACCGCGGTGCTCGACTCGCAACCGCAAAACGGCACCCTCGTCCTCAGCCCGGACGGCGGGTTCTCCTACTCGCCGGACGCCGGATACCAGGGCACCGACTCGTTCACCTATCACGTCAACGACGGCGCGCAAAACTCCGCCCCCGCAACCGTCACCATCTCAATCGCACCATTCGTCGCCGGCGGGATCTTCAACGGCGGATTCGAAGACGGCGAAAGCGGATGGACCGGCACCGGCAACCGCCTCGTCGTGGATGCCGCCGCCCCCTACATCCCGACGGAAGGAAACCGCCTGATGGTCTTCAACGCCGGCCAAGCCACCCCGAACGCCACCCTCACTCAGGAATTCGGCACCACTCCCGGCGCGGCCTACCTCCTCGAGCTCGACATGGGCGCACTCGGCTCACCCGGCCTCCAGCAACGCCTCGGAATCGCGGTCGATGGCAATGCAAACCTCCTCTCCGTGCTCGAATCCCTCACCACCAACGGATTCACCAGCACCATCTGGCAACCGCTCTCCTACCTCTTCGTCGCGGATAGCGACACCACCACCATCACGCTCGCCGACGCCTCGCCGACCGGCACCAATGCCGACCTCCTGCTGGACAACCTCCGCATCACCGCCGCCTCGGCATTCGCCATCACCGTCGAGTCATCGCTCGGCTCCGGACTCCCCGTGACCGCCACCCCGGCGGACCTCAACGGCACCACCGATGGCACCGCCCCGTTCACCCTGCTGCACACGGCCTCCGCCACCGTCACACTCACCGCCCCCACCACCCACGAAGGCGAGGATTTCATCAAATGGCAGAAGGACGGCGCCGACCTCGCGACCACTCCAGCCATCACCGTGACCGTCGATTCCGGCATGACGCTCACCGCCATTTACACCGGAAACAGCGCACCACTCGCCGCCGCGGATGCCTATCAGACGGGCTTCGACCAAGCGCTCGTCGTCGCCGCTCCCGGAGTGCTCGGAAATGATGCCGACAGCGAACTCGACCCACTCACCGCGGCGCTCGACACCACCACCACTCACGGCACGCTCGTGCTCGATGCCGACGGCGGATTCTCCTACACTCCGACCGCAGGCTACAGCGGACCGGACTCGTTCACCTACCACGCCAATGACGGCAGCGCGGATTCGGAAACCGTCACCGTCACCCTCACCGTCGGCGCGCCGCTTGCCGGGCAGATCGTCAACGGCAGCTTCGAATCCGGCGACGACTCGACCTCCCCCGTGACCGCACTCGACGACTGGACGGTCACCGGCAGCCCGTTCGGCTACCTCGCGGATGCCAACTACACCGCCACCGACGGCCTCCGCATCGCGGTCTTCAACGGCGGCGGCAACAACTTCGGCGGCTCCATTTCACAAATGATCGCCACCACCCCGGGCGATACCTACGAACTCGCCTTTGACGCCGGAATCTTCGGCGGCGCAGGAAAAATGCAGCGCCTCCAGGTCACCGTCGACGGAACCACCCGGGTGCTCACGGAAACCGTGAACTTCACCTCAAACGGCGCCACCACCGCCCAATACACCACACGCGCATTCGCCTTCGAGGCGGACAGCACCATCGCCACCATCACCTTCACCGACGCCTCCGGATCACTCGGCGGAACCGCCACCTCCTCCGACCTGCTGCTCGACCGCGTCTCGATCACCAAACTCACGCCAAACCAAACCCCGCTCGCCACCGATGATTCCTACTCGGTCCCGACCGACGGAACGATCACCACCACGGCTCCGGGGGTCCTCGAAAACGACACCGACGCCGACGCCGACCCACTCACCGCAAGCCTCGTCACCGGCACCGCCAACGGAACCCTCACCCTGAATCCCGACGGCTCCTTCACCTACTCGCCGGACGCCTCCTTCGAAGGGGGCGACACCTTCACCTACACCGCCAGCGATGGCACGAACGACTCGAATGCCGCCACCGTCACCATCACCGTCGGCAGCACCTCCGAACTCGTTTCTAACGGCAGCTTCGAAATCGGCGACGACTCGGCCGCCCCGCTCACCGCCCTCGACGACTGGACGGTCACCGGCAGTCCGTTCGGCTACCTCGCGGACGCCAACTACACCGCCACCGACGGCCTCCGCATCGCGGTCTTCAACGGCGGCGGCAACAACTTCGGCGGCTCCATTTCACAAACCCTCCCGACCTCACCGGGCGCCACCTACGAACTCAGCTTCGACACCGGCATCTTCGGCACCGCCGGCAAACAACAACAACTCGCCGTCACCGTGGATGGTGAAACCCGGGTCCTCTCGGAAACTATCGCCCTCACCGCGGCCAGCGGGCCCGCGCAGTGGACGTCCCACCTGTTCACCTTCACCGCGGACAGCGCATCCAGCACCCTCACCTTCACCGACAATACCGGAGCCACGGGCAACAACAGCGACCTCCTCGTCGACCTCGTTTCCGTCATCGGCGCCGCCGGCAACACCGCTCCGACCGCCACCGGTGACACCTACTCCACCCCGCAGGAAACCACCCTCACCGTCGCCGCTCCGGGCGTCCTCGGCAACGATGCCGACCCGAACTCCGATCCACTCACCGCCACCCTCGTGAGCGGCCCCGCCAACGGTGCGCTCACCCTCAACCCCGACGGCGGCTTCAGCTACACCCCGGCCAGCGGATTCACCGGCTTCGACTCCTTCACCTATCAGGCCAATGACGGCGCGCTGGATTCAGACCCCGCCACCGTCGGGATCACCGTCTCGTTCTCCGATCCCGTCGCGGTCGCCAACGGCGGCTTCGAATCCGGCGAATCCGGCTGGTCCATGACCGGCAACCGCCTGGTCTATGATTCATCCGCCCCCTACCTTTCGACCGAGGGCGACAAACTCATCATCTTCAACAACGGCCAGTCCGCGCCCAACGCCACGATCTCCCAGGCCATCGCCACCATCCCCGGCCAGGGTTACCGCGTCGACTTCGACTTCGGCGCCTATGGACAAGCCGGCTCGAAACAAAGCATCCGCCTCGACCTCGCCGGTGACGGCCCGCTCGTCTCCACCCAAAACACCGCCACCGCCACCGGTTTCGCCGCCTCCGTCTGGCAGTCCCGCACTGTGGTGTTTGTCGCCAACAGCGATCAAACTACCCTCACCTTCACGGACATTTCCCAGACGACCTTCAACGTCGACCTCCTGCTCGACCACATCCGTGTCACGCCGGAAAACGCGGTCGCACTCACCATCCTCACCGCCACTGGCTCCGGCCTCGACATCGCCGTCAGCCCCGCCGACCTCAATGGAAACTCCGGCGGAACCGCGGACTTCCACCGCTTCTATCAACCCGGCACCCCCGTCTCCATCGAGGCACCCGCCACCTTCGCCGGCGAGGACTTTGTGAGTTGGCAAATCGGCGGCACCGGGTTCTCAACCAGCGCGGCAACCACCGTCACGCTCGATGACAACACCGCACTCACCGCCGTCTACACCGGCAACACCGCGCCGTCCGCCTCTCCGGATTCCTACGTCACCGCATACGAAACCACCCTCACCGTCCCCGCCCCCGGCGTGCTCGGAAACGACACCGATGCCGACTCCGACCCGCTCACCGCGGTCGTCGACTCCCTTCCCGCCAACGGAACACTCACCCTCGGTGCCGACGGCGGCTTCACCTATCAGCCGGACCCCGGCTACTCCGGACCGGACTCGTTCGACTACCACGCCGCCGATGCCAAGGCCGACTCCGCAACCGTCACGGTCACCATCACCGTCAATCCCGAAGGCGCCGGCAGCCTCGTCAACGGCAGCTTCGAAGACGATGACAACGGCTGGACCACCAGCGGAAACTACTTCGTCATCGAAAGCCAGCCACCATACATCGCCACCGACGGCGGCAAACTGCTCGTCGCCAACGGCGGCAACCTCCCGCCCAGCGCCGTGCTCTCGCAGGACATCGCCACCACCCCCGGCGTCACCTATCTGCTCGCGCTGGACATGGGAATCGTCGGACCGCTCGCTTCCCGGCAGACGCTCGCCGTCAACGTCAGCGGCTTGTCCCCCCTCGTTTCCGAAACCGAAAACCTCGTCGCGATCGGCGCATCCTCCGCCGCATGGACGTCCATGACCTACTCCTTCGTCGCGGATGCCGCCACCACCACCATCACGCTCTCGGACGTCTCCGCTGATGGCAATGGCAAGGACCTGCTAGTTGATAATATCCGCGTCACTCCGCTCATTCCACAAACCCTCATCGTGGAATCATCCGGCACCTCCGCAGTCGCGATCACCGCCACCCCCGCCGACCTCAACGGCGAAAGCGACGGCACCACCTCCTTCAGCCGGTCATACAACAAGGACTCGTCGGTCACCCTCACCGCACCCGCAGTCGCGGAAACCGCCAGCTTCCAAAAATGGCAAATCGACGGCGCGGATTTCTCCACCGAGCCATCCATCACCATCACGATGGATGCCGGCAAGACACTCACCGCCATCTACGAAATCAACGAAGCCCCGGCCGCTGCGGACGATTCATTCACCGCACAACTCGACACCCGGTTGACCGTCCCCGCTCCGGGCGTCCTCGGCAATGACAGCGATCCCAACTCGGATCCGCTCACCGCCGTGCTCGAAACCGGCCCGGCAAACGGCTCGCTCACCCTCAACCCGGACGGCAGCTTCAGCTACACCCCGGACGCCTCCTACACCGGCCCGGACTCGTTCACCTATCACGCCAACGACGGCGAACTCGCCTCCGCCGCCGCGACCGTCAGCATCAGCGTCCAGGCCATCGCCACAGGAACCATGACCAACGGCAGCTTCGAAAACACACTCGACGGATGGACCACCAGCGGCAACCTCGTCGTGTTCGATTCCGCGACCCCCTACCTCGCCAGCGACGGCAGCCGGCTCATGGTCTTCAATAACGGCCAGACCACCCCGAACGGCGTGATCACCCAGACCGTCGCCACCACCCCCGGCCAGTCCTACACCGTCTCCTTCGATGTCGCCGCCATCGGCAAACCCGGCGCACAACAACGCATCCGGCTCGATGTCACCGGAACCGGCCTGCTCGTTTCCGAACTCACCACCCTGACCGGCCCCGGAATGGTCGCTCCGGGCTGGACCTCCCGTGCCTTCACCTACATTGCCGACAGCACCTCGACCACCATCACCTTCACCGATGTCTCACCCACGTCGTTCAATATCGACCTGCTTCTCGACAACGTCCGCAACATCAGCGAACTCCCCGTCCCCAGAACGCTGACCCTCGCGTCCCTCCCCGCGGACGGAGCCGCCATCACCGTCACCCCGGCCGACCTCGCCGGAAATGACAACGGCATCACCGGTTTCACCCGCTCCTTCAACGAGGGATCGGAAGTCACCCTCACCGCCGCCGCCACCTCCGGCGGACTGCCCTTCTCCCGCTGGCAAAAGAACGGCACGGACCTCGCCACCACACTCGAAACCACCATCATGGTCGATGGTGACATCACGCTCACCGCCGTCTATGCGCCAAACGAGGCACCCGTCGCCACCCCGGACAGCTACACCGCCACCGTCGACACCCCGCTGGTCATCCCGGCCGTCGGCGTCCTCGCCAACGACACCGACCCCGAAGACGATCCGCTCACCGCCGTGCTCGTCACCGCTCCGTCCAATGGCAGCCTGACCCTCAACTCCGACGGCAGCTTCACCTACACCCCCGCCACCGCATTCGCCGGGACCGACTCCTTCAGCTACCTCGCCAACGACGGCACCTCCGACTCGCAACCCGCAACCGTCGAAATCACCGTGACCCAAACCGTCACCGCCACCCTGGTGAACGGCAGCTTCGAAGACGCATTCAACGGCTGGCAAACCACCGGCAACCTGAAAGTCGATACCTGGCCGGCTCCCACCGACGGCTCCGCGCTGGTGGTCCTCAACAGCGCCAACTCCACCCCGAACGCCACCCTCACCCAGAGTTTCGCCACCACTCCCGGCGTCACCTACACGCTATCCTTCGACTACGGCGTCTTCGCCTACAACACCAGCCAGCAGCGCCTCGGCGTCACCCTCACCGGCACCAGCCTGCTCCTCAGCCAAACCGCCACAATCAACGGCACCGGCAGTGGCAACATCAACTGGTCATCCGCATCCTACGACTTCACCGCGGACAGCCCGACCACCACCCTCACCCTCACCGACACCTCGCCGGCCACCAACGCGCTCGACATGCTGCTCGACAACATCCGCCTCTCCACCGGTTCCGGATCGCCCGTCGAGCACACCCTGACCATCGCGTCCACCGCCGCCGCTTCGGTCCCGATCTCCGTCAGCCCGGCCGACCTCGACGGCTCCTCGGCCGGCACCACCCCGTTCAACCGCCGCTACAATGATGGCGCATCCGTGACGCTCACCGCTCCGGCGACCTCCGGATCAGCCACCTTCGTGAAATGGCAGCAGGACGGATCAGACATCGGCACCACCACCGCCATCACCGTCACCGTGGACTCCGGCACCACCGTCACCGCGGTTTACGAAAACTCCGCCACCGGCACCCTCATCGCCAATGGCAGTTTCGAAAATGAATTCGACAGCTGGACGGAATCCGGCAGCAGCCCGGATGCGGTCAAGGTGGACTCGCAACTCAACGCCCCGGATGGCGACTACCTCGTCGCGTTCAACAGCGGCGACTCGACCCCGGACGGCAGCATCGCCCAGACCTTCGCCACCACCACCGGCAGCACCTATCAGCTCGACTTCGACATCGCCACCTTCAGCTACACCACCAACCTGATGCGCCTGGCCGTGAAAGTCACCGCAAACTCAACCGTGCTCGACACCACCGCATCCCTCACCGGCGTCGGCGGCGGCACCATCGACTGGCAGTCCCGCAGCTACACCTTCGTCGCGGACGGCCCCAACTCCACGCTCAGCTTCACCGACACCTCCACCGCCACCACCGGCATCGACATCCTGCTCGACAACGTCCGTGTCACCCTGGTCCCGGACGCCCCGGTCCTGCGCAACCTCAGCGTGGCCAGCTCCGGCATCTCCGGCGTCGACGTCACCGTCACTCCCGCCGATGAGAACGGCAACAGCAACGGCCCCACGCCATGGACCCGGATCTATCAGGACAACACCGCCGTCACCATCACCGCACCAGCCGCCTCCGGCAGCGCCACCTTCGTGAAATGGCAACAAAACGGCGCTGACCTCGATACCGCCGCCACCGTCACCATCACCATGGACGACAACCACTCCCTGCTCGCCGTCTACGACGTCCCGGCACCGACACCGGTCGAGTTCGTCAACGGCAGCTTCGAGGACGGCCTCACCGGATGGTCCGTCACCGGCACGCCGGACACCGTCCGCGTCAGCACCTCATCCGCCGCCCAGGACGGCTCAAAACTCGCCGAGTTCAACGCCACCAATCTGCCCAACGACGGCACCCTCGCGCAATCATTCGCCACCACCCCCGGCACCTCCTACTCGGTCGCCTTCAAGATGGGCGTGCTCGCATTCAACTACAACTGGCAGACACTCGGCGTCGCCATCACCGGCGACGGCCTGCTCGCAAACCAGGATTTCTCGATGCGCGGCCAGGGCGGCGGCAGGATCAACTGGACATCAAACGAACTCACGTTCACCGCAAACAGCTCCAGCACCACCCTCACGTTCACCGATAAATCCACCACCTCGAACTCCCTCGACACCCTGCTCGACTCGGTCACCGTGGATACCCTGTCCGGAACACCCGACGGCCAGAACCTCATCATCAACGGCAGCTTCGAGGAAGCCCCGGACTACTTCGGATGGTCCCACTCCGGCGCCACCCGGATCGAGAAACCAGGATCGGCATACGCCACCAATGGCAACCACCTGCTCTCGTTCAACGTCGGCAACGAACCGCTCGACGGCGAGGTGATTCAAACCTTCACCACCGTGCCCGGCACCACCTATCAGATCAGCTACGACGTCGGCACACTCGGATTCAACGACAACACCCAGACCCTGCGCGTGACCCTCACCGGAAACACCCTGCTGCTGGATGAATCAACCACCGTGCAGGCGGTTCCGGCCACCGCCGCCCTGCCCGAGTTCATGGTCTGGGAATCCCAGGCATTCACCTTCATCGCGGACAGCACCTCGACCACCCTCAAACTCGAGGACGCATCCACCACCGGCAACGGCCTCGACCTCTTCGTCGATGCCGTCGACGTCCACTCGACCGCCGCCATCGCCGAGGCCGAAGCTCCGGCCACCGGAAAATCCTCATCCGCCCGCGCGATCACCGGAGACCCAACCAGACTCGCCGCCAAGGGAACCCTCGAACTCGTGTCCCCCGCACTGCTGGTCTCCCCGGAAAGCTGCACCGTCTGCCTCCACAGCGCCGAACCCGGAACCTACATCCTCCAGCGCAGCACCGACCTCGTCCACTGGACGAATCTCGGCGACCCGCTCGAACACAATGGAATCGGCACCGTCGAATTCACCGACACGGACACCACCGAACCAACGAAGTATTACCGCATCTTCAGCCGGGAATAAACCATCGCCCCGGACTCCGGGCCGAATCAACCGCCGTTGAGCCCGCTCAACGAACGAACCACCGCGGGGAATGCGCGGTCCTTCCACGGTCCGCTCCGCCCGCCCCCGGCCCACCACGCGATCGCGTAATGGTCGTTTGCACACGCTTGTGGCATCATCCCCTGTTCTTGCGTTTCCCCCGGATCTGACGCAAGTTATGCCTCATGAATTGCCATTGCCGTGGAAAATTTTCCGCGCCAATCAAATTCACTCCCCCCACACTCCCCTGTTTGCCATGAAAACCCTACCCACCCGGGTTGCCCGTGCAGTAGGTGCCGCCCTTGGCGCCTCCGCGGCCATCGCCCTCTCCGTGCTTGGTGCCGCGTTCGTCGCCGCCACACCATGCCACGCCACGGAACCCGCCGTGCGCATCCTCCCCCTCGGCGATTCACTCACCTCCGGCGTCAGTTTCTACCCGGTGCAGGGCGCATACCGGAACTCCCTCTACACCCAACTCACCAACCTCGGCTATCCCGTCGATTTCCTCGGAACCTTCAACGATTCCTCCAACCCCTCCCTTCCCGACACCGACCACCAGGGCCAGGGCGGCGCACGCATCGACCAACTCAACTCCAGCCTCGATGGCTGGCTCGAATCCATCGACGACCCGGACGTCGTCCTGCTGCTCGCCGGAACCAACGACTTCTGGCAGGAATACAACCTCGCATCGATCGAGTCGCGCTACACCACCCTCATCGAACACATCGCCACCGCACGCCCGTTCGCGAAAATCATCGTCGCAACCCTCCCGAAACGCACCGACGACCCCGCCATCGAAGCCCAACAGGCATCCTTCAACTCCAGCATCTCGTCGATCGTCTCCTCTCAGGCCGCCCTCGGACGCCAAATCTCCCTCGTCGACCTCCACCCGGCCATCACCGCCTCCGACCTCAGCCCCGATGGCGTGCACCCCACCGCCGCCGGCTTCGCCAAACTGGCCACGGTCTGGAAAAACGGCGTCACCAGCGAAATCTCACCCGCCGGCACCGACAACCCGCCCGTCATCGCCCGCATCGAACCCATCACCGACCTCCAACAGGTCTCCGTCACCTTCAGCAAACCCATCGCGGACTCCGCGGCAAACCCCGCCCACTTCACCCCGTCCGCCGGCCTAACCATCAACAACGCGACACTGGATGCCGCCAAACGCGTCATCACTCTCGACACCTCGACCCAGACACCCGGCATCGTCTACTCGCTCTCCGTGACCGGCGTGCGCGACCGCACCGCCGGGCAACACCTCATCGCCCCGCAGTCGATGGCCACCTTCGCCTCCGGTTCGATCGTCAATGGCAGCTTCGAAAACGACACCGAAGGATGGTCCGCCACCGGCAACTACGACATCAAGACCGAACCGGGATACGACGCCTCGGACGGCACCCAACTCATCGCATTCAACAGCGCGGAAACCACCCCGAACGCGACGCTATCCCAAACCTTCACCACCTATCCCGGAAACACCTATCAACTCTCCTTCGACATGGGGGTCTACGGGTTCTCAACCGCCCAGCAACGGCTCGGCTTCACCATCCAGGGAAACGCCACCCACCTGTATGCCGAATCCACCCTCAGCGGCATCGGCGGCGGAAATACCATCTGGCAGGAAAAATCATACAACTTCGTCGCGGACAGCGCCACCACCACCATCACCTTCAGCGACCTCTCGGCCACCACCAGCTCGCTCGACCTCGTCATCGACAACGTCCGGATCGGCGCGCAGGAAACCGGGTCGCTCGCCATCACCTCCTCGCCGCTCCCCGGCGCATCCGTCACCGTGGACACGCCCGACATCGCGGGAAACTCCGGAGGCTCCACCGGCCTGCTCAGAACCTACAACCCCGGACAATCGATCACCATCACCGCACCCTCGTCCTTCAACGGCGCCGCCTTCCTCGGCTGGAGGAAAAACGGCGCGGACCAACCCGGGTCCGCCACCACCATCACCGTCACCATGGACGGCAACATCGCCATCGACGCCGTCTACGAGGACACCAGCCCGCCGCTCGCCGCCGATGACAACTTCACCACCCCGTCCGGCACCACCCTCGTGGTCGCCGCCCCCGGACTGCTCGCCAACGACACCGACCCCGCCGACAACCCGCTCTCCGCAGTCCTCGACACCGCGCCCCTCCACGGCTCCGTCACCCTCAACCCGGACGGCGGCTTCAGCTACACCCCGCCGGCCGCATTCACCGGCACCGACAGCTTCACCTACCACGCCGAAAACGCCTCCGCCGCGTCACCGTCCGCCACGGTCCACATCAACGTCTACCAATCCAGCTCCGCACTGCTCGCCAACGGCGGATTCGAAAACGACTTCACCGGATGGACGGTTACCGGAAACTCATTCACCCAGTCATCGTCCCCATACACCCCGACGGAAGGCCTCACCCTCGCGGTATTCAATGCCGGACAATCCACCCCCAACGGGTCCGTCTCCCAATCCTTCGCCACCGTCCCGGGGGAATCCTATCAACTCACCTTCGACATGGGCGCACTGGCCTTCAATACCGCCCAACAGCACCTCAACGTCATCGTCTCCGGAACGCAAGTCCTCCTCAATACCACGCCTTCCATCCAGGGGGTCGGCGGAGGAAACTCCAACTGGATCTCCCTGAGTTATACCTTCGTCGCCGATAGCGAAACCACCACCCTCGCGCTTGCCGACGTCTCATCCACCACCACAAACATCGACCTCCTGCTCGACAACGTCCGGATCATCGGCCAGGCCCCCACCCGCACGCTCACCGTTTCCTCCTCGACCCCCGGCGCGCTCATCACCGTCGCCCCGGACGACATCGACGGCTACGGAACCGGCACCGCGGATTTCACCCGCAACTACGCCAAGGACACCGAAGTCTCACTGACCGCACCCGCCGGGATCGGCGCATCCGTCTTCTCCAAATGGCTGAAAGACGGCGCCGACTTCGCATCCACCCCGGCCATCACCGTCACCCTGGATTCGGACCACGCGCTCACCGCCGTCTACACCGCCAATACCCAACTCCTCGCAAACGGCAGCTTCGAAAACGGCTACGACCAATGGACCCACACCGGCGCACAGTTGATCTCCACTTACAACTCCCCCACCGACGGCTCCCAACTCGTCGAACTCAACGGCTCCCAGCTCGACGCCAGCGCCGTGCTGTCGCAAGCATTCCCCACCATCCCCGGCGAGACCTATCAACTGACGTTCGACTACGGCATCCTCGCGTTCAACACCTCGTCCCAATCGCTCCGCGTCGACGTCGCCGGCACCGGCTCCGTCCTCAGCCACACCCTGACCTATCAGGGGACCGCCTCCGGCACCGCTGAATGGCACTCCCATACCTTCACCTTCGTCGCGGACCACACCTCATCCACCCTCACCTTCACCGACCTCTCGCCGGCCACCGTCAATATCGACTCGCTGCTCGACAACGTCCGGGTCGCCGCCACCTCCAGCCAGCGGATCCTCACCGTCTCGTCCGCCGTCGCCGGGTCCGTCGCAATCACCGTCACCCCGCAGGACCTCGCCGGCAACACCGATGGAATCACCGCCTTCACCCGCGACTACCCCAACCAAACCACCGTCAACCTCACCGCCCCCGCGGTAGCCGGAACCACCTATTTCGTGAAATGGCAACAAGACGGAACCGACTTCTCCACCACCCCCGCCGTCTCCGTCACCATGGATGCGGACCACACACTCACCGCCGTCTACCGGACCAACCAGGCCCCGGCCTGCACCGACGACTCCTACTCCGCCACCAGCGGCATTGCGCTCGAAATCCCGGCTCCCGGTGTTCTCGCAAACGACTCCGATGACGACGATGACCCGCTCACCGCAAGCGTCGAATCCTCCCCCGCCAACGGCGTGCTCGACCTCGCCGCAGACGGCGGCTTCACCTACACCCCCGCCCCGCAGTTCTCCGGCACCGACTCATTCGCCTACCGCGTGTCCGACGGCTTCACCACCACCGTCGCCACCGTGCAAATCACGGTCGCCGAACCACCCGTCCCCATCGACTCCGTCACCGCATCGATCTCCGGATCCCCGGGAAACCTCACCATCCAGACCACCCCGCTCACCCCCGGATCCTACACCCTCCAGACCAGCACCGACCTCGTCACCTGGTCCTTCCACAGCAGCGTCGTCCTCACCGCAACCGGCCCGGCCGAATTCACCGACACCGAGCCGTCCACGCCCCGCAAGTTCTACCGCATCCACCGAGAGCAAATTTCGGAGTAATTTCCCAGTGGACGTCCCGCCGATTGCAGGCATCTTCCCCCAACCTCGCCGACCATGGAAGAACTCGAAAAACTACTCAAACAAAACCGCCAGTGGGCCGACTCGATCTCTCAGTCCTCACCGGATTTCTTCTCAACCCTCGCCGCCCAGCAGGCACCGCGCTTCTTCTGGATCGGCTGCTCGGACAGCCGCGTTCCCGCAAACCAGATCACCGACCTCGAACCCGGCGAGGTCTTCGTCCACCGCAACGTCGCCAACGTCGTCGCGGAAACCGACTTCAACATCCTCGCCGTCATGCAATACGCCGTCGATGTCCTCAAGGTCCGCCACATCATCGTCTGCGGCCACTACGGCTGCGGCGGCGTCAAGGCCGCCCACGAAAAAATGCGCCACGGCATCATCGATAACTGGCTCTCCGGCATCCGCCAGCTCTCGCGCTTCCACAAACACGAACTCGACCAAATGTCCGAAGCCGCCGCCGTCGACCGCCTCTGCGAACTCAATGTGCTCGCCCAGGCACGCCACGTCGCTCGCACCACCATCGTCCAGGACGCATGGGAACGCGGACAAAAACTCTACATCAACAGCTGGATCTACAGCCTGGAAAACGGCTACATCACCACCCTCGCGGACCCGATCTCCGAACCGCTGCCCGACAGCGTGATCTGACCCCACAGCGCACACCGCTCCAGCCACACCACCGGATCCCAGCGACGGATATTCCGGGCATTTCCCTCTTCGGACTTGCTTCCGCCGCCCCATCGGAAACCATGCACCCAACAAGTCATGGAGTCTATCCGCGCTGAATCCATCGTTAAGACCTTTGGCAAGGTCACCGCCCTCAACGGAATCGACCTCACCATCGAGCCCGGCGAGTTGTTCTTTCTGCTCGGAGCCTCTGGCTGCGGCAAAACCACCCTCCTGCGCTGCATCGCAGGATTGGAAACCCCCACCGCGGGATCCATCCATTTCGGCGACAACAACGTCACCCGGATGCCTCCCCACAAGCGCGAGGCCGCCATGGTCTTCCAAAGCTACGCCCTCTGGCCGCACCTCACCGTCGGCCAGAACATCGCATTCGGCCTCGAGGAACGGAAGGTCCCCAAAGCCGAAATCAAACAACGCGTCGAAGAAGCGCTCGAAATGGTCCAGCTCCCCGGCTTCGGCGAACGCTCGATCGACCAGATGTCCGGCGGCCAGCAACAACGCGTCTCACTCGCACGCGCACTCGTCGTCAAACCGAAATGCCTCCTCCTCGACGAACCGCTCTCCAACCTCGACGCCCAGCTCCGCGTCGAAATGCGCCGCGAAATCCGCCGCATCGTCAAGGAAAACGGCCTCACCGGCATCTACGTCACCCACGACCAGGAGGAAGCCCTCGCCATGGCCGACCGCATGGCCATCCTCAAACTCGGAACCATCGGCCAAATCGGCACCCCGGAGGAAATCTACCGCCACCCGCGCAGCTCATACGTCGCCGGATTCATCGGCGAAACCAACCTCATCGAGGGCAAAGTCCTCGAAGTCCGCGACCGCTACGCACTCACCCAAACCCCCGCCGGCGCCATCGTCGGCCGCCTCACCGACCCCGACTTCACCCCCGCCGGCGGCGACCTCGTCCAGCTCTCCATCCGCCCCGAGGCCTGGCGCCTCCACAAGGAATCCGGAGACAACCCCGTCACCGGAAAAATCACCGAACGATCATACCTCGGCCAGCGCATCCAATACTGGATCGAAACCCCCGCCGGCCGCCAGCAAGTCGTCGAAATGAACCCCCACATCATCCACGAACCCTCGGAAACCCCGATCACCCTCCACTCGCGCCACGACGACGTGATCGTCCTCCAGCCAACCACCGTCTAGCCCGCCACCCGCTCTCCGGCCTCCTCCCGCGCCAGCCACCAGCCACCAGCCAAACCCCACCCCGACCTCCCACAACCATCCGGCGCTCATCGCTCCCCGGCTTCCCACCTCCATGAAACAACGCGCCTTCATCATCATCTCCCTGCTCGCGATCATCGTCGCGCTGCCACTCGTCCTCCGCCGAGAGTCCGCCACCACCGCGCCAAATTCCGCCGACGACCGCCTCGTCATCCTCTCCCCACACAACGAATCCATCCGCAGCGAATTCGGCGAAGCCTTCGCCCGATATTGGAAAAACACCACCAACCGCACCATCTACGTCGACTGGCGCACCCCCGGCGGAACCTCGGAAATCCGCATGGTCCTCGACGCGGGATTCAAGGCCGCAGAGGAAACCGGCCGCCAGGGCATCGGCGTCGACCTCTTCTTCGGCGGTGGCCAGCCGGACTTCTCCGGACAGGCCAGAAAAGACCGCCTCGTGCCACTCCGCGTCTTCCAATCCCAGCCCGATCTCTTCGGCGAAAACGGCCAAATCCCCCAAAGCTTCACCGGCGAACAATACTACCCCGACGACCACGTCTGGGTCGGCACCTGCATCTCACAGTTCGGCATCTGCTATAACCCGGACTTCATCCAGCGCCTCGGCCTCGATCCCCCCGCCGCATGGCAGGACCTCGGCAGCCCCGGCTACGCCGGCACCCTCGCCCTCGCAGATCCCACCAAATCCGGCTCCGTCGCCCGAACCTTCGAACTCATCGTCCAGGCGGAAATCCTCAAAGCCCTCAAGACCGACCCCCACAACCGCCAATCCGCACTCGATGCCGGATGGACCGCCGGCCTCCAACTCATCCAGCGCATGGCCGCCAATGCACGCTACTTCACCGATAGCGCGTCAAAAATCCCCCACGACGTCGGCCAGGGCAACGCCGCCGCCGGAATGTGCATCGACTTCTACGGCCGCTCCTACGCCCACGACCTCACCACCCCATCCGGCGACCCACGCGTCGTCTGGATCGCACCCACCGGCGGCACCACCCTCAGCGCCGACCCCATCGGCGTCCTCAAAGGCGCACCCCACCCGGAAATCGCCCAGGCCTTCGTCGAATTCTGCCTCACCCGCGAAGCCCAGCAACTCTGGTTCGCCAAACCCGGAACCCCGAACGGCCCCGCCGAACGCGCCCTCCACCGCACCCCGATCCGCCGCGACCTCTACTCCCCGGAAATCCTCGCAAACACCACCATGCCCGGCAACGCCGTCTACCAAAACAACGCCAACTACACCTACCAACCCGAGCTCACCTCCAAGTCGTTCTCCACCCTGCGCATGCTCGTCAAGGCCATGTGCATCGACTCCCACGACGAAATGAAATCCGCCTGGGCCGCCCTCAAGGCCGCCGGCATGCCCGCAGATGCCCTCGCCGTCTTCAACGACGTCTCCATCATGCCCTACTCCAAAGGCGGCCACGGCGACCCCGGCTTCAACCGCAACGACCCGCTCGGGTCCGCCCGCTACTCCGCCGAACTCGGCAAATGGTTCCGCGCCAACTACCGGAAAGCCGAACAAATGGCCCGAACCTCCACCCCCTGAACCGCCGCAGGTCCGCACGCAGCCACCCTCAATTTCCAATCCACAATCGCGGCGATGCCGCCTTCACCATGAAAAAAGGCCCCGCCTACCTCATCACCATTCTCGTCTGCGCACTGTTCGCCGCCTTCTTCATCTACCCGGCGGGAATGGTCGTCAAACAAGCGTTTGAAGGACCCGACGGCTTCACCTTCGAGTTCATCCTCACCGTCTTCCAGAACCCCATCTACCAGCAGGGACTCCTCAACTCCCTGCTCATCGGCACCTGCGCCACCGTCGTCGCCACCTGCATCGCCTTCCCCCTCGCCCTCGTCGGCCACCGCTACGACTTCATCGGCAAACCCGTGCTCGGCGTGCTCGTCCTCGCCCCCATGATCCTGCCGCCATTCGTCGGCGCCGTCGGCGTCAAACAAATGCTCGGCGTCAACGGCGCACTCAACGCCCTGCTCACCAAGCTCTCCATCATCGATGCCCCCATCGACTACCTCGCCGAAGGCCGCATGGCCGGCATCGTTCTCATGATCGGACTCAACCTCTATCCGATCCTCTACATGAACATCGCCGCCGCCCTCTCCAACCTCGACCCCGCCATGGAACAGGCCGCCGAAAACCTCGGCTGCCCGCCGTGGAAACGCTTCTTCCGCATCACCCTCCCGCTCGCCATGCCCGGCGTCTTCGCCGGCGCCACCATCGTCTTCATCTGGGCCTTCACCGAACTCGGCGTCCCCCTCGTCTTCGACTTCGGCCGCACCGCATCCGTCCAGATCTTCAACGGCATCAAGGGCCTCGACAATAACCCGATCCCCTACGCCCTCACCGCCATCCTGCTGGTCGTCGCCGGCACCGTCTTCTCACTCTCGAAGTTCGCCATCGGCCGCTCGCCGCTCGGCACCGCACCCCGCCCGAAAGGCCGCAGCAACGCCGTCAAACTCACCGGCATCAAGTCCTTCGCCGCCGCCGGCCTCTTCCTCTTCACCTTCTGCTGCGCCGCCATCCCCCACACCGGCGTGATCATGCTCTCCCTCGCCAAACGCTGGTATGGCACCGTCATCCCGGACTCCTTCACCATCCAGCACTACGTCGAAGCCCTCGGCAACGGACTCGTCGTCCCCTCGATCCAGAACTCCCTCATGTATGCCGGTTGCGCCACCCTCGTCGCCCTCCTCGTCGGCATCGCCGTCGCCTGGGTGGTCGTCCGCTCGGACCTCAAGGTCCGCGGCCTGCTAGACGCCGTCGTCATGCTCCCCCTCGCCGTTCCCGGCCTCGTCATGGCCTTCGGCTACCTCGCCCTCTCCCAGGAAGGCAAACCCTTCCACTTCCTCGTCGGCGCCGGCGGTTCCCCCTTCCTCCTGCTCGTCATCGCCTACGCCACCCGCCGCCTCCCCTACGTCGTCCGCTCCGCCGTCGCCGGCCTCCAGCAGAGCAACCCCATGCTCGAGGAAGCCGCCAAATCCCTCGGCGCCACCCCGTTCCGCATGATGCGCCGCGTCGCCCTCCCGCTCATCGGTGCCAACCTCGCCGCCGGCTCCATCCTCGCCTTCGCCTTCGCCATGCTCGAAGTCAGCGACTCCCTCATCCTCGCCCAGCAAACCCAGCACTACCCCATCACCAAGGCCATCTACACCCTGCTCAGCACCCTCGGAAACGGCACCGAACTCGCCGCCGCCCTCGGCGTCTGGGCCATGGTCTTCCTCTCCGTCTCCATCATGGGCGCCGCCGTCCTCGGCGGCAAACGCGGCGGACTCTTCAAGCTCTAACCACACCAACCGGACATGAAACTCCCCGCCTCCATCCTCGCCGCCTTCGCCCTGCTCGCGTCCACCGCATTCTCAGGACCCATCATCCACAGCGTCTTCTTCAAACTCAAACACGACCCCGGATCCCAAGCCGAAACCGCCTTCCTCGCGGAAGCCCGCAAACTCGCCGCCATCCCCGGCGTTGCCGAATTCGAGATCCTCAAGGAAACCAGCCCCAAAAAACCCTGGTCCTGGGGCCTCACCATGAAATTCACCGACCAGGCCGCCTACGACGCCTACAACAACCACCCCGACCACCAGAAATTCGTCAGCGAAATCTGGCTCAAACAAGTCGCCGACTTCCAGGAAATCGACTACGAAGTCGAAACCGCCAAATAGCCATCCCCCTTTGAGAAGAACGGGCAATCCCAAAGGCAGGGACGAAAGTGACTCCGCTTCGCTCCGTCCATGCCCCATCGCGCTTCGCGCATTCCATGCATGTTCGCTAAAGCGGACCGCTCATTCCGAGCCGTCCGGCTGAGTCGACGCGCTTTCCACATCCCGCCACCCAAAAAAACACCACACCCCGCCACCGCCGGACGGATGTGACTCCGCTTCGCTCCGTCCATACCCCATCGCGCTTCGCGCATTCCATGCATGTTCGCTAAAGCGAACCGCGCATCCCCAGCCGTCCGGCTGAGTCGACGCGCTTTCCACATCCCGCCACCCAAAAAAACACCACACCCCGCCACCACCGGACGTTTGGGACAAACGTCCCTGCCATCCCACAAACCGTCCGCCGACGCTTGCCAACGTTCCGTCTCGAAAGATCCCGGAGGGATCACAGCATGTAGCCGGGGGTCGAGCGCAGCGACACCCCCGGACCCCACGTTCCCAAAATGTTCCGCATCCCGGCAGGGATGCCAGAAGCGCTCTCCATCGCTTGGTTCATGGATTGGTCACCGATCACGATCACCTGGTCACCCCAGCAGGTGACCTCCATCGTATTCCACTCACCAAGGATCTTCGAGTCCGGCATAAACCGCTGGTCAGACAGCCTGGAAAACCTCCTTGGGACGAGTGCCAACGATGCGCAAGATCACGTCCGGTGCTGGCTCAGCCATACGGCAATCGGCATGCGCATGCACGACTCCCCACACAGTGAAAGCTGTCACTTCTTCGTGGAATGGACCGATGACTTCTCTGACCCCGAGAGCTGGCAACGCATGACCGACGTCAACTTCGATGGAGACCTCGTCGAGCGTTCGGCAGATCTCCCGGATTTGCCCGACAGCATGCGGGTGTTCTATCGAATAGGCGTTAGCGAGGGCCAGGAATAGGCGAACACACCCAACACATTCTTCCAGGCATGAACCGCCCGAACTCAAGGGCGAGTTCACGCTCGTTCCCGGTCCCCGCGGTTTGACGACTATCCAGCCCACCCGGGGCTGGACATCATGTTTGAAACCAGCGCTTGAGAGATCCCGGATTCGGATTCAGCAACCGCGGATCGGGCTTGGGACTAACCGATTCCTCACGTCTCCAAGAAGCCGACGAGGACCACGATGAGGACCTGGAGTGCCCCCGTTCTTTGAACCAGCTCCTATGAGAGTTGGGGTTGGGATTGTTCCGCGCTGTCCATCGGAGCGGAGGCCGGAGGCCGGAGCGGAGATGGACAGCGCGACGCGAACTCGGCAGGGGTGAGATCACCCAAT
>JAUTCT010000069.1 GCA_030673875.1 Verrucomicrobiota bacterium JB025 | reverse complement strand
GTGGCGGCGCGGACGATGGCGGCATACATCGACCTGAACCCGGTGCGGGCGGAGATGGTGAAGGAGCCGGCGGATTACCGCTGGAGCAGCTATGGCGAGGCGATCGGTGGCGGACCGAAGGGGAACGGGAAGAAGGCGCGGGCCGGATTGGTCCGTGCGATGCGGGCGCACCAGGGGGTGGGCGCGGATGCGGAGCTTTGGGCTCGGAATGTTTCGTTGGAACCAGCCGGAGGCACGGAGGGTTTTGGCCAGGAGCGCAAGCGACGTGCCCCGAAGGGGCGAGGCACACAGGAATGTGTGGCGAGTCAATACCGGCGGATCTTGATGAGTGGCGCGGAGGAGAAGGCGGAAGAGCGGGTGAACCGTGCCGGGAAGGTGGAGCGGGTGGTGACCCGGAAAGGGATATCGGTGGAGGGATTGGAGAAAGAGAAGGACATTTCCTATGGTCGGATGCTGCGGTGCAGGATTCGGTATTTCACGGATGGTGCGGTGATCGGCAGCCGGAAGTTTGTGAACGATGCGTTCGACGGGACGCGGGAACGATTTGGCCCGAAACGGAAGGATGGTGCGCGGAAGATGCGTGGGCGAGCGGGGCCGGCGGCCGGGGTGTTGTGGAGTTTGCGGGACTTGCGGTCGGAGTGACCGGCGTCGGGCTCTTCCCCGGAATGGGGACAGTCAATTGTGGTGTTGTGGCAACGGTGTGGGTTTGGTGTGTGCCTGTTGTAGAGCCTGCCATGAGAGGCGTCTTTGGGTGAGTGTCATCGCTACGCTGGCTGTCCGGGCCGGGATGCCGCGTCCGGGTTTGCGGATGCCCACGGAGCAGAGGAATGCGTGGTGAAACGGATGGAGGATCTGGATTCCCCCGAGGGGTGGAAACAAAGATGCCGCGCAGCGTCAGGGGACGGTGCGCGGCATGCGATGATTGGCCTGATGGATCCAGCCATATGGGGCCGGCCTGGGGGCCCCTGTTTCAGCCTCTTGGCAGTCTCTGCAGTTTGGGTGCGCTTTTGGCGGACTCGATCTTGGCGATCGCCTCGCGCAGCAGTTGCAGGTTTTTGTCTTTGGGGCCTTTGCCGTCCTTGACCATTCCGGCTTCCATTTTCCGCAATGCGGGAAGCTGGCTTTTCGCCGCGCTGCCGTAGCTGGTGAGTGCCGCGAGGCAGGGTTTAATGCGTTTGCCGAGGCCCCAGCGGCCGACTTCGATGAGGTCGACGGCGAGTTCCATGCCTTCCTCGATGTGGTGTTGGGCGAGGTAGGTCAGTCCGTTGAGGCGCACGGTGTCGGCGAACATGAGTCCGCTGGGTGCGAGGTCGACGATGGCTTTGTGGATGGCGGGCATCAGCGGCTTGATCTCATCGTAGGTGAGGTTCTTGAAGATGCTGGAAATGGCACCGCGGGCGCGGCCGTCGTCATTGGTCAGGATGGCGACGACGGCACGGTTGATGGCCTTGCGGTCGATGCCATCGAGGGAGCCGGAAATCAAGCCGGTGGTGATGACCGAGGACCTCGGCTGGAAGAGGGCAAACGCGAGGTAGCGCTGGGTCATTCCGCGTGGGTCGGACGCGTCGCGCACGGATGCCATCTCGAGCATTTTCGGCACGGCGCTTCTGGCAGCCGGGCCGATAGCGGCGAGCGAGTTGGCGGCCTCGATGCGCAGCCAGAGGTCGCTGGCCGAGAGGGTGCGGGTGAGCGCATCCACGGCGGGAGCGGCGCGCGGGCCCATCACGCGGAAGAACGCGCAGGCGCCGAGTTTCTCCTCAGCACTGCCGGATTCGAGCAGGGCGAGCACGTTCTGGATGACGTCATCGTCACCGGAGGCGAGGGTGCTGGCGCAGCGTTCGCGCACGATGGGCGACCAACTGCCGAGGCCGGCGATGAGGTCTTCGGTAGAGTATTTGCTGTAGTTGGTGCCGTTGCGGCGGTTCCAGTCGCGGCCGGCGGACACGACCATGGCGGCTTCTGCGGCGTCCATTTGCGGGGCGACGCTGGGTTTCCTGCCGGTGAGGCGGAGGGATTTCAGGGGCATGGCGTAGGCCAGCAGGTAGGCGCCGGTGCTGTCCCAGCCGGCGAACTTGTGGTCTTTTTTGAGCACGCCGGGTTCTCCCTGATAGAGGAAGCTGCCGTCCGAGCGGCGGGCGAGGTCGTAGTACCATGCGAATTCCTTCATCCATGCGCCGGTGGCCTGCGGGCCGGAGCGGGCGACGCCGGGCATGGCCCAGAGGATGTTGAGGAAATTGCCGGTGTGGCCGCCATCGCGTTCCGAGCCCCAGGATGCGGTGGTCATGCGGGAGAAGAACTCGGTGCTTTTAGCGTCGCCGAGGAGGTCGAACATGACGGCGGCGGCGCCGCACTTGCCGTTGTCGTCGTGGGTTTCGGTCCACGGGTGGTGGTCGCCGTAGGGGATGGCACCCTTGCCGGTGTAGAATGAAAGCATGAGGCTGCTTTTCGCGATGGCGCGGTCGATGGCGGGGTCGCGGACGCCGGCTTCGCGGGCGAGGGCGAGCGACATGTTGAGGCTGAGGGTGGGTGCGCACATGGCGCCGTAGCCGTAGAGGACACCGGTGTCCTTGTTGGCGAAGGTGTGGCCCCAGGTGCCGACGCGGCTCTGGCCGTTGGCGATTTCGAGGGCGGTTCGGCGGAGCCCGTGCATGACCGATTTGTCGCCGGTTGCGAGCACGTATTCGGCGAGGAACAGGTTCGAGTAGCCGTACCACCAGGACTGGAAGCCCTTGAGTTCGCGGATCTGGTAGTCGGCGGCCCAGCGGGCTTCTTCGGCGACGATGGATTTGTATTCCGGATTACCGCTGGCGAGCAGTGCGAGCGCGTTGAGCGAGCGTTCGATCGCGTTGCCGCGGCGGGAGGATTCGTTGTAGCGTTTTGCGATCGCCCGGCATCCTTGTTCGAAGATCAGCTTGGATTTTGCGCAGTCGTAGGGAGCGGTGGCCGAGTAGTCGCCGAGCGTCTGGAGTTGCAGGGTCACGGTTTCGGTTTTGCCATCCCGCCAGCGGATGATGGGGAGCTGGCCTGCGCCTTCGGTGGATTCCGCACGGGCGATGGCCCAGCCGAAGGCTTTGCGGGCGTCCGACTCGAACGGCGTGCCATGGGTGCCGAGGATCACGTCGCCGACCTGCAGGACTCCGTCGGCGGGAGTCTCCCGGTCGACTTTGGTGATGAGGATCTGGCGGGCGTCGATGGTGTCTTTTTTCCATGCGTGGATCCAGCCGCGGGCGCCGGTCGGGCCGAGCGTCCAGTCGTGAAACTCGTCGCGGGTGTCGCCCTTGGTGAGGTCGGGCACGGGCGGGAGGGATTTGGGGCCCTCGCCGGCGGCGTGTGCGAGTCCGCAGGCGATGCCGAGGGACAGGATCGACTTGAGGATGGCGCCGGGTGGCGCGAGTCGGCGCCGACGGGTGGAGGTGTGGCCCGATCGATTCGGGAGGTCGTGTGCTCTCTTCATGGGGATGGTGGTGATGGTTGTTTGTGATTGGAAACCGGTTGCCGGTGGCTGGTTTGGCGGGATTTTCTCAGTTGCGGGAGTTGTCGCTTGGCAGTCCGAAGCGGTGGATTCCGCCCTGGCGCTTGACCGGTTTGACGGTCATTTCCGGCTTGGGGGTTCCCTTCGGCCAGAACAGGACCTTATCATCCGGCGACAGGGTGACCTTGTAAACTCCGGCTTCCGCGGGTTCCACTTTGACTCCGGGCGAGGTGATCCATGTCGGGTTGGAAATTCCAGCTGCGATTTCGACGGTGCCGCCCTTTTCCGCTTCGACGAAGACCCAGCGGGTCGATTGGTTTTCGCGTTTGGCGCTGACCAGATAGGCGCCTTCGCCGCGCAGTTTGTGGATCTGGACGTCGGGCCAGCTGGAGGGGACGGCGGGAAAGACCCGCAGTCGGCCGCCCCACGACTGGAGCAGCATTTCCTGCATGGCGGTAGCGCCGTGAATGGGGGTTTCCATCACCGGCAGGCCGATTTCGGAATACATGGTGTTGGGTCTTACATAAGACTTGAGAACATTGAGGTAGCGAAGCGCTTCATCCCCATCTCCAAGCAGTGATGCCATGCAGGAGGCTCCGGTGAAGGCGTAGCCTGCGACACCCCGGCCAAAGCTGTGCCAGCGGGCGAGGCTTTTTGCGATCAATTCGCGGTCTTCCGGGGGCTCTGGCGTGAGGGTGCGGAGCGGATAGATGGCGAGCAGGTGGGACCAGTGGCGGTGGCCGCCGTTGAGTTGGGCGTTGGCGCCGATCATGCGTCCGGTCTCGTTGACATGGGCGGGAACGAGGTTGGTTTTGAGGTCGTTCCAGACCTTGATCAGCGGTTCGTCGCGATCACTGAGCCCCTTTTCCTCCGCAAGCTCCAGCAGGCGTCCGACTCCCCAGTGGAGGAGGTCGATGTCGTAGGTGCAGTCGTCCGCGTTGCGCAGTTCGGGGCTGTGGGTGCTGGGCAGGTGGTAGAGGCCGTCGTCCTTCTTGACGAGGAAGTGCCGGTAGTAGTTCACCGCGCGCAGAAGCAGCGGGTAGAGCGTCTTGTCGCGCAGGTCCGTGTCGACCCAGTAGCGGTATTCGAGGTCGACGTTGTGCAGCGCCCACAGCAGGTCGCCGGTTTCCCTGCCGATGTTCTTGTCGATTTTCGCGCGGCCGCCGGGTTCTCCGGCGTGGCCGAGCAGGTCCCAGTTCGAGGTGTTGCGGCCGATGGCGTAGGAGTCGGCGCGATAGGGTTCGGCGACGTTCAGGGTGAGGTTGTCGCGGTTGATGCCGAGCCGGTGGCTGAGTGCGGAGACGGTGCCGCGGCGGTTGGCCACGTAGCCGCCGCTGTGGGACAGCTGGATGTTGAGGTTCCACCAGAGCGCGCACCATGCGGTGGGTTGCAGCCACGGGCCCTGGTTGTCGATGATCCATCCCTTGTCGCGGGTGGCGCAGGCGAGTTTGTACTGCTGGATCCAGTAGAACGAATCCCAGTAGGGGTCTCCGGTGGAGACGAAACTATCCGGGTAGTAGTTGTGCCACCAGTCGCGGTGTGTCCGCGTCCATGTGTCCGGGTCGGCGGCGGTTGCGGCGCGCACGGCCGCCACCGCCTGGCCGGCGGCTTCATTTCCCGGGTAGCTGTGTTTCACGCTGAGCCAGAGCCGTTCGCCGTCCGGGGATTCCTGTTTGGCCCAGGCGACGGCCGTTTGTCCACCGGCGACGAGGTTTTGCACGGCGGTGTGCACGCCGTCCGGGAGTTCGGCGACGACCGGCGGCGGGTTGACCGGCGAGCGCGGGTTCTTCGAACGGACGGCCCGCGGGTTCCGGGCTTCCTCGGGCACGTAGGTGAGGGTGGTTCCGGCGAGTTCGCCTTTGGCGGCGATGTCAAGGCGCATGACGGGTTCGGTGGCATGCACCAGCGTCGTCCAGGTGGCGGTGCCTTTGGACGAGCTCAGGGTGCCGGTGGCCTCGGCGTTCCAGAGGTGCAATCGCGCCTGTCCGTCGGTCAGGGGTGCGGGGAGGTTGAGTTCCAGGTGGCCGATGAAGTGCCGTCCGCGGTTCAGGGTGGCGACGTTTTTTTCCGTCAGGTCGTCTTCTTCGATCGGCCGGTGTTCGTGAGCGGCGGAGCACCCGACATCCCAGTGCAGTGTGGTGGGACTGGTTTGGTACATCAGGGTTCCCTGCTCGCCGTTTCCGAGAAACGGGCCCTGGTCCCATTTGGTCGGCAGTTTTTCCCAGACCATGTCGTGTTCGGCGAGCATCGCGCTCCAGTCGATTTCATCGGTCGCCGGTGCCGCCGATGCGGGGTTCACCCAGCATGACGATATGAATGCGAAAATTGTGATTGCCCTGTTTTTTTTCATCGATGGTCCCGGTTGTTTTTCTTCGGCTGGTAGGTGTCGCTATAGGCGCGCAGCTGGCTGGCCAGCGTCCGGATCATTTCGGCATGTTCCGGACGGGGTGCCAGGTTGGTGATTTCCTCTGGGTCGTTTTGATGGTCGTAGAGTTCGATGCCGGCTTTGCCCCGGTTCCATTCGGTGTAGCGCCAGCGGTCGTTGCGCAGCGAGTAGCCCTGAGCGTTGGGGGAAAAGTGCACCTGGGTAATGGCGGGGTGGTCCCAGCTGGCGTTGGCATCCTGCAACAGCGGACGAAGGCTGCGCCCTTCCAGGGCAGTGGGCACCTCGAAATCGGCGGAGTCGACGAGCGTGGGATACATGTCTAGCATCTCGACCGGTTTGCTGCAGGAGGCTCCCTTCGTGCCGTCCGGAGTGACGATGATCAAGGGGGCTCTGGCCGAACGTTCGAAGGCCTTGCGTTTGTACCAGAGGCCTTTTTCCCCGAGGAAATAGCCATGATCGGACCAGAACACGATGATGGTGTCGTCCATCAGGCCGTTCTTTTCCAGAGCGTCGAGCAGTCTGCCGACCTGTGCGTCGACGAACGATACCGATGCGTAGTAGGCCAGTTTGCATTGTTTGGCTTCCTCCACCGAGACGCCGCGGAATGGCCATTTGGCATCGTTGCGAATCGCCATCGGCGGAACATCCTTCAGGTCTTCCCTGGCCTGCTCCGCGTCGGGCAGGGTGATGTCGTCGATGTCATACAGGTCGAAATACTTCCTGGGTGCGACATAGGGGCAGTGCGGGTTGAAGAATCCGGCGGCGATGAAGAACGGTTTGTCCTTGTGTGCCTCGATCAGCTCGATGGCCTTGGACGCCACCTTGCCATCGGTGTGTTCATCGTCCTCGCTGACCGGATCCCACCAGGCCATGGAGACACCGAGCTGGTTTCTCCTGCCGGTGATTCCCCCGGGGTAACGAATGATCTTCTCCTCGTGGATCTTGTCGATGCCCGCGGGATTGAAGCGTTCGGTCCAGGTTTGCGCGTCATCGTTTCCGTTCGTGCCGATGTCACCCGGGTTCCCGTGATGATAGATTTTGCCGACGCGGCCGGAGTAGTATCCCTTCAGTTTGAAGAACTCGCCCAGGGTCACCGCATCGGGCTTGCGGTCGCGGAAGTTGTCCTTGAGGGCGAAACACCGGGTGGTGTTCGGGCGCAGGCCGGTCATGATGCTGACCCGGCTGGGACCGCAGAGCGGTTGCTGGCAAAAGGCATTGTCAAAACGCGTGCCCATTTTCGCCAGCCGGTCGAGGTTCGGGGTGATGACGTGGGACGCGCCGAAGGTGTTGATGTCGCAGTTGAGATCGTCCGCCGCGATGAAGAGGATGTTTTTGGGGCTGGTGACCGCCGCGGGGTCTGACGCTTGCGTCCAACCGATGGGGCTCAGCGCCATGGATGCGATGGCGAGGAGGCTTGCGACGTGAGGCTTTCTGGGAGGCTTGGTCATGGGGTGGCAGCGGAAATGAGGCGGGTTATCCGGCGGTTAGTTTTTCCACAGTCCGAAATGGTGGACTTTCCCGTGGGGGGCGGCGGGCGTGACCGTGGGTTCGGATAGGGTCTGGCCATTCGGCTGGAACAAGACCCAATCGCCGGGTGCGGTGTGGATGGTGTAGAGGCCGTTGGCGTCTTTTTTCACCCGGGTTCCCGCGGAGCTTGTCCATTGGGCGTCGGTGAGTTGCGGGTCGACCTGCACGGTTCCTCCGGCTTCCGACCGGACCCGGCACCACTGGGTTTTCCCCCGTTCGCGACGGGCGCTGACGAGGAAGGCGCCCTCGCCGCGGAGTTGGTGAAACTGGACGTCGGGCCATGCTTCGGGCACGGCGGGGAAGACGCGCAGGCGGCCGCCCCAGCTTTGCAGCAGCATTTCCTGCATCGCGGTGGCGCCGTGCAGCGGGGTTTCCATGACGGGCAGGTCATCGATCTCCGTGTAAAAGGTGCTTGGTTTCAGGAAGGACTTGAGTCCGTTGAGGAATCCGAGCGCGCGATCGCCGTCGCCGAGCAGCGCGGCCATGCAGGACCCGCCGGTGAAGGAGTAGCCCATGGCCCGGCCGAAACTGTGCCAGTGGGTCAGGCTGCGGTCGATCAACTCGCGGTCCGCAGGGGTTTCCGGCGTGAGGGTATGCAGCGGATAGATCGCCATCAGGTGCGACCAATGGCGGTGCCGGCCGGTGAGTTTGACGTTGCGGCCGATCATGCGGCCGGTTTTTTCATCGACGTGCGCGGGCACGAGCTTGGTTTGGATTTCCCGCCAGACCGGGATCAATGGTTCGTCCTTTGCGGTGAGGCCTTTTTCGGCGGCCAGTTCGAGCAGGCGGCCGACGCCCCAGCCGAGGAGGTCGATGTCGTAGGTGCAATCGGTGGCCCGCCGGTATTCCGGGCTGTAGGTTTCCGGCAGGCTCAGTTGGCCGTGCTGGTTTTCCCGCAGGAAATGGCGGTAGTAGTTCACGGCCCGGGTCAGCAGCGGGTAGAGCACCTTGTCGCGCAGGTCGGTGTCGACCCAGTAGCGGTATTCCAGGTCCATGTTGTGCAGTGCCCACAGGAGGTTGCCGGTTTCCCGCCCCATGTTCGGGTCCATTTGCTTGCGCCCGCCGGGCTGGCCGGCCCGACCGAGGAGGTCCCAGCCGGAGGTGCTGCGGCCGATGGCGTAGGAATCCGCGCGGTAGGGTTCGGCGACATTGCGGGCGAGGCTGTCGCGGTTGACGTCGAGGCGATGGCTCAGTGCGGACACCGTGCCGCGACGGTTGGCGGTGTAGCCGACGCTGTGGGAGAGCTGGGTATTGAGGTTCCACCAGATTGCGGACCAGGCGGTGCGCTGGAGCCACGGGCCCTGGTTGTCGATGATCCAGCCCTTGTCGCGGGTGGCGCAGGCCAGCTTGTATTGTTGGATCCAGTAGAATGAATCCCAGTAGCGGTCACCGACGGAGACGAAGCTTTGCTGGTAGTAGTCGTGCCACCAGTCGCGGTGTGCCTGGATCCACGCGGTTTGGTCGGCCTTGGCGGCGGCACGCACGGCGGCGATGGCCTCATCTATCGCGCTTCGGTCCGGGAAGCTGTGCTTGACGCTCAGCCAGAGCACGGTTTTGCCGGCGATGTGGTGTTGGGTCCATGCGACGGCGGTTTGTCCGCCGGCATGGAGATTCTGGACGGTGGTTTGGATGCCGTCATCCAGCGACTCGCTTACAGGCGAAGGATTGGCAGGAACACGTAGTTCGTTGCGGGGCTTTTTCAGCGTCAGGGCGCGGACGGCGCGGGGGCTGCGTGCCTCCTCGGCGGCGTAGACGAACTTTGCGCCCTCGAGGCTGCCCGTGGCGGTGATTTCAAAACGCATGACCGGTTCGGTGGCGTGGACGCGGGTGGTCCACTCGGCGGTGCCGCCATCGGCGGTGAGCGTGCCGGATGCTTCGGCGTCCCAGAGCGAGAGTCGGGATGTGCCGCCGGTGAGATGGGTGGGGAGTTCCAGCCTCAGATGGCCGATGAAGTGGCGTCCGCGGTTGAGCACCATCGGGTTTTTTTCGGTCAGGTCGTCCTCGTCGAACGGGCGGTGGTCATGGGCGGCCGAGCATCCGACATCCCAGCGCAAGGTTTGCTCGTCGAGCTGGTACATCAGCGTGCCCTGTTCGCCGTTGCCGAGGAAGGGGCCTTCGAACCACTTGGTGGGGAGTTTTTCCCAGCGCATGTCCCGGGCGGCCATGAAAGTCGGCCAGTCGACCGCATCGAGCAACGGTTCCGCCGCCCACGCGGCATGCATTGAAAATAGCCCGACGACCCAGCCAATTGTAGATATTCTCATGCGGTTTTTCAGTTTTCTCATGCGCGATCGGCAGCATGCCGTCAGCCGGTCGTTTTCGTGAAAGAGCACGAATCATGCCCCGAAACTGGAGACTTCGATCGCGTCGGGCTGCGGGCATCACTACGACCGGCCGTGGTTGGCGTCTTTCGTGTCTTTGTTGGTAATTTCAGATTTCTCCATGCTCTCCGGTCGCCATTCGCCGGATGATTCGGCGGTCGGGACCGGCTGGCAATGAAGGCGGGGCGGCTGCGGGATTTGGCGACCGGATGGCACGATGCATCGTTTGCCGCGGGGGATCAAACTGCAATGCGGGGCGCCGATGTGAAAAGTGTGGCCCGAACCTGAAAAGAAATCCGCTGCAACGCGGTAGTGATGGGGGCCGTGATTCTCCGCCGCGGCGGCGGCACCGGCGGGACGATCCGGACTCAGCCTTGCGGCGGGTTGCGACGGTCTTTTTGCGGTGAATCCGCCCCCATGACGCAGCGATCCACCGATTTCATCACCCAAAATCCCACTCGACCATGAAGCCACTACTTCTCGCACTCGCATTGTTCGCCCCCGCCCTGGCCGCGGAAAAACCCAACGTCATCGTCATCATGGCCGACGACCTCGGATACGGCGACCTCTCCTGCTACGGCGCATCCACCTATCAGACGCCGAACATCGACCAACTCGCGACCCAGGGCCTCCGCTTCACCGACGGCTACTGCTCCGCCTCCACCTGCACGCCCACCCGCTATTCGCTGCTCACCGGCACCTACGCCTTCCGCAGCAAGGGCACCGGCATCGCCCCGCCCAACAGCCCGCTGATCATTCCCGAAGACACCTTCACC
>JAUTCT010000068.1 GCA_030673875.1 Verrucomicrobiota bacterium JB025 | reverse complement strand
GCTGTCGCGGAAGAAATACATGCGTCGCTTGACGGGGTCCCACTGCCAGGCACGCGAGTAGTAGTTCCAATCGACGTCCTGGAGCATTTCTCCGGCGGGAGAGAAGACGTAGTGGGTGTTCCATGCGCCCGAGGGATCGGACGCGACGATGAACTCGCCGGCGGTGGCGAGTCCGCTGGGTGCTCCGGGCAGGGCGACGAGCGGGGTTTCCACGGGGGCCTCCGCGGTGAGGTCCATGGCGCGGACGAGTTGGGATGCATAGGCGAAGTAGGCGCTGTGGTTTTCGCTGGAGTAGGCGGCGTAGTCCGGGACGCCGATGAGCGGGAAGCTGCCGGTGTAGGTGCGCTGGGCGGGCGACCAGCGGAAGAGGCTGAGTTGTTCCCTGCTGAAGAGGAGGAGGTTGCCGTCCTTGTCGACGAAGGCGTCGTCGATGGAGAAGGGGAGTCCGAGCGGGTCGATGGCGGCTCCGGGTTCCGGGGCGCCGAGTTCGGAGAGGGGCACGGTTTCCACGCGCAGGCCGCGTGAGTCCGTGCCGTCCTCGATGAAGGCGAGGGCGTCCTCGCCGGAGACCGCGACGCGCAGGCCGGCGGCGGAGAGGGTGAAGGTTCCGGCTTCCAGCAGGGTGTTGGAGTAGGAGACGAGCTGGTCGGCGCGCAGGACAATGGGGATGTCCGTGCCGTAGAAGGCGAGATCGGTGAAGGCACCGGCGAGGCTGTTTGTGTAGTTGAGTGAATCGGTGGAATAGACGGTCCCTGAGGTGTCGGCCACGCGTGCGCCGTTGGGAAAGACGAAGGTGCGCGAGGCGGACGGGTAGTCGCCATGATACGGGCTGTCGTCACCGGAGAGGTAGGTTCCATCGGCATCAAACTCGAGGAAGTGGATGTCGGAGGGGGATACGCCGGTGCTGCGGAAGAAGGCACGGTTGAGCGATGGGGCGACGGAGAAACCGGTGCCGGAATACCAGTAGCTGAAGTTCGCGAGGAAGACTCCGGTGGATTTCTCCATGGTGGTGAAGTCTCCGCCGGACGGGGCAAAGGCGAGGATGTTGTTGAGGGTGAAGATGCTGGTGACGGTGGAGTCGGCATTGGCCATGGGGCTGCGGGTTGCGCCATCCAGTGAGAAGCGGATGACGGCCCTGTCTTCCGCGACGAAGACGGCTGATTCATCCACCCACAGCGCGGTGGCGGTGGCGTCCAGCGCGATCGACGGAAGCCACGAGCGCGAGGCGAGGTCATAGCGTTCGATGCGGTCCGGCCCGCTGAATGCGAAGTAGTAGACGTCTTCGGCGAGCATGGAGAATCCGGTGAACTCACCGCCGAGCGCCGGGGTGGTGACGGTGGCGCTGCGGTAGCTTGAGTTTCCCACGCTGTTGAATGCCGCGACCCGGTAGGTGTATTTGGTGTCGGGGACGGCGGTGGTGTCGGTGAATGATTCGGTGTTGTAGGGGACGCTGGCGAGCGTGGTCCAGGCTGCTGCTCCGTAGATCGTGCGTTCGATTTTGAAGCCATCCTCGTTGGTGGAGCCGTCGGTCCAGCTGACGGTGACGGTGGTCGGGGAGAGGACCGTTGCGGTGACCGAGTAGGAGAGGTAGGGGGAGGAATCCGAGTAGCGGGTGGTGGCGTTGACCTGGCCCGAGAGGTCGCCGCTGGTGGTGCCATTCACGGCCTGGACGCGGTAGTAGTAGGTGGTGCCAGCGGAGAGGCCGGTGTTGGTGAACGAGGTGGATCCGGCACCGGCGGTGAAGGCGGTGGTGGAACCGTTTGCCGAGGTGGAGCGCAGGATCCGGAAGCCGGTTTCGTTGTCGGCATTGTCCTGCCATTCGACGGTGATGGAGTTGCGGTAGATGCGGGTGACCGCGAGGTTGTAGGGTTCGCCAACCGGTTCGTTGATGGAGCTGAGGGTTCTCGAGGAAATGGAGGACGAGGGAGAGGATTCGAGGGCGCCATTGATGGCGACCACCCGGAACTCGTAGGTGGTGTTGGCCGTGAGGCCGGTGATGGTGGCGGTGGTTGCATCGGGGCCGGTCGTGGCGGCGGTAATCCATTCACCGGTGCCGATGCGGTGGTCGATCCGGAACGAGTCTTCGTTGTCGGAGATGTCGGTCCACTTGAGGGAGACGGAGTCCACCGTGCGGCCGGTTGTTGCGAGGTCGGCGGGAGCGACGGGTTGGGTGGGCGAGATGAAGACGGGGTCGAAGGCGGAGTCGAGCAGGATGAAGCGCGGGGTGTCCTCGATGGAGGTGACGAGCAGCAGGCCCTCGCTGGTATTGAAGATGCGAACCGGCGTGCCGTTGAACTGGCGGACGGTGGTGCTCTGCAGGAATTGGTCGCCCTCCCAGATCTGGAGTTGGGTCAGGCCGTTGATCTCGCGCAGGGTGACCAGTTTTTCGCCGGACCACACGCCGTCGGTGAAGCCGTTGGAGAGGTTGGCCGTTTGAGTGAGGCCGTCGGTTTCGAACACCACGCCGCTGCCGATGACGACCATCGAGCCATCCGGGCTGACGCGGATCGGCGGGGTGACGGTGAAGTCGCCGTGGTATGGCGTTTCACCTTTGCCGGTGATGGTGCCGTCGGCATCGAGCGTTTCGTAGTGGAGGTCGTTGGGGCTTTGGCTGTCGCGGAAGAAATACATGCGTCGCTTGACGGGGTCCCACTGCCAGGCACGCGAGTAGTAGTTCCAATCGACGTCCTGGAGCATTTCTCCGGCGGGAGAGAAG
>JAUTCT010000067.1 GCA_030673875.1 Verrucomicrobiota bacterium JB025 | reverse complement strand
GGCCCCCGCTCCAGTGCGGCTTCGGCTCAGGCTTTGAAGTTCCGTCATTTGGGACGGGCTGATTTTCAGGGGCGGAAGTGCTTTCGGCATGCAATAACTAAAGCAGTTTCTATGCCGTTTATTTCACTGACGATGCACTAGGGCATTTCAGAGCCCTCCGAAACCCGATGGGACAGCCTCCGGATCCCCAGACACCCTCCCGTTTGCACATCCACATCCACAATCGCCCCACACAGCCTCACCGGACCGTTGGCAACCGGAAACCTCGTCGGCAACCCGGTCTTGAACCGCCACACCACGGATTCGATGTTTCGCCCGAGCACCGATTCCTCCGGACCACACATCCCCGCATCCGTCAAATAGCCCGTGCCACCCGGAAACACGGCCTCGTCGGCCGTCTGCACGTGGGTGTGCGTCCCGACCACCGCCGAAACCTTGCCATCCATGAACCTCCCCATCGCAATCTTCTCGCTCGTCGTCTCCGCGTGAAAGTCCACAAAGATCGGCCCCACACCATCCGCACGCAGCCTCTCCGCCTCCTTTTCGACCAGCAGATACGGATTCTCCAGCGGCGGCTGAATGAACGACCTCCCCTGGGCTTGAATCACACCAACCCTGCCCTTTTCGGTCTCCAGCACCACACTCCCCCACCCCGGCGTGCCTTCCGGGTAGTTGATCGGACGCAACAAGCGCGGCTCCGTCGGGAAATAATCCATGATCTCCCTCTGGTCCCAAGCGTGGTCGCCAGTCGTGATCACCGCCGCCCCGGCGCGCAACAAATCAATCGCGATCTTCGGAGTGATCCCCTTCCCACCAGCTGAATTCTCTCCATTTACGATGATAAAGTCGATCTCCTCCTGCTGTTTCAACAATGGCAACTGGGAAATCACCGCCTTCCTTCCGGGCTCACCGACAATATCCCCCAAAAATAATATACGAATCGCGGACATGATAGTAGTTTTCGCGGCCACGCGACCGCCCCACCACGCTCCCACACCCAGCCACCCGCCGACAACCCAATTTCCCAGATGTCCCGTTTTCTGAAAGCCTCCATCCCGCTCCTCGTCGTCCTCGCACTGCTCGCGCCGCCCGTCATCTTCGTCCTCCTCAAGCCGGACACCCCGCTCGACCAATCCCCGCCAACGCCCGTAACCGCGCCGCTCCCGACCGTCCACGTCCCCACCCTCTCCATCCTCGGGGAAACCCCGGACTGGTCCGAACTCGAGACCTACCAGGAATCCATCACCCGCTCGCAATTCCTCGACCTCCTCAACCGCGTCTTCTCCCCCTCCGCCCCCTGGCAACAGCACATCCAGGTCAGCCAAACCACCGCCACCGTCAAAACCACCAATGCCGATGACGCACCCACCTTCACCCTCCGCTTCGCCCCCGAAGGCTCACCCACACCCGTCTCCCGCTACGCGAAATCACACCACCTCCCGCCCGCTCCCGACGCAAAACCCCTCACCGGACTCCACATCGCCATCGACCCCGGCCACATCGGCGGAACATGGGCCCACGTCGAAGAACGCTGGTTCTCCTTCGAAAACGGATCCCCCGTCCGCGAGGGCGACATGACCCTCATAGTCGCCAAACTCCTCAAACCACAACTCGAAAACCTCGGCGCCAAAACCACCCTCGTCCGCAAGAATTCCGAACCCGTCACCCCTCTCCGGCCCGAGTCCCTCGAATCCCTCGCCAACGAATCCTCACCCGCCGGCTCCCCGGAATCCATCCGCAAACTCGCCGACCGACTGTTCTACCGCACCGCGGAAATCCGCGCCCGCGCGGACCTCGTCAACCACACCATCAAACCCGACCTCGTCCTCTGCCTCCACTTCAACGCCGACAGCTGGGGAGACCCGAACCAACCCACCCTCGTCGACCGCACCCACTTCCACGTCCTCCTCAACGGCGCCTACACCGAAGACGAAATCCGCCTCGCTGACCAGCGCTTCGCCATGCTCAAGAAAATCCTCGGCGGCACCCATGCCGAGGAACTCCTCGTCGCCGACTCCGTCGCCACAACCTTCGCCCGGGTGACCAAACTCCCCGCATACCAATACCAGCCCTCCCTCCCGAACGTCACCGCCGTCAACCAAAACCCCTACCTCTGGGCCCGCAACCTCCTCGCCAACCGCCTCTACGACTGCCCCGTCATCTTCATGGAACCCTACGTCATGAACTCCAAAATCGACTACCCCCGCATCCAGGCCGGCGACTACCAGGGAACCCGCCTAATCAACGGCAAACTCCAACCGTCCATCTTCCACGAATACGCCGATACCCTCGCCCTCGCCCTGAAAACCCACTATCAGAAAGCCCGAACCACAATTCGCTGAGATCATCCGGAAGATTCATTCCTCTTGAACGTAATACTTCCCGAACCCTAGCCTCAGACAGCCCCCAGAATCCCGATGAGCGACGCCGAAACCCACACCCCATTCCAAGCTCCTGCAATCGAGGAAATCGCCACCCTCTTCCCTGCTTACGACGTCGACATACTCATCGCCACCGGCGGCATGGGCGCCGTCTACCGCGCCGTCCAGCGCTCCCTCGATCGCACCGTCGCCATCAAAATCCTGCCGGAAATCTTCAGCACCGACGCCTCATTCTGCGCCTCCTTCGAAGCCGAGGCCAAGGCCATGGCCCGCCTCAACCACCCCAACCTCGTCGGCGTCTACGACTTCGGTGAGGTCAACGGCATGCTCTTCATCGTCATGGAATACGTGCCCGGCCAGTCCCTGTTCCACTCCTCACACGGCAACGCCATCGACCCCGGCGAAGTCATCCGCCTCGTCACCGGAATCGCCAGCGGACTCGCCCACGCCCACGAAAACGGCATCCTCCACCGCGACATCAAACCGTCCAACATCCTGCTCGACCTCAACGCCGAACCCAAAATCGGCGACTTCGGCCTCGCCCGACCCGCCGACCACAAAATCGAGGAAGGCGAGGAAATCTTCGGCACCCCCCACTACACCGCCCCGGAAGTCGTCCACTCACCCCACAGCGTCGATGCCCGCGCAGACATCTTCTCGCTCGGCGTCCTCCTCCACGAACTCCTCACCGGCCGCCTCCCCGCGGACGACCCGCGCCCACCCTCCGCCATCTCCCTCTGCGACCACCGCTTCGACGCCATCGTCCGCCGCGCCACCGACCCCAACCCGGCACACCGCTACTCCAACGCCGCGGAAATCGCCACCGACCTCCAGAAAATCGCCGCCACCCCCGGCCCGCGCCTCCTCACCGCCGCGGCAGGCGCCGGCGCACCCAAACCCGCCTACCGACCGCGCCCCGTCAAGGTCAACACCTCCTCCGGCGCACCCACCCTCATCATCCTTCTCCTCATCGCCGCCGCACTCGGCGTCTACTACTTCATGGTCTTCCGGAACCGGGGCATCGCTCCGGCGGAAACCCCGGGCGAACAAACAACTCCACCCGCCGTCGAGCAAATCATCGCCCCTCCCGCATCGCAAAACCCCGCCCTGCAATCCCCCGCGCCCACTCCTCCCCGGGACAACGGATCCCAAGCCGCCCCCGCGCCGTAAACCGGAAACTGATTCCGCATCCACTTCCGCTGGCGAACTCCCGTTTCGTCCCTAAAGTCCCCGCGTGCCTCCCAAGAAGAACGCGAAGAAAAAAGCCGCCGCCGCCATCCGCCTCCACGGCTGCCGCCAGCACAACCTGCAGAATCTCGACCTCGAGATCCCGCTCGGCAAACTCACCGTCGTCACCGGCCCGTCCGGCTCCGGCAAATCCTCCCTCGCCTTCCACACCCTCTACGCCGAAGGCCAGCGCCGCTACGTCGAAACCTTCTCGCCCTACGTCCGCCAGTTCTTCGACCGCATGGACAAGCCGGACGTCGACTCCATCGACGGCATCCCGCCCGCCATCGCCATCGAGCAGAAAAACCACGTCCGCACCACCCGCTCGACCGTCGGCACCCTCACCGAAATCAACGACTACCTCAAACTCCTCTACCCCCGCCTCGCCACCGGCTACGACCCCCGCACCGGCGACATCATCCAGCCGGACTCCCCGGACTCCGCCGCCGCCTGGACCCTCGAAAACCTCGCCGGACAACCCGTCCTCGTCACCTTCCCCATCCCCGTCCCGGAAAACACCACCGCCGAGGAACTCCTCCCCCAGCTCTCCCAACAGGGATACCTCCGCATCCTCCACAACGGCGAAATCCTCCGCACCGACGACCCCGCGGAAATCACCGACCTCAACTCCGCAATCCACGTCGTCCAGGACCGCCTCAAGGCCGGCCCAACCAACCGCTCCCGCCTCCTCGAAGCCCTCGAAACCGCCTTCCACCTCGGCAAGGGCCGGGCCACCGTCTCCGCCACCCAGGCCGCCACCTCAAAGTCGTTCACCACCTCCTGGACCAACCCCGCCACCGGCTTCACCCTCCGCCCCCCCACCCCCGCCCTCTTCTCCTTCAACTCCCCCCTCGGCGCATGCCCCAAATGCCGCGGATTCGGCCGCGTCATCGGCATCGACCTCGAAAAAACCGTCCCCAACCCCGCCCTCTCCATCTCCCGCGGCGCCATCAAACCATTCCAGGGCGACCGCGGCGCGGAATGCCAGCGCGACCTCCTCCGCTGCTGCCGCGAGCGCGGCATCGACACCAAAACCGCCTGGGAGGACCTCACCGACGACGAACGCGAATGGATCTACTACGGTGATCGTAGCTCGGAAAACCCCACCATAGAGGAACTCGACGCCCTCTGGCAGTCCGGCGACTGGTATGGCGTCAAGGGCTTCTTCGACTGGATGGAAACCAAAGCCTACAAGATGCACGTCCGCGTCTTCCTCTCCCGCTACCGCTCCTACACCACCTGCAACACCTGCCGCGGCAAACGCCTCCAGCCCGAAGCCCTCTGCTTCAAAATCGACGGCAAAACCCTCCCCGACCTCACCCTGCTCCCGGTCAGCGACCTCCTCCCCTGGTTCAGAAACCTCAAATCTGAAATTTCAAATCTCAAATCTCAAATCCCCAAAGACCCCACCCTCGACCTCGTCCTCACCGAGATCACCTCACGCCTCACCTACCTCGACGAAGTCGGCCTCGGCTACCTCACCCTCGACCGCCCCACCCGCACCCTCTCCGGCGGCGAAATCGAACGCGTCAACCTCACCACCTGCCTCGGCGCCGCCCTCACCGGCACCCTCTTCGTGCTCGACGAACCCACCGTCGGCCTCCACGCCCGCGACATCGAACGCCTCACCGGCATCATGCACGGCCTACGCGACAAGGGAAACACCCTCGTCGTCGTCGAACACGAACAAGCCGTCATGCATGCCGCCGACCACCTCATCGACCTCGGCCCCGGCGCCGGCCAACACGGCGGCAACATCATCTATCAGGGAGACATCCCGTCCGCGATCCTCAATCATCAATCCACGATCTCCGAAGGCACCTCGGCATGGCTCACCGGTGAAAAATCCATCCCCGTCCCCGCCACCCGCCGCGAACCCGACAACCGCACCCTCTCCATCCGCGGCGCCACCCGCCACAACCTCCGCAAACTCGACATCGACGTCCCGCTCGGCCTCTTCACCGTGCTCACCGGCGTCTCCGGATCCGGGAAATCCACCCTCGCCCACGACGTCATCCACCTCAACCTCGCCCGCAAACTCAGCCAGGAAATCAAGGACGCCCCCGCACGCATCACCTCCCTCACCGGCCACAACCACATCTCGTCAGTCGAACTCGTCGACCAATCCGCCGTCGCCCGCACCCCGCGCTCCACCCCCGCCGTCTTCCTCGGCGCCTTCAACCAAATCCGCCAGCTCTTCGCCCAAACGCCCGAAGCCTCATCCCGCGGCTGCAACACCGGCTTCTTCTCGTTCAACTCCGGCACCGGCCGCTGCGACCGCTGCGCCGGCACCGGCTCGGAAAAAGTCGAAATGCAGTTCCTCTCCGACCTCTACGTCACCTGCCCGGACTGCTCCGGCCGCCGCTACAAACCCTCGACCCTCGAAATCCACTACCGCGGAAAATCCATCGCCGACATCCTCGAACTCACCGTCGAGCAAGCCATCGCGTTCTACGCGGACACCCCCAACCTCACCGGCCCCACCCGCAAACGCCACTCGCAGATCCGCGCCCTCCTCCACCCGCTCGTCGAAGTCGGCCTCGGCTACGTCAAACTCGGCCAACCACTCAACACCCTCTCCGGCGGCGAATCCCAACGCCTCAAACTCTGTCAAATCCTCGCGGAAACCAAACCCTCCGCCAGAAAAACCAAACTCCTCATCCTCGACGAACCCACCACCGGCCTCCACTTCTCGGACATCGAACGCCTCCTCCGCGTCTTCCGCAAACTCGTCGACGCCGGCCACTCGCTGCTCGTCATCGAACACAACGTCGAAGTCATCAAATCCGCCGACTGGATCCTCGACCTCGGCCCCGAAGCCGGCGCCAACGGCGGCCAACTCGTCGCCCAAGGCACCCCGGAAACCATCGCCAAAGGCAAATCCCCCACCGCCACCTACCTCAAACCCGCCCTAACGAGAGGCGGCAATCCTGCCGCCTGCAGATCCCAAGCACCATTCAAAATCCAACATTCAAAATCCAACATTTCTTTACGCGGCGCACGCCACCACAACCTGAAAAACATCTCCATCGACATCCCGCGCGACCAATTCGTCGTCGTCTCCGGCCTCTCCGGATCCGGCAAGTCCACCCTCGCCTTCGACATCCTCTTCGCCGAAGGCCAGCGCCGCTTCCTCGACTCGATGTCCGCCTACGCCCGCCAGTTCGCCGAACAGTTGGAAAAACCCGAAATCGACCAACTCCACGGCCTCCCGCCCACCGTCGCCATCGAACAACGCGTCTCCCAGGGCGGTCGCAAATCCACCGTCGCCACCGTCACCGAACTCTGGAACTTCATCCGCCTGCTCTACGCCAAACTCGGCACCCTCTACTGCCCCGACTGCCAGGTCCCCGTCGAAAAACAATCCCTCGCAGCCATCGAGAAATCCATCCGCACCCACCTCAAGGCCGGCCCCGTCTCCATCCTCGCACCCCTCGTCCGCGGCAAAAAAGGCTACCACACCGAAGTCGCCCAATGGGCCCTCAAACAGGGATTCACCAAACTCCTCGTCGACCGCCAATTCAAGGACGCCGAATCCTTCACCCGCCTCGAACGCTTCAAGGAACACGACATCGACGCCGTCGTCGCCGAAATCTCCAAATCCTCAATCTCCAATCTCCCATCTTCAATCGAGCAGGCCCTGACCATAGGGAAGGGATTGCTCAAACTCCTCACCGCAGACAAAAAACTCGTCCTCCTCTCCACCCAGTCGTCCTGCCCGTCCTGCAACCGCTCCTTCGAAGAACTCGACCCCCGCCTGTTCTCCTTCAACTCACCCCACGGCTGGTGCCCCGAATGCCGCGGCCACGGCCGCGTCCCCAAACGCCGCATGCGCTTCGACTCCTCACGCTTCGACTCCGTCCTCGCCGCCGAACTCGACGCCGACCGCTCCATCAACCGCATGGAAGACGCCGAGTTGGTGGACTGCCCCGCCTGCCACGGCTCACGCCTCAACCCCACCGCCTCCGCCGTCCGCCTCTCGCCAACCAAATCCGCAACCCCGGATACCGACTCCCAAATCTCCTCCATCGCGGCCCTCACCATCAACTCCGCATCCCACCACTTCTCCGCCCTCAAGTTCACCGCCAAACGAGAATCCCTCATCGCCCGCGACATCCTCCCCGAGATCCGCCAGCGCCTCGCCTTCCTCCAGGAAGTCGGCCTCGGCTACCTCCAGCTCGACCGCTCCGGAAACACCCTCTCCGGCGGCGAATCCCAGCGCATCCGCCTCGCCGCCCAACTCGGCTCCAACCTCCGCGGCGTGCTCTACGTGCTCGACGAACCGACCATCGGCCTCCACCCGCGCGACAACGCCGCCCTCCTCCACACCCTCAAAAACCTCCGCAACCACGGCAACTCGCTCATCGTCGTCGAGCACGACGAGGAAACCATCGCCGCCGCCGACCACCTCATCGACCTCGGCCCCGCCGCCGGCCGCCTCGGCGGGGAAATCGTCTATCAGGGGAAACCTCCCAAACTCACCGGCACCACCCGCATCCCGAAAGCCGCCGCCAACTCCCCCACCTTCGCCGCCCTTTCCCACCCGCTGTCCCACCCCATCCACGGCACGCGCCGCAAGGTCCCCAAATCCCACCCGTTCCTCAAACTCACCGGCTGCACCGCCAACAACCTCAAGAACATCACCGCCGCCATCCCGATCGGCCGCCTCACCGTGCTCACCGGCATCTCCGGCTCCGGGAAATCCACCCTCATGCACGAATGCATCGCCGCCGCATTCGACAAAAAACCGGCGAAGCAAAAACCGTTCAAATCCATCGCCGGAGCCAAAGCGATCAAATCCGTTTACGAAGTCGACCAATCCCCCATCGGCAAAACCTCCCGCTCCTGCCCCGCCACCTACGTCAAGGTCTTCGACCACATCCGCGCCCTCTACGCCCAGCTCCCCGAGTCCCGCATGCGCGGCTTCGAAACCTCACGCTTCTCGTTCAACACCGAGGGCGGACGCTGCCCCGACTGCAAGGGCAACGGCCGCGTGAAACTCGAAATGGACTTCCTCCCCTCCACCTGGGTCCACTGCGAAGCCTGCAACGGCCAACGCTACAACCCCGCCACGCTTGAGATCACCTTCCGCGAGAAAAACATCGGCGAAGTCCTCGCCATGACCATCGACGATGCCGCCGCCTTCTTCGAATCCCAACCCCGCATCGCCACCCCGCTCCAGCTCATGGCCGATACCGGCCTCGGCTACCTCCAGCTCGGCCAGCCGTCCCCCACCCTCTCAGGCGGTGAGGCCCAGCGCATCAAACTCGTCGCCGAACTCATCAAAGGCCGCTCCACCCGTTCTCAAATCTCAAATCTCAAATCTCAGATCAAAAATCTCTACCTCATCGAGGAACCCACCGTCGGCCTCCACCACGAAGACATCCGCCGCCTCATCGACATCCTCCACCGCCTCACCGACGAAGGCCACACCGTCATCGTCATCGAGCACCACATGGACGTCGCCGCCGAGGCCGACTGGATCCTCGACCTCGGCCCCGAAGCCGGCTCCGGCGGCGGCGAAATCATCGCCCAGGGCCCGCCCGAAAAAGTCGCCAAATCCAAAACCTCCCGCACCGCCCCGTTTTTAAGAACCGCGCTCGGCCTCTGAAAAACGGACCGCGGAATTCATCCCGCCCGGCATTCTCCGCCGCCCCTCGTCGCCATCGGCACCGCCAGCCGAATGCGCCTCCTCATCGTGCCCCCCGTTGCCGTGGCACGCCAAATGGCGATCACGCAGTGACACCCATCGGGACCACCACGCTGCGCCATCACGGAAAACACCAAACACTCAAGGGCACATCCGGCAACCCGGCGTCCGGCGACCCAAGCATTCAAATTCAAGGCAAGGCGCGACGAGGAAGTGAATAGCCATTCACGGCCGAGCAGCAACCAAGCATTGGGTTTGAAGGCGCTGCGCCCGCAACGGCGGCACTTACCTTTCCTCGGCGAAGCCGCTCCAATCAACCGCACCAAACTCTGCCGCGGCGGGTGTTGGGGTGCCGGATGCGCCCTCAACATTACCTAATAATTTCATTCCCCACCGTGGATCAAACCCCATGGCGGTTCCTCCGGGCACTCCCTCTGATTTCCTGAATAACCTTGCCGCCACAACAGCCTGCCGATAATGCTCCCACCAGTTTAGGTTATAACCAGATAAACCATCATGCGCCTCCCGAAGCTCCCCAACCCAAAAGGCATTCTGGCCAGAATCCTGGCGACTCTTGTTTTCGCGCTCTGCTCCGCCGGCGCCCAAACCACCTGGCTCGACAGCCAGCGCTTCGGAGACGAAGTGAGTTTCCTCTTCGACAACCAAGTCCGGCGCTACGACCTTGCATCCGGGTTCTGGTCGCCAGTCATCTCACTGCCACGTTCCGGCGCCACGGCCATGGCATCCGACTCACAAGGCCGTGCGGTGGCATACGGAGCTTCAATCTACCACTATGCCACGGATTTCACCGATGAAGTCTCCGTCGGCACCACCACGTCTTCCATCCACTCCCTGTTTTTCGATGGCAACCTCCTGATCGCCGTCCACTCGTCCGGCTTATACGCGCGCATCACCATCTTCGACCGCGCATCCGGAGCCCAACTCTCAACCGTCGAAACCTATGTCTACTCGATGTTCGGCACCAGCCATGCACCGGAAACAAACCGGCTCTACGGCAGAACCCGGGGAATCAGCCCGTCGGACATCGTCACCACCACCTACACGGACGCCGGAATCCTCTCCGCAGTGACTGACAGCCCGAACCACGGCGACTACCCGTCTGCCACCCGGACATGGGTCTTTCCGAATGAAGCCCGCGTGCTCGACTCGTCCGGAACCATCTACGCCGCCCCGGGCCTGACCTACTCCGCCAGCCTCGCCGGCAGCGTGATCGACATCGCCTTCAACGGTGACGTGCCCATCGTCCTGCGCGATGGAGAACTCGCCGCATTCTCCTCAAACATGGTCGAGGCCGGACAAACCACCGTCACCACCAGCTCAAGCTCCCGCCTCGATGTCACCGCCAGCCAGGCATTCATCTTCTCACCCGCCACAGCATCGCCCGGCGTGCAGTCCGTCTCCCTCTCCTCGATCAACGCACCGGAACCCGGACTCGCCATCGACCCGGACGGACTCGCCTACACCATCGATGACGCGTTCCTCGACAAGGACGGCAACCTCCTGCTCTTCAGCAAGGAACAACTCAGCCTCTTCCGCTGGTCGCCCGCCCAGCGCACCTACACCGGCAGCTTCCCGCTCATCGGCGTCCCGGACTACGCCGCCTACTCCAGCGAAAACCACAGCGCATACTTCGCCTACGCATCCCAACTCGTCCGCGCCATGGACCTCACCGCGGAGGCCCCCGTGGAAACCCCGCTCGTCGCCCTGCCCGGAGCACCCAGCGGACTCGCCACCGCCGGCGAGTTCATCGTCGCATCCGATCCCTCGGGCGCATGGAACACCCACTACGTCTTCTCTCCCGCCGGAGAAATGCTCCAGGACGTCGATTGGAACTACTACTCGCGTGCCTGGCAGTGGGACCCCGTCAAGCGACGCATGTATTTCTTCCGCGACAGC
>JAUTCT010000066.1 GCA_030673875.1 Verrucomicrobiota bacterium JB025 | reverse complement strand
GCGGCGATGGTTGAACTCAACGCATGGGATACGTTGAGCAGCCTCAACACTCCAAAGAGCAAGCCACCGATGACGGATCCGACCAATACCAAGGCAATCATTGCTTCGGTGGAAATGTGGATGAATCCGCCCTTTCAATGAAGGGAAATATCACCGGGTCGATCCCAGGGCGATCAAGCCAAGGAACAAGCCACTCAAGAAGCGCCAATAAGAACCACAGATTCAGACTGATTAGACGGATTTCACTGATTTTCGAATCTCTTCCAGTTGCGCTGAGGCATCGAAACATTCTCCAGCAAACGGAAGAACCGCCGTGATCATTTCGAGGACACTCACATGACTAAAAAGAACCGCATCGAGAAACTCTGCGGCGTGCTGCCGGTCGCTTTCACGATAGGCAACCTAAGCAACAGAGCGAAGGAATAGCGCTCGGGAATCAAGACCTGGAACTACAGTCTCCTCGCGAAGAGCATATTGCGTCTGGGTTTTGAGAGCCTGCATCTGATGCTCAGGCACCTGGCCCGTGACACGGCATACCTCGACGAGGTTCTTCGAATTCGTTCCCCAAAGCCATCGTTAGTTAATTTTAATGATACTCGGCCGAAATTCACGGAGATTTGGTCTCGGGCGGCAAGGTGGCAAGGTCGAAACCGGAGCCGCAGACACTGCCGCGGGTGACGGAAGAAATATCGGTTGCGGGCAAAATTTTTCGCCGTAGCTTGCCAGCCTTGATTCCAGAGGGATCCACCAACGGGCGATGAAGTCAGCAATTTCACGACAAGACGCATCCGCGGTCCCCCATCGCGCGGCCCGGCGCGGCGAGGTGGACCAGGCTCGCCGCGAGTTTGGCGCACTGCGTTGCTGGCTTGCCTGGATGGTGATGCTTGGCCTCTGCCTTCCGATGCTCGTGCCGGCGCTGGTGACTCTCTGCAACGTCGGCGGCGAACACGAAGTGCGCTGCGCATTCGGCGACAACCGGGTGCAGATGACGCTGCACCACACCCAAGTCCCGGCTGCGACTGGCCGGGACATGGTGAAACACCGGCACACGTGGCTCGAGAAGGCGCTTGTCGGGGATGCCGGGTCCGGCCACGAACCGGATCATCAACTGGATTTCAACTGCCAGCGGATGCCCGCCGGCCAGGATGACGAGGTGCTGCGCGAACTGGTGGCATGGGTCGACCTTTCATGGCCGGTGGCGGTTGCCCCGGTGGATTGGCCGGCGTCGGCCGACCATGGACCGGCCGGCCCGCCGTGGCAGAGCCTGAGGGGATTGTCGCCGCCGCAGGTGGCGAGGCGCGGGGTGATGATGCGCGTTTGATGGCGGACCGCGCAGGCCACGCCAGTCGCGTGGCCACGTCCGTCATTGGAGTCCGCGGGCCCGATGGTGCCTGAGGAGCACGACCTCCGCGGCGGACCCGTGTCCGGATGGCGGGACGGGACATGAACGAGCGGCCGGAGACAACCCGGAACGACCGCGGGTGACGAATCGGATTTCGTCGGATGAACGGGTGATTTTGACAGGGGATTTGACAACAAAAACGCAACAATGAGCATGAACATGAATCGAATACTGGGAGTCGCCGCGTGCGGCTTGTGGATGGTGTCGGCAGCCGCTGCGGACACCCTGAATGTGGACAAGACGCGGAGCCGGATCCAGGTGGACGGCAAGTCGACGGGCCATGGGTTTACCGGGACGCTGCAGGACTACACGGTGGAGGTCTCCGGGACCCGCCCGCAGCTGGCGCCGAAGGCCTTCAAGCTCGGCTGGAAATTCAGCGACCTGAAGACGGAGGATAAAAAGCGCGACAAGAACATGATCAAATGGCTCGGCGGCGGCGACCCGCAGGGGGCGTTCAAATTCACCAGGGCGTGGGAGAAGGAGGGGGTGAAATTCGCTCAGGGGGAACTCACGATCCACGGGGTGAAGAAGGTGATCTCATTTCCCTACACGGTGAAACGGGAGGGCGACTGGGTGACCATCGACGGAACGGCGACGCTGGATTACCAGGACTTCAAGCTTCCGCTGATCCGCGCGCTCGCGGTGATGACCGTGGATCCGAAACTGGCGGTGAGATTCCACATCGTCGGCAGGCTTTGAGGCCGGAGTGACGCGCGATGAAAACCATGCATGCGGCAGCTGACAACATGAGGACCGACTACGACGTCGCAATTGTCGGGGCCTCGCTTTCCGGGAGTTCGCTGGCCGGGTGCCTGGGGCGCGCGGGGGCATCGGTTGCCTTGATCGACCGCAGCCATTTCCCGCGGCGCAAGGCGTGCGGCGAGGGCTTGTCCAACATCGCGCTGGCGGCATTGGACCGGATGGGGTTTGAGATGGGGCCGGCGCTGGCTTCCGGGGTGCCCTACTACGGCTACCGGATGGCGCTTGGCGGGCGCTCGTTCGCGTTCGCATCGGACCGCGGGCAGGTGTTGAAAGGCGTGGGTGTGCAGAGGTCCGTCCTGGACCAGGTGGTATTGGATGGAGCGGCCGCCTGCCCCACGGTTTCACCATTTCTCGGGACCTCGGCGGCGGTGGTCCGGCGCGATGGCCGGTCGTGCTCGCTGGAGCTTTCAAGTGGCGGGGTGATCACCGCCAGGCAATTGGTGCTGGCGGACGGCGCTCACTCGAGAAACGCCAACGCGCTGGGGATCCCGGTGCGGCGGAGCGACGCCCCATTGTGGGGGATGAGTTTCATCCTCGAGGGAACCTTCCGGCATGCCTGCGACGAGATGCTGGTGATCTTGAAGGATGGCTTTGAGATCAACTGCACGCCGGTGGGCAGGCATCGGCTCAATGTGACGTTCCTCGCCGCACGGCCGCAGGTGAAGTGGCTGCAGGACGCTCTGGTGCGCGAACAACTGCTCGCGGAGGCCATGGCGCATCTGCATTTCAGCGGACAACCGCTGGGGGACCCGCTGCAGGTGGGACCGGTGAGCGCGGCGCGGCGCACCTGTGTCGATGGCTCGACAATCCTGCTCGGCGACGCCGCGGAGAACCTCGATCCGGTGGCGGGAATGGGGATGACCCACGGAATCCTGATGGCCGAGATCGCCGCCGGCTGCCTGCTGCCGATGCTCGCCGGCGACCTGTCGCCCGAGCGTGCGCGCGCCTGCTATGCGAAGCGGGCGGCCAAGATGAGCCGGACGTATCGCGGATTCACCACACTGACCCGCACGCTGGTGAGAAGCCGCGCGCGGGGAGTCGTCCTGCCCGTGCTCTCGGCAACGGCGCTGCCCGGGGTGGTGCGCGCGGCGCTGGGCGACGGCTCCCCACGGGACGCATGGCCGCGGTCGATCCCGAGCTACTTTCTCAGCCTGATGGGCGCGTTGCCCGACTTTTCAACCATTCCCCTCCCCTGACTCACACTCATGACATTCATCCATCATATTGAAACCCTGGCTCCCGGGCCGGGACGCACCCAGTCCGACCTTTGCGAGATCATGCTCGGGCGGACCGACGACAAGCGGACCAGACGCTACATCAAGAAAGCCCATGCCGATTCCGGCATTCAAACGCGGCACAGTGTTCTGGCTGATTTTGACAAGGAGTCGCCGGTCCCCGGGATCTTCCGCCACGCCGACGGTTCACTGAAGGACCCGTCGACGGGTGAGCGCAACGAGGTCTTCGTGAACGAGGCCAAGCGCCTGCTGCCGGAGCTTGCCGGAAGGGCGATCGACCGCTGCCCGGGGATTGGCGTGGATGACATCACGCATGTGATCACGGTGTCCTGCACGGGGTTTTTCAATCCGGGGCCGGATTTGTGTCTGGTCGATTCGCTCGGGTTGTCATCGGCGGTGCAGCGCTATCAGCTGGGGTTCATGGGCTGTTATGCGGCGATCCCCGCATTGCGGATGGCGGACCAGTTCTGCCGTGCCGACCCATCGGCGGTGGTGCTGGTGACGTGCATCGAGTTGTGCACGCTTCACATGCAAAGCAGCGGCGACCTGGACTCGGTGGTGGCGAACTCGGTGTTTGCCGATGGGCTGGCGGCGGCGCTGGTGTCCGCCCGGCAACCGGCGGCGAGTCAGCGGGCGTTTGCGATCTCGCATTTCGCCTCGGGCCTGGCGCGCGAGGGCGTCAATGACATGGCCTGGGACATTGGCGACACCGGGTTCAAGATGATCCTTTCGAAATATGTCTCGCGCATCATCGGCGCCGGGATCAAGGAGATCGTGGATGCCGCCTTCGCGGCGAGCGGCAGGTCGGCGGACGGGATTCGCACATGGGCCGTGCATCCGGGCGGACGGGCGATTCTGGACACGGTGGAGAGCAGCCTGAACCTACGGCCGGAGGACATCGCGGCGTCGCGGGAAACACTGTCCCGCTATGGCAACATGAGCAGCGCAACGATCCTGTATGTGCTGGCGGCGGTCCTGCACGACCCCGGAACCCGGGATGGCGAGAGCGTTTGCGCGCTGGCATTCGGGCCCGGCTTGACGATCGAAACCTCCGTTCTCGATGCAGTGGTTTCTTGAGCGCGGGCGATGGCCGTTTTTGGCCGTGCTGGCTGGAGTAACGCTCTTTCTGGCGTTTCACTGCCTGCACCTGACGGTAGATCAGGACAACCGGTCGATGGATGCGGACCAACCGGCCCAACAGGCGGCGGAGGCGGATTTCCGCCGGGCGTTCGGCGGAAATGACTCGCTGGTCGTCGCCGTGAGCCGGGCGGAACCACCGGACGACAAGCACCGCGAACTCGTGAGCAGGCTGGTCCGGACATTCGAAGCGCTGGATGGAGTCCGGCGTGTCGACAGTCTGCCCGACACGGGGTTTGCCGTCGCGCCGTGGCAGCGGGGCGTGATGGTTTCCGAGGATGGAAACACGACCGCGATCCGCTTGGTGCTGGATGAGTTCACCGACAACGGCGGCAAACTGGCGCACATTGTCGAGACGGTGAAATCCGTGGCCGCGCAGCACACGGCGGGCGGGACGAGGGTCGCGGTGACCGGGCTTCCGGTGCAGAAATATGAATTGGGGAGGCTGGTCCGGAGAGACCAGCGGATGTTCGCGCCGCTGTCGATGCTGGTGCTCGGCGCGGTGTTGTTTTGCGTCACCCGGCGGATCTCGGGGGTGGTGTTTCCGTTGCTGGTGTCGGCGCTGACGATTTGCTGGACGCTCGGGCTTTACGCCTTGTCCGGCCATTCGCTGAACATGATCACCTCCCTGCTGCCGCCGGTGATCATGACCTTGTCGGTGGCAACCACGATCCACATCTATTTCGAGTGGCTTGGCAGCCCCGAGCACGACGCCCGCACGCGGATTTCCGCAGCCGTGAAATGTCTCTACCGCCCGTGTTTGTTCGCCTCGCTGACCACCGCGATCGGCTTTCTGAGTCTGCTGCTCAGTCCGACGCCCGCGGTCCGGCATTTCGGGGTCTTTGCGGCGGTCGGAGTGCTGATCGCCTATCTGCTCGGGGTGTTCGGATTGGCGGCGGGCCTGACGTTTCTCACTCCGCCGCGGACCGACCGGCTTCATGCGGGCCACGGCTGGGCGTGGCTGGACCGCTTCCTGCAGGGTGCCGCCAATCTATCCATCAATCACCCGTGGCGGGTGATCCTCGTGGTGCTCGGGATTGCCGCAGCGGGGGTCCCCGGATTCCTCATGGTCCAGAGCGATACCAACCTGCTCGATTTTCTCGGCAGTGATTCGCCACTCGCCGAGGAGACCCGGTTCATCGACGACCGGCTTGCCGGGGTCTCGACGATCGAGCTGCTGGTCGAGCGGGCGGATGGCGGCGTGATCGAATCGCTCGAACCGATCGCCGCGTTTCAACAGGACCTTGGCGGCATCGAGCACGTCAGGCAGTCGCTGAGCATCGCCGATCTGCTGCCGCAACACGCGCTGGCACTGCAGCGCGCCGGCGTGCCGCTGGCGGCGATTCTGGCGGACTTCGGGGGCAACGCCTACCTGAGCGGCGACCTGAGGAAACTGCGGGTGACGGTGAGCACCGGGCGGATAGGAACCCGCCGGGGAAGCGTGCTGGTCGGGCGGATTGCGGCGCTGGCGGAGACCCGCCTCGGCCGGGATTTCACGGTGCGGCCGGTGGGCGGATTCTACCGGGTGATCGTCGGGTCGAGCCAGTTGGTGGCGTCGCAGCTCAAGAGTTTCGGAGTCGCGATCGCGCTCATCCTGCTGGCGATCGGCGTGGTGTTCCGCTCGTGGAGATACACGGCGTTGGCGGTCGTGCCGAACGTCGTCCCGCTGCTGGTGACGGCGGCGGTGATGGGCTATGCGGGGATCACCCTCAGCACCGGCACCGTGATGATCGCCAGCGTGGTGATTGGCATCGCGGTGGATGACACCATTCACTATCTATCATCCTACCGCAGGACCGTCCGGCGCGACCGGCTGGAGGCCATCAGCTACACGACACGCTCCACCGGATTCGTCCTGCTGGCGACCACCATGGCGCTGTCGGCCGGCTTTTGGGTGGCGGTTTTCGGCAGTTTCCAACCGACCATTCACTTCGCCCTGCTGAGCGGGGTGACGATGTGGATTGCGCTGGCGTGCGACCTCCTCGTGCTGCCGGCATTTCTCAGGATCGCCTCACCCAGCGAGCCAAACCACCGGACCATCGATTCATGAAAAGACAAAAATTCGAGTTACGCGCGAACGACTTCCTCGGTTCCAGCGAAGGGAAGAAGCATTTCAACGAGAAGCATTTCGCCGAGTCCGCGCCGCGATACGATCTTGCCACGCGCGCCTTGTCGCTCGGCCAGGACGGGTCGTGGAAGCGCGAGCTTGTCGCATCCCTGCCGGGACTGCAGGCGCCGGTGTGCGTGGATGTCGCCTGCGGCACCGGCGACGTCACCCAGCTACTCGCCGGCCGTTTTGGCGAGGGTGAGTTCATCGGCGTGGACCTGACGCGGGAAATGGTCGATCTGGCCAATCACCGCAACGCGGATTCCAAGGTCCGCTTCGTGTGCGGCGAGATGAGCCGGCTTGAAATGCACGATGGTTCGGCGGACGTCATCACCGGAAGTTACGCCATCCGCAACGCCCCGGACCTGGCGGAAGCGCTTGCCGAGTTTCACCGTGTGTTGAAACCCGGCGGGACGCTGGCGATCCTGGATTTCTGCAAACCGCGATCCGCCGCCATGCAGCGACTTCAGTTCCAGCTCCTCCGGGTTTGGGGCGGACTCTGGGGGCTGCTGCTGCATGGCAACCCGGAAGTCCACGGCTACATATCCAAGAGCCTGAGGGACTTCCCCGATGTCGCGGAGATCGAGGGCGTCTTCACGGATGCGGGCTTCCGCATCGCCGGATCGAAAAAACACCTCGGCGGGATGATGATGCGCTACCTGCTCACCAAACCGGCGGATTGACCCGCGTCCGCGGCGATGCCGGATCCGGCACGCCACGAAATCCGGCGCGCAGGCGTCGTCTTCCGGGATCTGCCACCGCGGGACCGGTTTCGTCCGGCCCCGCCGGCCACAGCCGCCGAATCACACACCCACCGCCTTGCGCCAGGTCTTCGCCATCAGCGCGTGCCCGGCCACGGTCGGGTGCACGCCGTCGGCCGCCCAGAACTTCGGCTCGGTTCCCGCCGCAAGGCCGTCGTCAAACGCCTCCTGGAACGGAACCCAAATCGCGCCCGCCGCTTTCGCCACTTCCTTGGCGATCGCCTTGCGCTCGTCAAACTCGGGAAACCACTTGTCGGTCACCGCGCCGCACCGCAGCACGAATGGTTCGCACACCACCAGCACCGTGTCCGGCAGTTCCTTCTTCGTCCGCTCCAGCAGCGCGGCAAACCCGGTGCGGTAGTCCTCGGCCGTGCCGTCATACTTGCCGTTCAGCATGTGCCAGATGTCGTTCACGCCGATCAAAATGCTCAGCACCGCCGGTTTCATGTCGATCGTGTCCTTCTGCCAACGCTTGTCGAGTTGCGGCACCTTGTGGCCGGAGACCCCGCGGTTGAAAATCTGCAGTTCCAGCTCGCGGTGGTCGACCAGCAGGCCGCCGGCGATGATGGCCGCGTAGCCCCGGCCGAGCGCATCGGCGTTGTTCGCCAGATCCATCGTCTTGCGGCTGCGGTTGGCGTCGGTGATCGAATCCCCCTGAAACAAAATCACGTCGCCCTTTTTCAGTTTCACCCCGGCGGATGAGGCCCCGGCGGCGGAAACAAGGGGCGTGGAGGCGGCCGCGGCAACGGCGGTGGCGGACGAGACGAGGAAATGGCGGCGTTTCATGACAATGATCGGCAAATAATCTCAGGTTTTCGGAAATCCCCCCGCGGACCGGCAGGCAACCCGGCGGGGGCAATTCGACAACCGAACTTTGCGACCCCGCCCCCACCCCGGTCAAGTGACCAGACTCCCGGCGCGCACATTGTGCCGAATTGCCGGCGGTGTTTCTCAATTTGCAGTGGAACTGGGCATGACACCCGCTACCGTCACCCCGACTCACATCACCCCGCCGCACCAAACGACGACATGACATTACGTTCCCTACTGCCAGCCGCCCTCGCCGCCCTGTCCTGCGCCCACGCCGACGTCTTCCCCGGCGCCAGCGAAGACTCGCCGTCCCGCGCCCACTATTTCACCTGGATCAACAACACCAACGAAGGCCCCACCATGGCCCAGACCGAGGCCAACCTCGCGTTCTTCCAGTGGCTCCATGACGAATACGGCATGGTCCTCGACATCTACGCCTTCGACGCCGGCGCCGTCGACGCACCCCGCTACTACGGCTCGCCGGAAACCCGCAAGTTCAAGGGCCAGTTCCCCGACGGCTTCGGCCCGGTCGCCGAACAGGTCAAGGGCTTCGGCGGACGCCTCGGCATGTGGCTCGGACCCGACGGTTTCGGCGACACCCCCGAGGAAGAACAGGCGCGCATCGACTTCCTCACCTCACTCTGCCGCGACCACCGCTTCGAACTCTTCAAGATGGACGCCGTCTGCGGCCAGCTCCGTGAAAGCAAACAGGAGGCCTTCGTCCGCCTCATGGAATCCTGCCGCGAGCAAAGCCCGGACCTCATCGTGCTCAACCACCGGCTCAAGCTCGGCATCGCCGAACCCCACGCCACCACCTTCCTCTGGGAAGGCGCCGAAACCTACATCGACGTCCACCAGATCAACCACAAGCCGGCCACCCACAACCGCGCCGCCGCCCTCGGCCGCGGACTGCCGCCGCAGCTCAAGCGCCTCGCCGAAGACCACGGCGTCTGCCTTTCCTCCTCCCTCGACTTCTGGGAGGACGACCTCATCCTCCAGGCCTTCAACCGCTCGATGATCCTCGCCCCGGAACTCTACGGCAGCCCGTGGTTCCTGCGCGACGACGAGTTCCCCAAACTCGCCCGCATCTTCAACCTCCACCGCCGCTACCGCGACATCCTCACCAAGGGCATGGTCCTGCCCGAGGAAACCTACGGCCCCTACGCCGTCTCCCGCGGTGACGACTCCACCCGCATCATCACCCTGCGCAACCTCACCTGGGAACCGGTGAAACACACCATCGCGCTCGATGAATCCATCGGCCTCAGCGGTGACAACCCGCGCGAAGTCCGCCTCCTCCACCCCTACGAGGAAATCCTCGGCAAGTCCTACCAGTCCGGCGACACCGTGGAAGTCACCATCCACCCGTTCCGCTCGCTGATGCTGCTCGCCACCACCGGAACCTGCCCGGAACCCGCGCTCGAAAGCGGCCCGTTCCAGGTCATCCGCAACATCGAGGGCAAACCCGTCGAAATCGACAAACTCACCCCGCTCGAACTCACCAAACCCTGGCACCGCAAACTCGCCGACCTCACCAAATCCCAACTCCCCGCCGACTGGGAAAGCCTCTACGAAGCCACCTGCTTCGCCGCCGACAACAACGCCCTCGAACTCCGCAGCCTGAAACGCTCCGGACCGTCGCAAATCCCCGTCGTCCAGAAAGCCCGCCAGGAATTCCTCGACCAACCGCTGATCGCCAGCCGCGCGCTCTCCGACCAGTTCCTCTTCGACGGTGACACCGAAACCGTCTTCGACACCTTCGGCGTCGGCAAGGACCTCAGCATCGCCGATGGCTGCCTGCGCGTGGACTTCGGCAAATCCGTCGAACTCGATGCCGTGAAAATCCAAACCCAGGCACTCGACCGCACCCTCCAGCAAAACCTCCTCCACGGCGCACAGTTCAGCACCGACCTCGTCACCTGGACCCCCGCCGAGGAAGTCATCCAGGACGGCGGCTCCCTCGACATCTATCCGCCCGCCGGCAGCTGGCGCTACTTCCGCATGCGCCAGGCACCGGAACGCGTCAGCGAAGTCGACGCCTTCCTCAAGGGCAAACCACTCGCCCGCGACGGCTGGACCGCCAGCAACCTCTTCGCCCACCCCAAGGCCGTCCCCGCCGTCGCCGCCTGGTCCGCCAAGATCAAGGTCGATGAAATCACCCCCACCTCCTACCTCTGCGTCGCCGTCGACGGCGAACACGGCCAGGAAGGATGCTACGCCGCCATCCGCAACGGCGACCAATTCATCGGCGCACCCAACCGCGCCGCCTCCTACCCCGCCAACCCGTGGGAATACCCGGTCCGCCGCCACAAAAGCGGCTACACCTACTACTTCCCGCTCGATGATTCACTCGTCGGCAAGGACCTCGAAGTCGTCCTGCTCGGCATGAAGGGCGGCGGCCAGGACCTCCAGCCCTCCGTCTGGATCACCGCCCGCGACCTGCCGTTCGCCAGACAGCGCGTCACCCTGACGAACTAACGAACAGGCCCCGGCCCGGCTCCCTAGCCACCTCTCCAAAAGGCCCGCCAATCCGGCGGGTCTTTTGCGTTTCCACCCCTCCACCCTGCCCGAACCGGCGGGTCCACCGTTCGCTGGCACCTGGCCTGGACCCATGGAAACCCCCCGCACACATCAAACCTTGCGACCGATTCGCAACTCGTGAACACTCGCCGGAGTGGAGTCGATCATCCCAGTTTCCCCAGGGGCCGGCCAACGCATGCTCTGCGTGCTCGCAATGACGGCTGCAGTCACCCGCGCGGACCTCGCCGTCACCCGCATCGAAGCGGACGGCCAATCCCTCCCGCTCCCCGCCGAAACCATCACCCGCACCCTGCAACTGCCGGTCCCGTCAAAGTCCCTGAGCTTCCACTTCACCGAGGACCCGCCGACATCCCGCATCCGCTACAAACTCGAAGGCTACGACGAAACCTGGCAGGACACCCACGACAACAAGGCGATCCGCATGGCCGTCCAGTTTCAAAATGCCGCCGGCCTCATGGTCCGCCAACGCCACTTCTATGAAACCGGCTCCACCCCCGGATGGAAAGGCCGGGCGGAACTGTCCCGCTTCCACCCACGGCGCCAGGAACTGACCGCTCCACCAAACGCCACATCCATCCGCGTCACCTTCGCCGCCGGACACGGCATGCCGACCACCGGCATCATCGGCATCGACGCCTGCAAAGTCATCGTGAGAAATCCCCGCACCGGAGCCGAAACCGTCCACAACTGGACGCTCACCCCGGAGGCCACCGAAGGTCGCCCGCTCACGGCATCCGGCAGGTGGATTTCCCGGGGCACCCGCTCGAAGATCGCAACCATACGCACCCGCCCCCATCCCACCCCCCATCCGATTCTCGTGCTGGAGGACAATTTCCCCGACTACAACGCCCACTGGACAATGGCCCCGTCCACGGACATCCCGGTCGCACCCGGAGACCTCTGCATCATCGAATGGCAAACGGCCTTCAGCGCCGGGTCCTGCGGCCCGGGGTCCGCCACCTACCCGGACCTGGAACCCGGCCGCTACCTGTTCCGCATCTCGGCGGCGGAGGCCAACGGCCGCCTCACCGGCGATGGCCTCACCATTCCCGTCGAAATCATTCCCCCGCTCTACCAACGCTCGGGATTCTGGCTCGTGATCACCGGGCTCGGCCTCGCCGCCACCACCATCGGCAGCCGCTTCGTCATCCTCCGCCGCGCCAGACACCATCGCGCCGAAATCGAACACCAACAGGCGCTCGAAGCGGAACGCGCCCGAATCGCCCGCGACCTCCACGACCAAATCGGCGCCAACCTCGCCCGCATCAGCCTGCTCACCGAACTCGCCGACAACTCGCTCGACGACACGGAACAGGCGCGCCGCCAGCTCGACAAAGTCTATGCCACGGCGCGCGATGTCACCAAACAACTCGACTCCGTGGTCTGGGCCGTCGACCCCGCCAACGATTCGCTCGAAAGCTTCGCCCGCTACCTGCACGGCCACGCCGAAGAATATCTCGCACTCGCCGGCGTCCGCTGCCACTTCACCCGGACCGACGAACTCCCGGAACTCGGACTGGTTTCCCACGTCCGCCACCACCTCATGATGGTGGCCAGGGAAGCCCTGCACAACATCGTCAGCCACTCCCGCGCCAAGGTCGCAACCATCGGCCTCACCATTCAGGACCGCCACCTTGTCATGGAAATCGAAGACGACGGGTGCGGACTACCGGCCGGCGCACAACTGGTCCCCGGAAACGGCCTCAACAACATGCGCTCCCGCGCCGAGGCCATCCAGGGCTCGCTGGTCGTCTCACCGGGCCGCGACGGCACCGGCACGCTGATTCGCTTGACCATGCCCCTCTAGCACGGACTAGTGCGTCGAACCGGAAGTCGGTGTGCAAAAAGCGCCGCGTTCTTCCTACAAATCGTTCGCCGAACGCACCCTGAAACCTGATCAATTCATCATCTGATTGCATACGGACTTCCGATTCGGTGTACTAGTCTCATCACCGCCAAACCCATGCCGTCCTCCCCATCCATGCAATCGTCCGACATCGCCGTGGCCCTTGTCGAAGACCAGCCGGGCCTCAGGGATTCCCTGACGGAAATCCTCGCCGGCTCCGATGGCCTGCGCTGCGTGGGCGCATTCGCCAATGCCGAAGACGCACTCGCCAGACTCCCCGACCTGAAACCCGCGGTCGTCTTCATGGACATCAACCTCCCCGGCATGGACGGCGTCGCATGCGTCCGCAAACTCATGGGAAAAATGCCGGCCACCCTCGTCGTGATGCTGACGATCTACGACAATACCGACGCCATTTTCAGCTCGCTCGAAGCCGGAGCCATCGGCTACCTGCACAAACCCGTCCGCGGGCGGGAATTGGTCAAGGCCGTTCACGACGCGGTGAACGGCGGCTCTCCGATGTCCGCCAGGATCGCCCGCCTGGTGGTCCAGAAATTCAACAAACCCCAGCCAGTTCAGGCCCCGGAAACCGACGAATACCACCTCACCGCGCGCGAACGGGAAGTGCTCGACCTCCTCGTCCAGGGCTTCCTCTACAAGGAAATCGCCGACCAACTGCAGATCAGCGGCCACACCGTGCATTTCCACATCCGCCACATCTACAGCAAGCTGCAGGTGCGCTCGCGGGCTCAGGCCGTGGCGAAGATCCACGGTCAATAGACAGGCCGGGGGGGGGGACACCTACCCATTTTGGCAGGCAAGGGCATCTTGACTCCCGGCCGCAAGTTTCGGAGACTCCGGATCACCTGATCCACAGGTTCCAGCCGATCCTATAGCAAACCCATTCTATAGCAAAACCCCATGAAGCACTCCCTGAAACTCACCACCCTCGCCTGCCTGGCCGTCTGTGCCCCGGCCCACGCGGCCAACATCGCCGCCAACTACAGCGACGGTGACACCATTTCCACCACCGTCATCGTTGGCGCCGGCGACCGCTGGCAGCAGGCCGGCATCTCGATCACCGTGGGCTCCGGCGGTTTCCTCGATGTCCAGAGCTCCAGCGAGTCGGTCAACATGAACATCGGCCAACTCAATACCGCGACCATCATCGTCGACGGTGGTTCGCTGGCGCTCAACGGCCCCAACTCCCTGCTGCTGGGCAATGGCAGCACCGGAAACGGAACCATCGATCTCCGCTCCGGAACCTTCAACTCCACCCCCGGAGCCACCCTCTTCATCGGACGCGACGGCGCGGACGGACTCCTCACGATTCGCGGCGGCTCGGCAGTTCTTGGCATCCAGCCCACCTTCGACGCCGTTGGCAGCACCGCAGGCGACGGCACCATCGACTTCGCCGACAAGATCGGCGGCGGCACCAGCGACGGCACGCTGACCATCACCGGCGCCGACCTGAGCTACTATCAAGCGCTCTACGCTTCCGGCGACCTCACCATCAACGGCAGCAACACCAACGACTTTTCCAACGTCTTCACCGTCAGCGGAGAAACCATCAGCGTGATCCCGGAACCGGGCTCGTTCGCGCTGCTGGGACTCGCCGCCCTCGGACTCGCCGCCCGGCGCCGGCGCCTCTGACCGCTCGCCGCCAGTTTCCTCCCGTGGCCGGGTTCTCACTCGAGACCCCGGCCGCGTCGTTTCCCGGCGCCTGCCAACTTTGGCGGGTCCCTCCACCTTGACGCGGCCCCCGGCAACCGCCGACCATCGTCGCCTGTTTTCACGGAACTTAAAACCCCTCACCAACCCAAAACCCAACAACCCATGAAACTGACAAGTGCCTCCCTGGTATCCATCATCGCCTACACACTCACCATCCCCGCGACTCACGCGGCCAATATCGCCGCCACCTACAGCGACGGCGACACCATCACCTCCGCAAACTCCGCCACCGTCGCCGCCGGCGACCGCTGGCAGCAAAGCAACCTCTCGCTCACCATCGCCAGCGACGGATACATCGACGTCCAGGAAAACAGCGAGGCCGTCAACACCACGGTTGGTCAACTCAGCACCAGCTCGATCGTCGTGGATGGAGGATTCCTGATCCTCGACGGCCCCAATTCCCTGCTCATCGGAAACGGCAACAACGGCAGCGGCACCATCGACGTGCGGTCCGGATCCTTCGACTCCAGCCCCGGAGGCACCCTCTTCATCGGCCGCGATCGCGCCACAGGAATCGTCATCATCCGCGGCGGAGACGTCTATTTGGGCCAACAGCCATCGTTCGATGCCGGCAACCTTCCGGGCAGCGGCTCCATCGACTTCGCCGATAAAATCGATGGCGGCATCAGCGACGGCACCCTGACCGTCGAAGGCGCGGACTCCAGCTACTACGAAGCCCTCTATGCCGCTGGCGACCTCACCATCAATGGCAAAAACACCTACCCCTTCGCCAATGTGTTCTCGGTGAGCGGTTCCACCCTCACCGCGATCACCCCTCCGGCATCACCCTACTGGACCGGCATCAACGGCTCGACCTGGGACGCCGCCACCACCGCAAACTTCGCCTCAAACGACCCCGCCGACCCGCTGGTCAACACCACCTTCGACGTCGCCACCGCCACCAGCGACGCAGCAATCTTCGCGGACACCTATCCGTTTGACGGAACCAGCGCCGCCGTCGGCACCTACACCGTCGACATCGCCGCGGGCGGCGTGGAAACCGTATCCGTGACCTTTGCCAACGAATCCGCCCCCTACATCGTCAGCAGCGCGGACACCACGGGCATCAGCGGAGCCACCAATCTGGAAATCTCCGGCACCGCCGGCGTCACCCTGCTCGGCACGCATGCCTCCACCGGAACCACCACCATCGCGGCAGGCGCCACCCTGACCCTGGGAGACGGAACCACCGACGGCTCGATCTCCGGCAGCACGATCGACAACAATTCCTCGCTGGTCGTCAACACCCTCACCGACACCACCCACAACGGCGTGGTCAGCGGCACCGGAACCCTCGAAAAACTCGGTGCCGGCACCCTCACATTCGCCGGAAACTCCACAGCCACCGGCGCCACCACCATCGCCGAAGGCACGATCGTCTATCAGGGCACCCTCAACGCCTCGTCCTACGACATCGCCGCTTCATCGGTCATGGAGATCGAAAACAGCACGACCGTCAACATCAGCAACTCCACCACCATCAGCGGTGCCGGCACCCTCCGGAAATCCGGCATCGGCGAGTTCGTCTGGGGACAAAGTGCCGCGACCTTCGCACTGGATTCCGACGCCCTCATCGACGTCCAGGCCGGCATCTTTCGCTGCGCCAACGCCAATGACGTCTGGACCGACAACCTCGCCGACGTCCACGTGGCCGACGCCGCCACCTTCTACGGCAACGAGGCCAACATCCGCGTGGATGTCCTCACCGGCGAGGGAACCATCACCTCCGGAAATCCCGTCGCCACATACACGGCCTTCACCTTCGGCGTGGACGACGGCAGCGGAACCTTCGACGGACAACTCAACGACCAGGCGGCACCCGGAAACTACACCAAGGTCGGCACCGGAACCCAAACCCTCACCGGCATCAATTTCTACACCGGCAACACCACCGTCGAAGCCGGAACCCTCACCCTGGCCGACGGCGGCGAACTGACCATGGCCCCCACCACCAACGGCGTCACCAATGTCATCGCCGGCGTGGAGCAAGGAACCGGAACCATCAACCTCGACGGCAGCCTCTACCTCGACCTCGATGCCACCGACAGCACATCGGGCAACAGCTGGCTCTTGGTCGATCACAGCAACCTCACCGTCAACTACGGCGCAACCTTCTCGGTCAGCAGCTCCCTGAGCTCCTTCGATCAACAGGGAGACCTGTGGGTCATGACCTACGGCAACGACGAATGGGTGTTCTCCCAAACCACCGGCATCCTGACCGTCACCGGACCGGGCGGCTTCACCGACTGGCTCGCACTCTATCCGGACTTGAGTGACACCACCCCGCTCGGCGACCCCGACATGGACGGCATCGCAAACGTGCTGGAATACGTGCTCGATGGAAACCCCGAGCTCGCCGATCCCGCCATCCTGCCCGCCCTCGATGCATCCGGTGAAAACCTCGTCTTCTCCTTCACCCGCCGCGCGGATTCCACTGCCGACACCAGCCAAGTCTTCCAATACGGATCCGACCTCACCAGCTGGACCGACCTCGATCTCGAAACCGCACCCGAAGTCGAACTCGGCACGCCGGCCGACGGGCTTCAATCGGTCACCGTCACCCTCGACAAATCCCTGGCCACCGGCGGCAAGCTGTTCGGCAGGCTCCAGGCCACCGTCACTCCCTGAGTCATGCCCATGCCCCGCCCGATTCGAAACACGATCCTCACCGCCCCCCTCGCAGCACTCCTCCTGAACCCGGCCCACGCCCTGACAGAGTTCACCGGGGGAGACCTGCTGGACGCGGCCAACTGGACCGACGGCCTGCCCGCCGGCCAGCAGGCGCTCATGCTCGAAAACGGCTACTACAGCGGCCAGTCGTGGACATCCGACTGGCTGCTGGACTCGGTGGTCAACATCAAGCGGGTCAGGACCTATGACTTCGCCGACGACCTGATCATCAGTCCCGGCGCGGACGTCACCGCGGACGCGGGCACCTTCAACGTCACCCGCCACTTCCTCGTCAATGGCGGAGCCATCCGCTTCAAGAACGGCACCGTCACCTGCGCCGGCTCCTACGAAGTCGCCGACGGCGGCGGAACCCTCACCATCTTCGCCGGCACCCACACCTGCGGCTCCGCCTTCGGCGCCCGCGCAAGCACCACCACCACCAACAACAACCGGGCGGAAATGTTAGGCGGATCAATCACCGCCGGAACCTTCCGCTTCGGCGCAAACAGCATCAACCGGCTCGGCGGAAACGCCGTGCTGCAGAGCGCGTCGGCAGCATCAGGCATCATCATGGACGGAACCATCGACGTCGATGACAACTGGTCCGGCAGCTGGACGATGGACGGGTTCTCCACCGGTGATTGGCCGAACCTCGTCGCCCAAGGCGGCTGGAGCGTCGGCGGAGAACCGGTCACCGCGGCAAACTTCGGAGACTACTTCGAGGAAAGCGGCGGAGGCACCACCCTCACCCTCAACAGCGACGTTCTCATCACCCACAACTACACGGGATTCCAGGAATACACGATGATCGCCCAACTGGAAGCCTTCCGGGACGTCATCGATGGATCATCGCCCGGCCTCACAAGCGACGAATGGGGCACCCTGCGGAGCTATCTCAACAGCAACCCGGGAATCATCGCCGAGAAATACCATGCTCTGAAGGCCGCCTGCGAAACCGTGGAAACCTTCGACTCGGTCACCAACGGTGGACTCTGGAACGGCGTCCAGACCGGCGGCTGGAGCCGGGATTCCGTCACCGAGTCGCGCAACTGGACGATGTTCGCCCTGATGACCCGGATCATCGAGGACTGCTACACCACCGCCAACCTCGAACGCTTCACCACCCTGTTTGAAAACTTCAGGTTCCGCTCCGCGGAAAACTTCCCGGGCGCGGTGGCGGAACCGGACGACCCGGAACTCACCCACACCACCACCATTTCCGCCAGCTACCTGAACACCTTCGGGCGCGAGGCGAACGACGGCGCCTACGCCAGAAAACCGACCGGCACCTACCTCGCCCCCGGCAGCGTCGCCACCGTCACCGTCCCGGACTCGCTCGTCGGCCGGGGACTCACCGTGCGCGTCGGATCCCATTCCTGGGACCTGGGCAACAAAAACAACATCGAACGCCTCGACAACGTCACCACAACCTTCGAGATCACCAGCACCGACACACTGGTCTCCAACCCGCTCGGCGGCGGCATCTACATCGAGGTCCCCTACGAAACCGACCTCGGAATCGCCGACGTCACGGTGAAGAATTTCGTCCGCTCCGCCTACTACTCCGCCAAGTCGTTCCACCGGACGACACTCGCGGAATGGCAGGACACCGAACGTCACCACCCCGCGCCCTTCGCCGACTTCCAGACCGACAAGGTGATGCTCAACCTCCCTCGCACCTGGATCTACGCCTGGGACAACCCGCAACCGGCGCTCGACCAGTGGGACCGCTACGTCGACATGTGCAACGACCTGATGGGCTTCGACCGCATCCGCGGCCGCGAGACCGTCTATTCCCAGATCGACCTCCAGATCCGCGGCAACGCGTTCTCCACCGGCTATCCGTTCAGCAACTCGTCCTTCGACCCCACCAGGGACTACGGCGGCTCCTACACCGGCAACTACCACCTGACCGCGGACTTTTCCGCAACGACCTACAACAACTCGGTGTTCAGCCACGAGCTCGGCCATTCCTACTATATCCCTCGTTTCCAGATGGACGGCACGGAGTCGATCATCAACCTGCTCCACGTCGCCTATCACAACCAGCTGCTGGACACCGGCCTCGGCACCGCCCTCGCCTATTCCGCGGGACCGACATCGGCGAACAAGAACGCCGACGCCGCCCGCATCGCATGGATGTGCTCCGGAACCTTCCTCAACAACAACGACATGAAGGACAGCGAGGCGAAATACCAGCACCAGGGACACGCCAAAACCGTCGACCACGCACGCTTGTTCGGCTGGGACGACATCGAACGCTTCTACCGCCAGTGGAACGTCGATATCGAAAACGGCCTCGACTACAACCGCGTCGTCTCCCGCGATGAAATGCTCCGCCGGCTCTGCGACGCCAGCCGCACCGACATCCGCCCGCTCTACGAGGTGTGGAGCCGCAAACCCGCCGATGCCTCCGCGATGAACCAATACATCATGGACAACGGCTACCAGCCGTCACCCGCCATCTACGACTACCTGCTCGAAAGCATCGACATGGTTCCGGACGACAACGCCGAGTTCCAGCAGCGGATCAAATCCTGGTGGCAGCGCACGCCACAGGACCCCGGCGACAATTCGACGGAGGAATACCACGCCGGCATCTGGAACAGCTACGACGAATCCATGGCCGCCCGAATCCGTGCGCGGCTCCAGTCGATCATCGACACCTACTTCCCCTACGGCCGCCCCGCCGACGGCACCCTCATCCGCGGCGGACTCGCCTGCCAAAGTTCGAACTCCACCAACGGCGAAGCCTGGCTCGGACACGATGGCAAAGTCGTCGGAACCAATAACTCCAACAGCGTCCAGACCGAACAGCAGGAACGCGCCTGGTGGGAACTCGACCTCGGCGCATCCTACCGCATCCGCGACATGCGCCTCTTCGGCCGCACCGGAGCCGCCGCCCCACGCCTCTCCAACTTCGACATCACCCTGTTTGATGAAAACCATGACCCGGTCTGGACCCGACACGTCACGGACTACCCCGACCCGGTCGAGGACTTCGAACTCAACCACCAACACGCCGGACGCTTCGTCAAAATCCAGCTGCGCGACTACAATTTCCTCACCTTTGCAGAGCTCCAGCTCACCGGCTATCTCGACCCGGACGCCAACAACTGCACCGCCACCCAGAGCTCCACCAAAAGCGACCGCAGCGCATCCCGCGCCATCGACGGCATCACCAGCCCGACCGAAGACGACGGCGGCTACTCACAAACCCTCAACGACGGCGAACTCTGGTGGGAACTCGACCTCGGAAAATCCCTCCCCGTCACCGAGATCAAACTCTTCAACCGCGAGGACGAACACGCCTACCGCCTCGAGGACTACGAAGTCCGCGTCCTCGACGAAAACCGCAACGTGGCATGGTCCACCCACGAGTGGACGCACCCGACACCCGCCATCGAACTCGAAACCGGCGGCGAGTCCGGCCGCTACGTGCAAATCCAGAAAAACACCGACGGCCCGCTCCTCATCACCGAAGTCCAGGTGGCCGCCGACGTTTCCTCCGGCACCATCACCCCCGACCCCGTCGTGAGCTACGGCGCATGGATCACCGAACAACTCCAGGGCAGTGATCTGGCCCCGCTTCTGGAATCCGCGCTGACCACGGTGACCGCCCCCCTCCACGACGCCGATTCAGACGGCATGGCAAACCTGCTCGAATACCTGTTCGGCAGCAACCCCGCGCTCGCCGAACCATCCCCCTTGCAAACCGCCTCGGACGCCGGGGATTTCGAACTGACGTTCCCGCTGCGCGACGACTCCGGAGTTTCCTACCGGGTGTCCGCTTCATCCGACCTCATCCACTGGTCGCCGGACGGCATCACCGTCGAAACCACAACCGATCCAGCCCCCGACGGATTCACCATCCTCAATGCCTCGCTCCCCGCCACTGGAGAACCGACCTTCCTGCGAATCGAAGCATCCGCCCCCTGACAACTCACACCACACCCGCCACCTGAAACACTCCACCCACACAACACGTTCTAACTATATCATGATCAGACAACTGGCACCACTCGCCATCATCGCCGGCCTCGCCATCTGCCCTGCCAGCTCACGCTCCGAGGAAACCCGGAAACCCTACGACGGCTCGTGGCAGTCGCTCCAGCAAATGCCCGTGCCCGCGTGGTTCGATGACGGCAAAATCGGCATCTTCATCCACTGGGGGCCCTACAGCGCCATCGGCTACCGCAAGGGCGGCCGCGGCTACGCCGAACACGTGCCGAAAATGATCTACGAAGACCCGCAGCACTACTTCCCCTACCTCAAGCAACGCTGGGGCGCCAACCCGCCCGAATTCGGCTACAAGGACATCATCCCCGAGTTCAAGGCGGAGAAATGGGACCCCGACGCCTGGGCAAAACTCTTCAAGGAAGTCGGCGCAACCTACGTCGTCCTCACCGCCGAACACCACGACGGCTGGGCCAACTGGGACTCCGACATCACCCCGTGGAACGCGGTCGACAAGGGCCCCAGGCGCGACCTCGTCGGCGACCTCGGCAAAGCCGTCCGCAAGCAGGGACTCAAATACGCCCCGTCCTTCCACCGCGAGCGCCATCAAACGTTCTTCACCACAAAAAAATACGTGGTGAACGCCGAACCACGCGAAGTGATTCTGGAGGAAATCAAGCGCATGCCGGAAGCGGCGTCACTCTACGGCCCGTTCGGACTCAGCAAGGCCTTCGTCGATGACTACGTCGCCCGCTGGCAGGAAATCCAGAAGAAATACCAGCCGGACATGCTGTGGATGGATGACTTCCCGATCTACACCCGCGACGGCAACAACGTGCGCAAGGGAATCGCCAAACCCGAAGTCCAATACTTCGACGACCGGGTCCGCGGCATGATCACCGACTTCATGAATGACGGCGCCGCACGCGGACAGGCCGTCTACGTCAACAACAAGGGCGGCAACCGCAACTGGCCCGACGGCGTCGGCTGCCTCGAAAAAGACAACCTCAAGCTCAAGGTGATCGGCCCGAAATGGCAGAGCTGCACGACCTTCGGAACCTCGTTCGGCTACCTCGAGGGCGACAAATACAAAACCGTCGAAGGCGTCATCCATGAGATGATCGAAGTCATCAGCCGCAACGGCAACTTCCTCATCAACATCGGCCCGCGCGCCGACGGCACCATCCCCGAACCCCAGGTCGAACGCCTCCACGCCATGGGCGCATGGCTCAAAATCAACCAGGCCGCCATCTACGGCTCACGCTACTGGAAACACAGCGACCAACCCGCCGACCACCTCGCCTTCACCACCAACGGCAACAACCTCTACGCCATCAAGCTGGAGAAACCCGCCTCGCCCTTCACCATCACCGGCACCAAGGGCTGGAAGGACGGCCAGGTGAAAGCGGTTTCCCTGCTCGGCTCGGACGCCGCCGTCAGCTGGTCGCTCACCCCGGCCGGCCTGAAGATCACCCCGCCCGCCGACCTCGGCGACAGCCAATACGCCTGGACATTCGAGATCGTCACCGACCGCGCACAACACACGCCCAACGTCATCCAGCACGACGCCGGCAAGGCTCTCAAGGGCACCGGCGAAGTCGACCTCGACGGCCATGAAAGCTCCGCCGTCCCCCCGGTCCCCGGATCCACGGTGGTCATCGAATCCGCACCCCGCGCAGATGCCTTCAGCTCTCTCCGGCCGCCCGCCCCGACACCCGCCGCAGTCACCGCGAACACCAGAACCAAAAGCCACCCGCTCGCGCTCCTGACCGACGGCACCCTGGCACCAAACATCGGCCCGGTGTTCGCCAACGGCGTCCACCACGGCGCCTACAAAATGGATCTCGGCTCGGAAAAATCCGTCACCGCCATCACCTCCTGGTCCCACAACTACAAAAACCGCCGGGGATACCAGAAGCTCACCCTCTACGGCAGCGACTCCACCACCGACCCCGGCTGGAACCTCGATCACTACACCCCGCTCGGATCGATCGATACCACCACCGGCAAAAAGGCAACCTTCACCGCGGCCTCACTCAGAACCGGGACCGGCAAATCCCTCGGCAGCTTCCGCTGGATCGTTTGGGCCGCCAGCCCGGTCAACCCGGCCGCCGGCGGCGAAAACACCGCCTTCCAGGAGTTCGCCGTCGAAACCGCCGACCACAAAACCAGCGCACTCTCGCCAACGCCAACGCCCGCCCACCCCGCCACCGGAAAACCCAACGTCCTCTTCATCTTCGCCGACGACCAAATGTGGAACACCCTTGGGTCGATCAAGGGCTGCCCGGTCAAAACCCCCAACCTCGACAAACTCGCGGATCTCGGCGCGTCATTCTCCCACGCCTACAACATGGGCTCGTTCACCCCGGCCGTCTGCGTCGCCAGCCGGACCATGCTCAACACCGGCAGCTTCGTCTGGCGCGCCGCCACCTTCTCGCCCAAGGGCAACAACGCCCATGACCCGAACGCACCGGAAAACATGCCCGCCTACACCGTCCCGAAACGCCAACCCGAAGCACTCTGGGCCGACTACATGAAACGCGCCGGCTACGAAACCTACTTCGCCGGCAAATGGCACGTCGCCGGATACCAACCGACCTTCGACCACCTCGGCCACGTCCGCCCCGGCATGCCCGGCCAGACGAAAAAACGCTACGCCCGCCCGATGAAGGAAGGCGAACCGGACACCTGGTCACCCTACGACGAACAACTCGGCGGCCACTGGAAGGGCGGCAAACACTGGAGCGAGGTCCTCGGCGACGAAGCCGTGGACTTCCTTGGCCTGGCGAAACAATCCGACCAACCGTTCTTCATCTACCTCGCCTTCAACGCACCCCATGACCCGCGCCAGTCACCGAAGAAATTCGTCGACATGTATCCGGTCCAGGACATCGCCGTGCCGGAAAACTTCCTCCCCGAATACCCATACTGCGAAGCCGCCGGCGCCGGTCGCGGCCTGCGCGATGAAAAACTCGCCCCCTTCCCCCGCACCGAATACTCGGTGAAACTCAACCGCCGCGAGTATTTCGCCATCATCAGCCACATGGACGAACAAATCGGCCGCATCCTCGATGCCCTGGAAGCATCCGGCAAAGCGGACAACACCTACGTGTTCTTCACCGCCGACCACGGCCTGGCCGTCGGCGACCACGGCTTCATCGGCAAACAAAACATGTATGACAGCAGCATGCGCGTGCCCATGCTCGTCGCAGGCCCGGGGATCCAAGGCGGAAAATCCATCGACGCGCCGGTCTATCTCCAGGACGTCATGGCCACCACCCTCGACCTCGCCGGCGTGCAAAAACCCGCACAGGTCGAGTTCAACAGCCTGCTCCCGCTCGCCACCGGGAAAACCGACAAAAGCGCATACCCGGAAATCTACGGCGCCTACTTCGGCACCCAGCGCATGCTCCGCACCGATCGCTACAAGATGATCATCTATCCGACCATCAACATGGTGCGCCTCTACGACATGATCGCCGACCCGCTGGAAACCAACGACCTGGCGGAAGCCGCATCCCGCCCGGACAAGCTGCTCAACCAACTCTTCGCACGCTTCCAACAACTCCAAAAGGAAATGGACGACCCGGTCGACGTCTCGGCCGCGTTCAGGACCTTCATGAACAGTTAGGAGCGCGGATTTCAGCCCGCCGCGCTCAATGCAGCGCCACACACAACGCGCCGGCCACCGCGAGCAGCGTCCCGATCGACTTCCGCAAGGTGAATTTCTCGTGCAGAAACACATAGGCCAGCAGAATGATGAACACCGTCGAAAGCTGGTTGTAGATCGCCGCACGACCGGCCGCGAGATACTTGAACCCGGCAATCCAGAATAGCGTGGCGACGAAGGTCCCCATGAAGGCCATCGGGATCATCGTGATCCAGGTGTCCCGCCGCCGGAAACCGACCAGCAGCTTCTCCGGCATGCGCTTCCCGTAGCGCAGCGCCGCCCACACCAGCAGTCCCGCGTTGGCGATCAAAAACCGCACGCCCGTGACCCACACCAGCGACGACTCCCGGTAGATGTCGCGGATCATCAGCACCGCGACCGCCATCAGGATGTGGGCACTCGCCGCCAGAACAATCCCCGTCCACAGGTCGCGCTTGCTCTTGATCTCGGTCGTCATCGCGGCCCCGACAAACACCCCGGAAATCACCAGCGCGCCGCCAAACAACTCCCAGGTGCTCAGCGTCTCGCCAAACGCAAGGAATCCCACCGCGGCGATGGCCGGCGAATACGCGCAGTCCGCCAGCGCCTGCATGCTCGCGCCCAACCGGTTGAGCGCCGCCGCGATCATGACGTCGGCGATCGAGATCCCCAGCACCCCGCTGGCGATGAGCCGCAGGTAGGCACCCTCGCCAAGCTCCGGCAGCCAGCTCTCGCCCTGCACCAGCAGCAGCACTGCGAGACAGGCCAGGCCGACGCTGTTCTTGAAGAAATTCAGCGGAAGCGGCGGAATCTGGAATCCCGAGACCCGCATCAGGATCACCGCGACCGACCAAAACAGTCCCGCGCCGATGGCATACAAATCCCCGATGAACATACCCGGAGAGTGCCCCATCCGGCCCCGCATGCAACCCCACGCTGCACCCGCCCGCCAATACCCTGCGGCCCGCCCGGCTACACCCGGAGACGCATCTCAATGTGCTCGATGCCCGCCTCCTCGAACACCCCGCCCCGCGGCGTGAATCCCAGCGCCTGATAGAACCCCGCGGCCTGTGTCTGCGCGGAGAGAACCAGCTCGCTCATCCCGGCCGCCCTGCCCATCGCCACCAGCTTTTCCATCACCGCGACACCGACCTTCCGCCCGCGCCACTCCCGCAACACGGCGACCCGCCCGATGTGACCGTCCGGCAACAACCGCCCGGTGCCGATCGCCACGCCGTCCGCCACCGCCAGCACGTGGCGCGACCGCTCGTCCCACTCGTCCATCTCGATTTCCTCGGGAACCTTCTGCTCGTCCACAAACACCGTGAACCGCACCGCGCGGATCTCCGACAACCGGTCCGCAAACCCGACCTCGACGACGTGGAACGGCTCGTTCATGGCATCACCTGGCATCGGCATTCGACGGGTAAACCCGCGTCAGAGCGGCGGCACCCGCCAGCTGGCGCGTGGTGATCACCGGGGTGTTGAGAAAATCGACACCCTCCACTTCCATGATGATCGGCTTCTGGCTCTCCGGCACGAGATCCCCCAGCTCCACCAGTTTCCCCAACTCAGCGCCAGTCGCATTGCGGAATCCTTTGTAGATCAACTCGGAACCGTAAAGGCGGGCATCATCCATCTGGTAGCGGTCGTCGTAGGGACGCCCGAGAAACTCACGCGCCTTCCGGATCACCCCGGGCACCTGCGCTTGCAGCGGATCGCTCAACCGATAGACGTCAAACACCCCGCCTTCCCCACGCTCCCGCCACTCCTGGACCGGTGTCTCTTTGACCGTCTCCATCGCTTCCAGCACCATCCACTCGCCGCCCGTTTTGACCAGCAGCCCGCAATGCGAATAGGGCGATTCAGCGCCTCCTTCGACCAGCTCGACAAACGGATTCCGCGGGATCTTTTGAAACAGAATATCCCCTTCCTGCGGCTGATAGCCGGCGGCGTTCCGCTCATCGGCTGCCGCGTCCCTGGCCCGCACGTAGTTTTCCGGGTCCTTGAGGATGAGATCGCGGACCTTCCGGCCGAGGGGTTTCAGTTCTCCGGTGTTGCGGTCCACATAGCTCGTCCATGCATGATAGAGCACCAGCCCGTCCACCCCCGCTTCCAGGGCCGCGTGAAGGCGGTGCGGCCGGTCGGCAAACTTCTTGTGGGTGTTCACCTCGGAATCCCACACCGGCAGCTTGTGGCGCTTGGCAACCCGGATGAACTCCCGCCACTTGTCATGGTTGTGCCCCAGGTTGTGCGTCGTCGCCACGGTGATGTAGTCCGCGACGTCCGTGTGCTGCATCACGTCGATCCCGGCGGGAATCCCCCAGGTGCAGGGCCCCACCAGATCCGCCCCGTTCACCTTGCGATACAGCCCCTTGTAGACCTCGTTGATCTGCGCTTCGGACCACGGGCCGCCGACGTTGCCGTCTTCATTGAACGGGTTGATCCAGTCGCACCGGTAGCGCCCGGCAAACTCCCTGACCCGCTCGATCACGCCCTGCGCCGCCTGCGGGTTGTTTTTGACTCCTCCCGTTTTCTCGATGTCGCCGTGGAACAGCCGTTGCGCGCCCGCATGCTGCGCGGGGTTGGCAAACACCTTGAACCCCCGCTGCCTCGCCTTTTGATAGAACAAGTCGAACATCTCCGGATTCGGGTTTTCCCCTGCCGGAAAAATCGTGATCCGCACGCCATTGCAGCCGAGCTTCTCAAAGCCATCCAGGACATGGTCGATTTTCTCCCCGGTATCGAGCGCATTGGTGATCTGCCCTTGTTTCACATCACCGATGATGTTCCTCAGATTACCCGTGTAGGGATTCCCGGCCGCGCCGGCATCCGGGGAAAACAGCAACAATATCGCCAACAGACGCCAGGCCGCCAATCGCAGGCACTGGAATGGGAATGCCAAACCGCTGTTCGGCCTGTGTGTCACCGCACGGATCATGCCATCAGCTTTCAGGGAAACGCCGGCGTTGCAAGGAGGATTCCACCACCCCGCAGCGCCGGACATTCCAAACCGCTGGAATCACCGGCTCAGCGCGCGACGCCCGTGTCCTTCATCCACTCCGCCAGAATCCCCTCGAGCCTCGCCACCTTCTCCGGGTCCTTCTTGCTCAGGTCGTTCCGGTCGTCCAAATCCTTCGTGAGATCAAACAACTCCGACCGGTCCGGCCGCTTGGTCAGCTTGTCCCAGCCGTCGACCACCACCCGCGCCACCAACCCGTCGTCAAGATCGTCGAGCTTGTCGATGTCGCTGTCGTGCTCGTAAACCTCGACGAACACCCGGTCGCGCTTCTTCAGCGCATCCGTATCCCGCAGGTCGAGCCCGGACATTTCCTCCGGCACCTCGATGCCGCACGCCTTCAAAATCGTCGGCGCGATGTCGATGTTGCTCGCCAGCGTCGTCTTGTCGCGCAGCACTTCGGTTTTCCCCGGCTGGGTGATGAAGATCGGCGTCCGGATTCCCATCTCGGTCGGTTTCCGTTTCGACCTTCCGTCGTCCCGGCTGCGCCGTTTCGGGTCCTGCTTCCAGCCGTTGTCGCAGGTGTAGACGAAGATCGTGTTCTCATACACGCCCTTCTTCTTCAGGTAGTCGATCAACTCGCCGCAGGTCTCGTCCAGCCACTCGCAGTTCGCCCAATACCACGCGGTCGGCTCGTCGGGCGCCACGTCGCGGTATTTCTCGAAGATCCGCTTTGGCGCGTTGTGCGGGAAATGCGGCAGATACACCCCATACCACACGAAAAACGGCTGGTCCCCGGCCGTCGCCTTGTCCACGAAATCGTAAATCGGCTGCATCGTCTCGCGGCCGATCTTCAAGCCCACGTCGCCGTGACGTCCGCCCTTGAGCGGGTCGCCGTGAGTCATCGCCACGTCAAACCCGTGGTCCAGCGGATTGCCCTCCCACCACTTGCCGGTCTGCAGCGTGGTGTAGCCGTGCGACTGCAGCTGCTTGATGAACGAATCGTGCTTCAACATCGGCGCCGTCATCCGCGCGCGCAACGCCACCTTCTCTTCCGGGCTCGTGCCCTTCCCCAGGCCGATCGGGTCGTTGCCGCGAATCTGCGTCTCGTGCGGATAGAGCCCGGTCACCATGCTCGCCAGCGACGGCCGGCACAGCGGCGCGGTCACATAACCGCGCTCGTAAACCATCCCCTTCGCCGCCAGCGCGTCGAGGTTCGGCGTCCGCACGTGCTCGTGCCCCATGAACCCGTAGTCGCCCCAACCCTGGTCGTCACTGAGCAGGAAAACGACATTCGGCCGCTCGGCACCGACCACGGTGCCCGCAAGCATGGCAAGACAGGATGCGACGATGCCAATGGCTTTCGTCCACTTCGTTACTGGATGTTTCCTTTTCATGTGTGTTCTGAAATTTTCCCGCTCCCCGGGGCTCACCGCGGCATCCCCCGGTCGCGCTCCCTCCGCCGGGAGCCGCTCTCATGGCGAGGATCAACCATGTCCTTTCGTCGGTGAGGCAAAGGCCCTGAACACCTCCTCGATCACCGGAACACCCTGGTATTCCTCCGCCAGCTTCAGCGCGGCTTTTTCGATCTTCGGGTCCGAGTGTCCGACCTTTGTGTTCCCCTTGTTCTCCAGCTTCGCGAGTTTCCTGCGGCAGAAATCATCCACCTCCGCGAGCCCCTCGACGTAGCGCACGTTTTTCTCGTCCGCACCCAGTTCGCGAATCAACGCATCCACCGCACCCGCGTTCGGCCCGGAAATCCCGTAGTCGTCCTTCAGGAACCGCGCGGAGGCATACGCCCGGTGCCCTTCCGCCTCCTTGATCTCGTTCAACCACCCGATCACCGAGGCCTCGTAGTCACGCGCCACATCCTCATAGCCCCGCTTCCGCTTCGCCAGAAACCGGCCATTCATCCACATCAGGGCATCCTCCAGCATCCAATCCGGAGCGGTGTGGCCGCCGGGGTGAAACACCAGTGCCGACTGGCGCCCGAGCTCGTTGGCCGAGGCCGCCGTGCAATATCGGTTCAAATCCTCCGCGCCGCCGATGATGTAATAGTCATCCGCCCCCGGAGTGCCGGCCGTCACATAGGTGACCCACGAAATCACACCCGCCGTCTTGACGACACCCGAGTTCATCAGCGCCTGGGCGCCGCCCGTCGAGCTGCCGGCGAAATACACCCGGTCCGGATCCACCGGCAGGGTCTTGAGAATATGCTCCACCGCCCGCTTGCTCACTTCCGCCGACTTGTCGTACCCGAGCTTCGCTCCCGCCTCCATGCTCACCACATTGATCCAGCCGCCGATCTCACTGGCCTTCTGCAGGATCTTCAACCGCCTCACGTCCTTGCCCGCGCTGTTGGTGATGAACAACATCGGCGCCTTCCTGCCCTGCTTCAGCGACTTCGGAAGATAGAGCTTGTAGCTGCATCCGGGACCCGCCTCCACCGGCCCGACGATCTCCCCCTGCGGATAGGGCAGGCCGTCCGCCGGCTCCGCGCCGGATCCCCGCACCGCAGCGTCATCCGCCATCTCGAAGTGCCCGTTGAGAAACGCCACGTCGTCGGCCACAAACACCGACAGCGGGACATCCACCACCTTGCCATCCGCACGCTCCAGCCGGACCTTGCCGTCCGCGACCTCCAGAGCCCGACCGACCACCGTCTTGCCATTGGACGCGGTCCACTCCCGTTGTTCCGTTGGCGCTCCCGGACACACGGCCGCAAGGCCCCACACCGCAAGCGCGAGAATGATATCTGCTTTCATCACATCGTCTGGTTCAAATTCCTCAAACCCGGGCACCTATCCGGACTCAGTCCACCTTGCCCCACACCCGTTCCATCTCCGCATACATCCGCGGGTCGTGCTCCTTCAGCTCGGCACCGACAAACGGATAGAAATCATTGCGGTAGAAATACGCCTCGGTCGACTCCGCAAAGTACTCCTTGTGGTTGGTCGCCGCGTAGTGCTGCACGCGCTTGCCGTTGAAAAGCAGCACCTTCTCGTAAATCCCCTCGTCCATCGCCTTCTCGTATGCCGCGAGGATCCCGGAATCCTCAAATCCCAGCACCTGGTCGTGATACGCGTGCGACAACTCGTGCAGGATCACCGCCGGCTGCTTGAGCATGTATTGCCGGGACAGCAGCGCGTCCGCCCGCGGAATGTGCACCTTCTTCGCCAGCCCCGGATGATAACCGTGCTCCTTCAGCCAGCCGGCTTCGGGATGATACTGCATCGGCACCAACTCGGGATGCTGGTGCTCCACCCAGATCCCGACCTTCCGCAATTTGCCGAGCTGCTCGCCGGGCACCAGAATCGATATCCGCTGCAGGTGGTTGGCCAGCATCTTCAGCGCCGCGTCGCCCTCCTCCTTGAACTCGCCGTCGATCAACTGCGGATCCACAAACACCGTCCAGCCTTCCATCTCCCGCTCGACCGGTTCGAACCAGCCGATCTTCCCGGCCACCGGCTCCGTCTTGCCCCCGGTCCCGTCAGCCGCCGGGGCGGCCGCCAGTGAAAGCGCCAACGCGCACACTCCCAATGCGATCCTTTTCATTGATGCGATCCTTTTCATATACAAATTACTGTTAGTCCTTCAGCCGGTCGACGCCGGCATCGTAGTTCCACTGCTTGTCCTTCACCGGCTTCAGCAACTCGCTCACCTCGGCCAGCAGCACTTCGTCGATCGGCTCCTCGAACCACTGCAGATTACGCGCCACGGACGCCGTTCTTGCAGTGCTGAACATCGTGGTCGCAAATGGATGGTTCTGACTCGCAAATTGGAACGCCAGTTTCGCCAGCGAGCTCCCCTTCGCCTCGCAGTGCCTCGCCGCCGCCGCAAACACCGCGCGGTCCGCCTCGTCACTCGGATGCCAGTCGGCGATCGCTCCGCCGGTCAGCACGCCGCTGGCAAATGGCGACGCACTGATGATGCCGATCCCGCGCTTCGCGCAGCCCTCCACCAACTCCAGCCCGCGCGTGTCGTTCAGGCAGTAGTGGTTGTGCATCATGATCGCGTCCACCGGCGCCTCCTCCACCACCCGGAACCACAGCTCCATCGGATAGATCCCCGCACTCACCGCTCCGATTTTTCCCTCCTCCTTGAGCTTCTGCAACGCCGGAAACCCCTCCTCAAACGCCCGCTCGGTCATCGAAAACCCCTGATACTCGAAATCATGCAGATGCACGATGTCCAGATACTCCACCCCCAACCGCTCCATGCTCTCCTCCAGCCCGGCGCGAATCCGCGCCTCGGAGTAATCCAGCACATCCTCGCCATAAGCACCCGGCTTGGTGTATTTCCCCGCCTTGGTCGACAGCGCATAACGGTCGCGCGAAATCCCCTTCAGCGCCTTGCCCAGCACCGCCTCCGCCTTGGTCCCGCCATAGGCCGGCGCCACGTCAAAGTAGTTGATCCCGGCATCCAGCGCGGCATGCACCGCACGGATCCCCTCGTCCTCGTCGATCTCGCGAAACACGCTGCCCAGGGCCGATGCCCCGAAACTCAGCGCCGAAACCTTCAAGCCGGTTTTGCCTAATTCCCTGGTTTCCATCATCTTGTTCAGTCTTGGTTTTCGATCTGCACCTTGATGATCTCTCCGCCACCCGCAGCCTCGCGGATCGCCTCATTGAGTTTCTCAAACGGATAGACCTTCGTCACCAGCGGACGCGGGTCGATCCTGCCGGAAACGACCATGTCGATCACCCGCTCGAAGACATTCGCGAACCGCCACGATCCATGATACTGCAGCTCCTTGGTGAGCAGCGCGTTGGCCGGGATCGCCGTGCCGTCCGGCAGCGTTCCCACCTGCACCACCGTCGCACCGGGCGCGCTCATCGCGATCCCCTGCGCCAGCGCCGCCCCCACTCCGGCCGCCTCAAACACCACCTCGAACCCTCCCGGCGCCAGCTCCTCCGCCTTCGCCGCGCAATCCGCATCCGCCGGATCCAGCGTCCCGGACGCCCCCTGCTTCACCGCGAAATCCCGCGCAAACCCCTTGAGATCGGAAACCACCACCCGCGCCGCGCCAAACGCATTGGCCACCAGCAACACCATCTGCCCGATCGTTCCGCCGCCGGTGATCAGCACGGATTTCCCGGCCACTCCGCCGCTCCGCATCACCGCGTGCATCGCCACGCTCATCGGCTCCAGCAGCGCTCCCCACGAATACTCGAACCCGTCCGGCAGCTCCCAGCAGTTCGCCGCCGGCGCAGTGACAAACTCGGCGTAACATCCGTCCGCCGGCGGCGTCACCGCCGCCGACCCGAAATACACCATCTCCGGACACAAATTGTAACGCCCCTGCCGGCACTGGCGGCATTTCCCGCACGCCCGCGACGGATCCACCGCCACCCGCGCACCCACCGCCGGCGCATCCACGCCCGCGCCAAGCGCCACCACTTCCCCGGCAAACTCGTGACCGAGAATGAACGGCCGCGTCGGCACGAAATTCCCGCACCTCCCGTGCGCGTGATAGTGCAGGTCCGACCCGCAAATCCCCGCCGCCTTCACCGCCACCAGCACCTCGCCCGGCCCCGGCTCGGGTTTCACAACATCTTCCAGACGCAGGTCTTCCGCGCCATGCAACATATAAGCTTTCATCGTTTCTAACACAGGAACAGATACATTACGCAATCGAAACCTGGCAACTCAACCTGCACCCGCCACCAATGCCGGACATGGCACCAAATCACGGAAAACCGGCCCAAATTGCGAACACCGTGGCGTGCCGTCCGCCGCTCGAAATCATCCACAATACGGCGCAACCACCACCCCCATGGCATGCGGACCACCCCGGACTCCGCCAATCGCCAGACACCGCGAGCCACGCCCGGCCAGCCCACCCTCAAGCCCTGCATTGACACCGCCCCCCGCCAGCAGCCACGCTCCGCCCATGTCACGTTTCGCCAATAAAATCGCCGTCGTCACCGGAGGAGGCCGTGGAATCGGTCAGGACATCGCACGCAGCCTCGCCGCCGAAGGCGCCAGGGTCGCCGTCGTTTCCCGCAGCCCCGGCAGCTGCGGTGCCGCCGCAGAGGCGATCAACGCCGACTTCCCCGGCAGCGCGACCGCCTACGCCGTCGATGTCGCCGACCACGCCGCCGTCCAGGACCTCGCCAAGAAAATCACCCAAGAACTCGGCCCCGTGAACATCCTCGTCAACAACGCCGGCGTCACCCGTGACACCCTGCTCATGCGCATGAAGGAGGAAGACTGGGACACCGTGCTCGACACCAACCTCAAGGGCGCCTTCAACACCGTCAAAGGCTTCATGCGCCCGATGATGAAGGCCGAGGACCCGCGCATCATCAACATCGCCTCGGTCATCGGACTCATCGGAAACGCCGGCCAAACCAACTACTCCGCCTCCAAGGCCGGACTCATCGGCTTCACCAAGGCCGTCGCTCGCGAACTCGCCGGACGCGGCGTCACCTGCAACGCCGTCGCCCCCGGATTCATCACCACCGACATGACCGACGAACTCCCCGAGGCCGTCAAGGAAGCCGTGCTCGCCAAAATCCCGCTCGGATCCTTCGGTGAAACCAAGGACATCGCCGCCATGGTCGGCTTCCTCGCCAGCAAGGAAGCCCGCTACATCACCGGCCAGGTCCTCGCCGTCGATGGCGGCATGACCATGTGACCCGGTTCAGCTCTTCAGCCCTTTTCAGCGTTTCAGTTTTTCAGCTTTCACCCAACCAGTGGACCTCATCCTCCTCAGACACGGCAAGGCCGAAGACTATCACCCGGACGGCGATCGCGCCCGGGCACTCGTCGACAAGGGCCGCAGGCAAGCCCAACACGCCGCCAACCTGCTCGCCCAGGCCGGCTGCCTGCCGGACATCGTGCTCACCAGCCCGCTGGTCCGCGCACGCCAGACCGCCGGCGAGTTTTGTGAAACCGCAGGCATCCCCGGCCCCATCATCCAGGACTGGCTCGCCTGCGGGTTCGCCCCGGAAACCGCGCTCTCCGAACTCACCGCATTCACCGCCTCGAAAGGCGTCATGATCGTCGGCCACGAACCCGACTTCTCCCTCCTCATCGAACACGTGCTCGGCGTCTCGGGCGGATCCATCGACGTCAAAAAAGGCTCCCTCGCCTGCGTCCGGCTCCACCCGCCCTCGCGCCGCGCCACCCTCCGCTTCCTCATCCCCCCGAAACTCGCAGCCGAACCGGATTTCTAATCCACATTCTTCCATGAACCCGTCACTCGTCCCCGTCGCGACCCTCGCCCTGATCGCGCTCCCTGCCGCCGGACGAGCTTCGACCATCATCGATTCCGCCGACGACCCGGCCATCACCGCCCAGGCCTACGAAAACGAGGCCCTGCTCTACCCGATGGTCGGCACCGTGAAAGGCTCCGGCCTCAGTGGCTCCGGCGTGTTGATCTCACCCGAATGGGTGCTCACCGCCGGCCATGTTTCGCTCTCGAAATCCGGCGGCACCTTCACCGCCGGAGGCAGCTCCTACCAGATCGACAACGCCGTCACCCATCCCGGGTTTTCCTTCTCCGGTCTCGCAAACGACCTCGGCCTGCTCCACCTGGCCACTCCGGTTGCCGGCACCGGAATCGCCTCCATGGTCCGCCTTTCCCCGGCCGACTCGATCCTCGGCCAACAAGCCACCTGGGTCGGCCACGGCCTGACCGGCACCGGTCTGACCGGCGCCACCACACCCCTCGCATTCCGCGCCTTCACCAACGTCATCGATGTCATGGGCCCGGAATACGGCCAGTCCGCCACCTCCTTCGTCGCGGACTTCGATCGCCCGGACGGCTCCACCAACGCCTCATCGTCCGACCCGGCCGCCACCCGCCTCGAAGGCAACCTCACCAGCGGTGACAGCGGCGGCGGCGTCTTCATTCACCTCGATGGCACCCCATACCTCGTCGGCATCAACAGCTACAGCGGCGGGTTCTCCCCCGGCACCAACTCGAAATACGGCAGTATCAGCGGCGCCACCGACCTCAGCCAGTTTCACTCCTGGATCTTCGATGAAACCGGCATCTCAGCCGTCCCCGAACCATCCGTCATCCTGCTCACCCAGCTGGCAACCCTGATCCTTCTCCGTCGTTCCCGGCGGTTTTGATTGCACACTCCCCCGCTTACCCGGACACTCCCGCCCAGCGCATGAAAGTCGTCGCAGTCGCCAACCAAAAAGGCGGTGTCGGGAAAACCACCACCGCCCTCAATCTCTCCGCAGCCCTCGCCCTCCAAGGCCAGCGCGTGCTCTTGGTCGACCTCGACCCGCAGGCCAACTGTACCTCCGGCCTCGGCATCGAGCCGCCGGAAAACTCCAGCATGTACCCCGTGCTCCTCGGCGAGGCCAAAGTCTACGACAAACTCCTCCAAACCGGACGCGAAAACCTCTCCATCGTCCCATCCGAAATGGACCTCGCCGGCGTCGAAATCGAACTCGCACGCTCCGACGACCACCTCACCCGCCTGCGCGACATCCTCCAGGCACTCAAACCCAACGACCTCTTCGAATACTGCATTCTCGACACGCCACCCTCACTCGGCGTGCTCATGACCTCCGCACTCGCCGCCGCCGACGAAGTGCTCATCCCCCTGCAGTGCGAATGGTTCGGCCTCGAGGGCCTCGCCAAAATCGTCCACGTCCTCGACCAAATCCGCGCCTCGGACGCCAACAACCCGGACGTGAAACTCGAAGGCATCGTCATGACGATGTACGACAAACGCACCAGCCTCTCCCGCCAGGTCGCCGAGGAAGTCACCAAATACTTCCCGGATCAGGTCTATCAAACCATGATCCCGCGCACCATCCGCATCGGCGAGGCACCCTCCCACGGCAGAACCATCTTCGAACACGACCGCTGGGGCCTCGGTGCCAGCGCCTACGAATCCCTCGCCACCGAGTTCCTCATCCGCCACGCGGTCTGCGGCCCCGAACTCGCCGACGGCCACTGAACCCCGGGACGGGGCTGAACCCGTCCGTCCGTCAGGACCGTGCCGGCTTCCCAACAGTCTCCTAACCGGTCCTCCTAACCCATTCCGTTGCTCCGCTTCCGCTCGATGGCGACAAGCGTGATGTCATCCATCTGCGGGCCCTCGCCGGTGAACTGCCGGAGCTCCTCCTGCAGCCTCGTCAGGACCTCCTCCGCCCCCAGCGGCGCCGCAGACCGGAACACCGCGGACATCCGCTCCATCCCGAACTCCTCTTCCGCGGAATCAATCGCCTCGCGCACCCCGTCGGTGTGCAGCAGCACGCAATCCCCCGGCGCCAACTGGAACGACTGATCGCGCGTCACCCGCTCGAAGACCGCGCCCTCGTCCACCCCGAGCGCAAGACCGGGCGGACGCACCTCCTCGACCCTTCCCGACCGCCGCCGGTAGAGCAGCGCCGGATCATGCCCCGCCCTCGCAAAGTGGAACCCACCGCCCTCCTCCTCGAAAATGCCATACGCCATGCTGATGAACATGTCCTCCCGGATATCGGGAAACAACTGGCGGTTCACCGCCGCCAGCACCTCCGCCGGCGACTTCATGCCCGGCGCCACCGAACGGAAGGCACTCCGGCACATCGCCATCAACAACCCCGCCGGCACGCCTTTTCCCGATACATCCGCAATCGCAATCCCGAACCTCCCGTCTCCCAGATCAATGTAGTCGTAGTAGTCGCCGCTGATGATCCGCGCCGGCAGATTGGTCCCGCTCACCCTGAACCCCGGCAGCACCGGATCCTCCTGCGGCAGTAGAATGCGCTGCACCTCGCGCGCATTCTGCAGCTCGTTCTCCAGCCCGCGTTTCTCATTCGCCTCCAGATGAACCCGTGCATTGCCGATGGCAAACGACGACTGCTCCGCCGCCGCCCGGAACACCGCAAAATCATTCCGCGTGAACGCACCGTCCGACCCCAGCCGCGCCACCGCCAGAATCCCCAAATCCTTCCCCGCATGCTTGAGCGGTGCGATCAACGCGGAAACATCCCCCTTGAACTCGTTGAAGGCGTCCCGAAACGACGGATGGTTCTTCACGTCGTCCAGCCGCATCGCCTCACCCACCGCGATGCAGTGGCCGAGAATCCCCTCGTTCACCTGCACCCGCGCCAACCGCAGATGACTCTCCAGCGCGCGCGGGTCCCGCTTCGCCTTCTTCCTCACCTCCAACGGCACACCGACGAGCGGCGGACACTCCTCCGAAATATAGGACGGCAGAAAATACTCCCCGCAATCGCTGAGAAAATAGATCGCCCCCCCGCGGGCCTTCACCACCTTCTGGATCCCGTCCACAATGATCCTGGAAACCATCACCGCCGAAGGCTCGTTTTCAATCGCCAGCCCCAGATCGTGCAAAAAGGAAAACATCCGCTCCTCCTCGTCCGTCTGCTCCCGCAGCTTCCCGCGCAGCCTCCGGTTCCGCCGCACCTGATTCCGCACAACGAGACCCAGCACGGCCAGAACAACTAGAAACGTGGCGAAGACCGCCGTGACCGCTGATTCGGGCATTTCGGTTGCGAATCAACACACCGGGACGTCCTTTGCCAATCCCTAACTCTCGCTCGATTGATCTTGTTTCGCCTCCTTCGCCTCGACCTCCTTCTCCATCAGCGACACCACGTTCTTGAAGGTCTTCGCGTTCTCCTGGTTCACGTCGGCAAGCTTCTTGTGCGCCTCAAGAACCAGCTTGGTGCGCTCCAAATCCCCGATGCGCTCGGCCGGAGGCGGCGTTTGCAACACCCCGCGGATCTCATCCAGATGATCGCGCCACAACGTCTCCGGAGGATCAATCTCCATCAGGAAATCCAATCCGAGATCTTCCAGCGAGCGCCGGTTCCGGTCACTCACATCCGCAACCTGCAGCACTCCGCCACCATTGGAGGAAACCCGCGCCGCCATTCCCGCCAGCGTGCCCATGAATGTCGAATCCATCCCCGTGCAGCCGCCCAGATCCACCACCACACAGGTCTCTCCGTCCTCAATCCTCGAATCACCGAACGCCTTCATGGCCGGGCTGTTCATGAATGATCCCTTGCCCTCGCTACGGATCCAACTGAACCCTTCGAAAATCCCCACAACGATGGAATTGTTTGCATTCACAGTCACTCTTCGCCTTTGAAAAAGGCGATTTCAAACAATCTAATTTCAACAGCCACGCTGGTCAACCATCCTTGTACGAAATTACTCCGCCTCCGCGTGATGATCCTTGGACGCCATCCCCACCGCCCACCGCCGCACTAATCCCACAGGTAGGACTTCTCACGCGCGATCTCCCGCCCGCCCCGCGTCACCACCGCCTGCCACGCCAGCACTCTGCCGTTTTCAAAATAATCATCCCCGATCACCGCAAACTCCGCGACCCCGGATCGCTCGCCCGCGCCAAAGCTCCGCTCCATCTGCTTCACTCGACTCGCCGTCGCCCCCTGGCGATAGCGGAACCGCACCTTCACCTCCCCCTGCCCCATGCCATCCGCATCGTTCCAGACCAAGGTGTAATACTGCCCCAACCGCTGCCGCCGCTCCTCCATGCTCACCGCCCCGCGCAAGCGCCTCGACTTCTCCATCCCCACCATCGGCTCATCCTTGGTGTCCTGCTTCTGGTCGCGCAACATGAACTGCTTCACCACCAGCGGCTCCGGAGTGCCCCCACACCCGCACAAACCCACCGCTGCCACCGTCATCGCAATGTATCTTCTCACAACCCGGATTCAAACAGCGCCCGCCCCGGTTTCAAGAAACATCCATCTCCAATCGGGTTTTCACCTTCCACGCCCACCCGCTTCCTGCTGCAATCCCAGCCAATGAGACCCTCCCCTGCCGTGGAAATCCAACTCGACTTCGACACCCCCCAATTCCTCCACGGCCTGTTCGCAAACGACCTCAAAAACCTCGCCTACCTCGAATCCCGGCTCGACGTCAAAACCGTCACCCGCGACGGCTGGCTCCGCATCGCCGGAGAATCCCCCGCCATCGAACGCGCCAAAGCCGTCTTCTCCGACCTCGAATCCGCCCAACGCCAGGGGTCCCGCATCGAAGCCCGCGATTTCCGCCTCGCCGTCGACGTCGCCGCCAAATCCGGCGACATCGGCGTCACCGCCCTCGCCGGCATGAAACTCGTCGGCTCGCGCGGCCGCAAACCCGTGGTCCCCAAATCCCCCGCCCAACTCGAATACGTGCGCGCCATCGAAGATCACGACGTCGTCTTCGGCCTCGGCCCCGCCGGCACCGGCAAAACCTACCTCGCCATGGCCATGGGCCTCACCCTGCTCAAACGCAAACTCATGCACCGCATCGTGCTCACCCGCCCCGCCGTCGAAGCCGGTGAGGCGCTCGGCTTCCTCCCCGGCGACCTGCAGGAAAAAATCGCCCCCTACCTGCGCCCGCTCTACGACGCCATCCACGACATGCTCGACCCCGGCGAAGGCCAGCGCTACCTCGACGAGGGCACCATCGAAATCGCCCCCCTCGCCTTCATGCGCGGCCGCACCCTCGGCCGCTCGTTCGTCATCCTCGACGAAGCCCAAAACACCACCCGCGAACAAATGTTCATGGCCCTCACCCGCCTCGGCGAAGACTCGAAAATGGTCGTCACCGGCGACAGCTCACAGGTCGACCTGAAACCCGGCGTCCGCTCCGGCCTCGCCGAAGCCGAACACGCACTCGCCAACGTCCCCGGCATCGCCTTCAAACGCCTCGGACAGGCGGACATCATCCGCCACCCCGTCGTCGGCCGCATCGTCGAGGCCTACGACCGCTACCGCGAATAAACCGCCGGTCCACCGGACCCGCACAACCACCCGGCACCCGTCGCCAGCCCGCTCATTCCTCCAGCTTCGGCTGCGCAGCCTCGGCTGCCGCCTTCTTCGCCTCTTCCATCGCCTTCAGATCCTCATCATTCGGCGGCAGCGGCGTGGATTCCGGCATCGCCGGCAGCGTGTCCGGCGTCGTCGGGAAAATATCCGGCGTCGCGGGCAGCGTGGACGGCGCATCCGGGTCGATCACCGTCGGAATCGCACCTCCCGGAGGAAGCTCGGCCGGATTGATCGGATCAAGCGGCGTCACCGCGCCAAAACCGTCGATCGGAGGGTAAACCTGAAACTCGCCCGGTTGGGTCACCGGCAGCGTGGATGCGTTCGGATTCTCAAGCATGACCGCAGGCACGTAGCCCACCTCACCGCTGTCCAACTCCACCTTCACGTAGCTTCCAGACGTCGAGATCACCTTCATCGAGGTGCCGCGGCCGAGCAAGCGGTCCGCTTCCGCATTCCCTTTCGGTTTGTTGATGAAAAACGCCGAGTTGTCCATCGACGTCCGCGCAAACTCACCCGCCGCAAACGTCGCCTCAGGCGCCGTGCTTCCACCAATCTGGCCGCCCGGAGGCGTCAGCGGATCAAAGCTTCCGCTCGATATCGGTTGATTCATCGTCTCGCAAGCCACAAGCCCGAGACACATGGTGAGGGAGATAGCCGGGAAGCTCTTCATGAGGGAAACTTGCTAACATTGACCAACCCGGCGGTCAAATGGATTCAGAACCCCTCAGTTGGCCTCGCGAACAATCCGGTTGTTCTCGTCGAGCAGCAATTTGATCTGCTTGAACGGCTTGTCCGAAATCCCGAACGCCATGATCGTCACCCGCTCGCCCTTGCGGATCCGGTGCGCCGCTCCCCCGTTGATCAGGATCTTGCCCGTGCCGGGTTTCCCCTCGAGCACGTAGGTTTCCAGCCGTTCACCGGTGGTGATCGAGGCAACCAATACCTTTTCACCCGGCCACAAATCGGCCGCTTCCATGAGGTCAGAGGGAATTTCAATACTTCCCTCATAATCCACATCCGCGTCCGTAATCATCGCGCGGTGAAACTTACATTTAAGAACTTGGCGGAGCATGTGGCGCAAGGAAAACCCGCCAGACACCCGCGTCAAGTGGCAAGCGACCGGAATCCCGCCGATTTGCCGATTTTCCGCCCTTTGCAATCCCTCCCTTTCGTCCCGCATTTTCCAATTTCGCCTTGTCCGCCACCGCCAAACCGTGGACTTTCCCGGCGACCAACCACGAAGGCGTCATGGAATCCGGTGAAATTCCGGAGCAGTCGCGCTGCGGTAATCGGTCGCCAATCCCTCGGACCAATCGCTGGAACATCCTCGGAGCCAGCGGTGAAGGCGGGTGAGGCAATGACCGGAAGCCCGAATACTTGCGCCTTCGTAGCTCGTCGTCCGCCGGCTCCCAAACCGCCCCGCGGAACCCGTGGCCTTTCGCGAAAAAAGGCCGACGAATGATGGCAACGCCACCGGCCACGCCCGCTCTTCGTTCCATTCACCCATCGACAAGAAGAGAACACATGACCAACAACATCATCACACGCCCCCTCACCGCGGCCGCTTTCGCCCTCACCCTCCAAGGCGCCAGCGCCTTCATCGCCGTCCCCACCGCGACATTCGAGGACATCGCGCTCGACAGCACCGGATACTGGAACGGCTCGGATGGCTCCGGCGGCTTCACGACAAACGGCGCGTTCTTCAACAACAGCCACAACGCCACCTACGGAAACTGGTCCGGATTCGCCGTGTCCAACCACACCGACACCACCACCGCAGGCTGGACCAACCAATACAGCGCCTACACCGGCTCCGGAGCCGGCGGCTCGGCAAACTACGCCGTCGCCTACTACAGCACGTGGGAGGCCACACCGACCATCAGCTTCAGCTCGGTCACCGACCTCGCAGGCTTCTCCGCGCAGGTCACCAACACCACCTACACCGCCCTCGCCATGCTCAACGGCGACTCCTTCGGCAACGACCCGTTCGGCGGCCCCTCCGGCGACGAGCAAGACTGGTTCCTGCTCACCATCACCGGCTACACCGGCGGAGTCGCCGGAAACAGCATCGACTTCTACCTCGCCGACTACCGCTTCTCCGACAACAGCCTCGACTACATCGTCGATGAATGGTCCACCATCGACCTCTCGTCCATCGGCAGCGCGGACAGCCTCCAGTTCACCCTCTCGTCCTCGGACGTCGGCACCTACGGCATCAACACACCCACCTACTTCGCGCTCGACAACATCACCGTCCCCGAACCCTCCGCCCTGCTCTGCTCGCTCGCAGGCCTCGGCCTGCTGGCACGCCGCCGGCGCTAATCCCATCACCCGGATGGCGGCGGACCCCACCGCCGCCACCCGGTTTTCCCCACCATGAACCTCCGGTTTCTCCTCCTTCCCGCCTTCGCCGTCCCGCTTCTCCACGCCGGCCCGTATTCGGCCGCCCTGGATGACCCGTCGAATGCCTACGACGCACCCGTCCCCGGCTTCCTCGGTCCGCACGGAACCGGCAAGGCCAGACTCGAAACCGGTGAGCTCGATGACGACTGGAACCCGGTTTACGAAAATCCGGACAACTACGTGAACCCGCTCTTCTTCGCATGGGCGGAGTCGGTCGTCGACTACTCGCCATCCGCCACCATCGACACCAACCAAGCGGATCCGTTCTGGGCACTCGGCGCCGTCACCGGAGACCACTACTGGGGCGTCGTCTCACTCGGCGACCTCGATGAATCCGCCATTCTCACCGACCCACCCGGATCCATCACCCTCGAACTCGACCAACCGGTCGTCAACCTCAGCGGTGCCGACCTGGTCATTTTTGAAAACGGCTACCTCGCCCAACACAACCTCGGAGGCTCCGGAATCGGCGGCATCTTCGCCGAACTCGGCTACGTCGAAGTCTCCGCCAACGGCACCGACTTCGTCCGCTTTCCATCCACCTCGCTGGGCACCGAGACGCTCAACATCTACGCATCGATGGACCCCACCGACGTCCACAATCTCGCCGGCAAGCACGTCAATGCCTACGGAGATTCCTGGGGCACCCCGTTCGACCTCGACGACGTCGGCCTCTCCAGCATCACCCACGTCCGCATCGTCGACATCCCGGGCGATGGCAGCTCACTGGATCAATTCAACAACCCGATCTACGACCCGTGGTATCCGTTTTTCGACGGAACGGCATCCGGCACGACAGGCACCGGCGGCGTGGACCTCGAAGCCATCGGCGGCATCTCCGTCATCACCGGATTCGACTCCTGGCCCCAGCTCGAATCGCTCTCCAGCTCACAAAACGACCCCGACGACGACCCCGACGCCGACGGCCTCAACAACCTGCTCGAATACGCCTTTGCCCGCCTGCCATGGAATGCCGACACCGGCAACACCCCGTCGATCGAAATCTCCGGCACCACCGCCGGCTTCACCTTCATCCGCGACGAACGCGCCACCGACCTCATCTACGAAGTCCAATCCTCCCCCAACCTCGCCGGCAACAGCTGGACCACCATCGCCACCAGCACCGCGGGCGCCCCCACGACCGCCGCCGACGGACAAAACCCGACCATCACCGAATCCTCCGCCTCGGAGATTTCCAGCATCGGCGTCCTCCGCAAAGTCACCGTCAGCCAGCCACTCGCCGGATCGGCCCCAACATTCTACCGCATTCTCGTCACCAGGATCACACCCTAACACACGCTGCCCATGCGTCCCCATCCTCCCAGCCCGGCGACTCGTGCCCGGGGGTTCACCCTCATCGAACTCCTCATCACGATCTCCATCATCACCACCCTCTCGCTGATCGGCTTCTCCGGAGCCAGACGCATGCTGCAGAGCGCGCGCATCGTCCAAAGCACCACCAACCTCCGCCAGCTCGCCATCGCCAACTGCAACTACCTCTCGGACAACGGCACCTACAGCCCCGCCGACAACCAATACAACAACCGCCGCTGGCACGGCGCCCGCAGCTCATCCAGCAGCGCCTTCGACCCCACCGAGGGCTTCCTCTCCCCCTACCTCGGCGAAAGCGAACAGGTCACCGCATGCCCGCTCTTTGAAAACATCGTCGGCGGAACCCAGAGCTTCGAAGACGGAACCGGCGGATACGGCTACAACGCCCAATACATCGGCGGCCGCCCCGGCGGCGGCTACGACCGCACCACCAAACTCCGCATCCCCGCCCTCCAGGCACAAATCCCGGACCCCGGCAACACGGTCATGTTCACCACCACCGCCTACGCCCGAACCGACGGACTCCAGGAATACGCCTACTGCGAACCTCCCTACTGGGACTACGGCAACGGATACCTCACCAGCCGCCCCAGCCCCAGCGTCCATTTCCGCGCCAACGGCAAGGCCCTCGTCGCCTGGTGCGACGGCAGCGTCACCGCCGAACTGCCCAACAACTCAACCGGAACCATCAACCCCCACGGCGGAAACTCCGGCGACTACCCCCTCGGATGGTTCGGCCCGGAAGATAACAACGGCTACTGGAACCCCAACTACCGCACCACCGTCCACACCGACGAAGAGCTCAACTGAGCTGCCCATCCTTGACATGACTTCTCCACTCAGCGACGGATGCAGTCATGATTCCGCAGGAACTCCCCTCGCTGCTCGCCATGGCCGCTCCCTCATCCGCCGACCCCGGATCCGGTAGCTGGACGCTCCTCATCATCTACTTCTCCCTCGCCATCGGCGTCTCGTTCTTCTGCTCCGTCTGGGAAGCCGTCCTGCTCAGCATCTCCCAGCCATACATCGAACAGCAAAAGGCGGAAAATCCAACCACCGGAACCCTGCTCGACCGGCTGAAATCCGATATCAACGCCCCACTCACCTCCATCCTCACCCTCAACACCATCGCCCACACCGTCGGCGCCATGGGCGTCGGGGCCCAGGTCGCAGGCCTCACCGGTGGCGGCTGGATGGAAACCCTCGCCGGCGTCCTCATGACCCTCGCCATCCTCATCCTCTCCGAGATCATCCCCAAAAACCTCGGCGCACGCTACTGGCGCTCCTGGGCCCCATGGGTCGGCAGATGCCTCTCGCTGCTCTCGAAAGTCATGACCCCCTTCGTCAAACTCGTCGCCGTCTTCGCCCCCGGCGGCCACGGCCGCGCCGAGTTCAGCCGCGAGGAACTCCGCGTCATGGGGGAAATGGGCCGCCGCGAAGGCAAACTCAAGGAAAACGAACTCCGCGTCCTCACCAACCTGCTCTACCTCCGCGAATACAGCGTCCATGACATCATGACCCCCCGCACCGTCGTCTTCGCCCTGCCGGAAACCACCACCGTTGCCGACTACATGAGCGCCCACTCCAACTCCCCGTTCTCCCGCATCCCGATCTACGGAGACAACCTCGACGACGTCAAAGGCTTCGTCCTCAAAAACGACATCCTGCTCGCCGCCGCAAACGACAAGGACTCCGCAACCCTCTCCCAGTTCAAACGCGAATCCCTCCGCTTCCCCACCGTCATGCCCCTGCCAAAGGCATTCGAACAACTCGTCTCCGGTAAAAACCACCTCGCCATCGTACTCGACGAATACGGCGGCATCGACGGCCTCGTCACCATGGAAGACGTCGTCGAAACCCTGCTCGGCCTCGAAATCGTCGACGAAAAAGACACCCGCGAAGACATGCGCATCTGGGCCCGCCAACTCTGGGCAAACCGCGCCGCAACCATGGGCCTCAACCTCGGCGACAACGACCGGAATAACGCCGACAGCGACGAAAAACCCGTCTGACCGCACACCCCGGCATCGGCAGGGCAAGCACGCTTCTCCGAATCGTCCGGCGCGGCCAAGGTCAACGCTCCCATCATCGCTGGAACCCCACAGCCCATCCGGCGCCGCGCAGCGCCATCCCGCACCGCACCGCGCCGAGCCCCGCCCCCATCACTCGATCAGGAAATCCCGCACCACCGCCATGTGCTGCATGAATTTCACCCCGCTGTCCCCCTTCTGAACCGGCTGCACCTTCTCCAACGGCTCAAACACCCGGCTGTCGAACACCAGGCCGTCCTTGAACGACTTCCCGCCGACCACCACCGGCACCTCCAGACCGTCCAGCACCCGCCCGGTGAGAACCCGGTCATACGGCCGGTTCCTCGGACCGTTCGTGAACGGGTTGCCATCCCCGTCCACCGGCATCCGCTCCGGCAATACCACCTGCTTGGAAAACCGCCGCAAACTCTCCTCCCCCAGCGCCCGCGTGTTGAAATCACCGCCCACCACCCGCATCGCCCCGGCCGGAATCCGCTGCTTCATGAAGCCCGCCAGAGCCGCCGCCTCATTTCCCCGCGTGGTCGCCTTCTTCGAGTGGAAATGCACGCTCACCACCCACAACGACTCACCCCCCGGCAGCTTCAACTCCGCCCACGCGAAATCCCGGTTGTCCAGAAACGGATCATCCCACGACCCGCTGGCCACGATCGGAAACCGGCTGATGATGCCATTCGGCAGCCCCACCTCCGGCTCGCACATGAAGTGATACTCCGGCCCCAGACACCCGTTCACCCACTGCCGCAGCGGAACCGTCGTCTTGAACTCCTGCACCAGCACCACATCCGGCTTCAACGCCTTCAGGATCCGCGCCCCTGCCCCCTCCGGATTGCTGTGATTCCCGTTGTCCGGTGAATACGACTGATACCGGTCGCTCGTCAGATTCGCCGCCATGATCCGCACCTTCAGCGGCTCACCGGAAACCAACAGGCAGAAAACCCAAAAACACGACGCCACCCATTTCAACATGACCCGATCATGCCACCTCACACCCTTGCATCCAGCCATTTCCCCGCGAAATGCAACCGCGTGAAAACCACCGACTGCACCAACAAATCCACCGCAAACACCACCCACACCCCCACCAGCGAAAGCTCCGTGAATCGCGCCAGCAACCCCAACACCAGCACCCGGAAAAACAACATCGTCGAAAACGACCACGCCATCACCAAATGCGTCGCTCCCGCCCCCCGCATCGACGTCTTCATGATGATGCACGTCGCAAAAAACGGCTGCGTCACCGCGCACACCATCAGCAGCGGCGCCGCCAACTCCACATGCAGCTCACTGCCCGCCGCCATCCAGCCGATCACCTGATAGCGCCCGAAGAAAAAAAACACACCCGCCAACGTCATCAACAGCGCGGCAAACATCCACGAAAACCGCACCGCCTTCACCGCCATCTCCTTCGACCCCGCACCCAGATACTGCCCCACCAGCGCGGATGACGCCGTCGCAATCGCAAACCCCGGCAGAAAACTCAACGACTCCACCCGGATCGCCAGAATGTGCGCCCCCAGCGTGCCCCCGCTGCCCAACCCCGAAATCACCTTCGCCCCATACGCGTGGATCGACCACATCCCCGCAATCTCCATCGCCTGCGGCATCCCCACACGCACCACCCGCCGCATCGTCTCCCCGTGCGGACGCAGACACTCGCGCGTCCAGTGCAGCCCGCCCTCACCACCACGGCCCACGATCAACACCACCACCGCCAACCCCGCCAACCAGCCGCCCACCGACCCCCACGCGATCCCGTCGATCCCATGCCCGCCCACCGGCCCCGGCGCAAACACCAGCGTCCAGCTCAACGCCATATTCACCACATTCACCACGATCATCGCCAAAAACGGCGTGCGCGTGTCACCCGAGCCACGCAACGCCGCATTCACCGCAAACAAGGCCCCCGAAAACGGCGCGGAAACCGACAACACCCGCAAATACGCCTCCGCCTGCACCGTCGCCTCCGGCGTCATCCCGATCCAGCCAATCAAAAACCGCATCGCCCCCAGCAGCAGAAACATCGACCCAATCCCCGCCGCCAGCCCCAGCCACAACCCCTGCCCCAAACCCCGGTTCGCAAGCCCATCGTCCCGCGCCCCCGTCGCCCGGGAAACCAGCGCCATCACCCCCGTCGCCACCGCCCCCTGCAAAATCGCCATCAACCACGCCACATAGCCGCCCACCCCCATCGCATCCAGAATCGCCACCCGCTCCATCCCGTCCGCCATCCGCGCGGAAATCAGCAAATCCGTCAGCCCCACGAAAAACGCCAGCACCTGCTCCAGCAACGGCCAGATCGCCAGCACAAACACCTGCCGCGGCAGCGACAACCCGCCAAGCTTCCCACCGAGCTGCACCTCGCATGCCCGCTCGTCCATTCCATTGCTGCCACCCGACTCACTCATTCCATCCACCCTCTATCCCGTCCCCCACCCACCCGACCACAATTTTCCCAAACAAACTCCCCCCACCCCAAAAAATCCCAAATCCCAAATCCCCCCACCAGCGCGCAGCGCGCTACCCGCCAAAGCCCATCCGTCTTCACCCGCCAATGCCCCGCCAGTTCCACCGGCTTGGATGGGGTCATGGGGATTGCGCCCCATGACCCTTCCACACCACCGGACATGCGGTTTTCCGCATCCGGCGGTTGAACCCAGCTTCTATTCACCTGCCGACTCCAGATGCTGATGCGACTTCCCAAGGGATGATGAACCCGTAGCGTTTGAGCACGCG
>JAUTCT010000065.1 GCA_030673875.1 Verrucomicrobiota bacterium JB025 | reverse complement strand
TCTTGGGCGGACGCCTACAACCCCGGGGTGGTCGGCGCGCCGCCGCACTGGCAGCCGATTCCGCTACGCTCCATCGGCTGCCAGTGCGGCGGGCCTTTGCTTTGTAGCGGGCTTTTACAGACAAAGATTTACACTACCTTCCTCCCATCCCGAATGACACCCCAATCCATCATCTCCCCATGATCCGGAAAGCCCCATCGACATTCCCTCTCCTCCGGATCCTATTCATTTTCCTCGCCCTCATCCTCCCCGCCCCCGGAGACGGGAAAATCTATGCGCCCGAGGAAATCCCCACCTCCATCCCCTACCAGCGCGCCATCATCCTCCACGCCTCCGGAAAACAACTCCTCATTCTCCAGAGCCAATACCAAATCCCGAAAACCACCGCGCAAACCAATCTCGGCTGGATCGTCCCCGTCCCGGCCGAACCCACGGTCGGATCCATCCCCGCCTACGAAGCAGACCGAGCGTTCGACGAATGTGATTCCATCTCCCAGCCCAAGGTCAACCGGCCCGGAGAGACCGCGGCCATGGTCGCCTCCTTCCTCATTCTGATCCTGCCGATCGTGCTCGGGGTGGCAGCTACCATCTCCCTCCTGCTGCCGAAGTCCGGCAACCGGACCAACCGTCTCTGGCTCATGTTCGCATCTTCCCTCGTCGCCGCATGCGTCCTCCTCCTGACCGCTCCGTTCCTGATCCGGCAGAAAAAAGGCATCGGCGGCGTGGAAGTCCTCCAATCCTACCGCGCCGGCATCTACGACATCTCGGTCCTCCGCCCGAAGGCCGCAGCCGACCTCATTTCCTGGCTCGATGCCAACTCCTTCCACCACGACAAAAGCGACGCCGCGGCCATCCAATCCCACATCGACCGCGGCTGGTGCTTCGTCGCCGCCAAAGTCCATACCGACACCGACACATCCTCCGCCAAAGCCGTCTCCAAAGGCCTTCTCGCCCCTCTCGTCATCACCTTCCCCACACCGAATCCCATCTATCCCACCGCACTCACCGCCAGCGCCGGCCACGACACTGAGATCCTCATCTATTTGATAAGCCAAACCCCGATGTCAGCCCCATCCGCCCTCGGCCTGCGCTTCCGGAGTAACCAATCCTCTTGCCTCTATTCTCTTTCCAACGCCATGTCGGAGGTCGAGCCTCCAGACTTCCTTGATGGCTTGCTTGATGACCCGTTCTGGGATTTCGCGCTGTTCGGCGGCCTGCAAAAATTCAAAGGCACCCTGACGCCCGCACAAATGGCCTCAGACATCACCTTCCAGCCCTCGCCCGAAGCCCCGCCCTACCGGGAGAAAGTCACGGACTGGGCCACCAGCGGCATACTCATCGCCCTCTCCACCCTGGCCGCGCTGATCCTCCTCCTGCCCCTCCTTCACTTCCGCCGCAGAAACCGCCGACCCTGAGAAATGCGGCCGATCCCGCCCGCCCGGAAGCGTCGAAATACGAAACACCAGCTGCCCACACTCCACGCCAATGGGTGGCGACCGCCTCCACCAGAACCCGGATTCACGCGTGGAAATACCGCATCACCCGCCGCGCCTCGGACTTCCTCCGCAACGTCTCGGAGGGCGACTCACCAAAAAACTTCCGGTGCTCCACCGCGAACCGCCCGAGCTCGAAAAACCCGCGGCACGTCGCAATCTCGGTCACACTCGCCCGCGCCGGATCCGCCTCCAGCAACTCGCGGTGCGCCAGATTCATCCGGTGATACTTGAGAAAATGATACGGCGTCGTCCCGCAAAACTCGCGAAACGCATGCTCGAGCGTGCGCTGGCTGATCCCCAGCAGACCGCAAATCTCACCCACCGAAAGCAGGTAATTGGACTCCCGCCACATGCCCAGCGCCTCCCGGACATACCGCCTCCGCGCCGGCGCCTGCTGCCGCCCGACTCCCACACCGCAGCCCGCCAGCTGCTCCGCCAGCTCCCGGCAGACCGAAAACCCCGCGGGCAGACACTCCGCCGAGTCCATCACCCGCCCGAACATCACCCGCAACTCGTCCAATTTCCCCGGCGGCAGCAAAATCTCCTGCACCCCGTCCTGCAGAAACTCCGCCTCCTCACCCGATGCCCGCAGAAAATGCCGGTGAAACTCGTCCTCGGAAACAGCCGCCAGCACCTGCCGGAACCCCGAAAACACCAGATCCACCTCACCCTGCCGGATCCCCAGCGGCATCGCGTGCTCGGACATCGTCCTTCCCCACCATTTGATCCCGGCGGGATCCCCGCATGGAATGCTGATCACCATCATCCCCTTGCCCACACTGCCGCGAATCGCCCCAGCCCACGAAATACTCTCCTCAAACACCACGTCCGAACCAATCGAAACACCACGGTTGCAGGCAGTCCCCGGCCCCGCGGAAAACTGATCGAACTCCAGCTCCCACGGCCCGGCCATGCAACTCGAATACTCCGCAACATCATTGCAGACGATCCGGTGGGACTGGACATGTTCAGACATGGCGGGACTCGGCATACTACCTTCGTTTATTGCATATGCACGGATGTTTCAATCATCAATCTCTTCTCCGGAGGAGATAGTAAAAACGAGCTTATCGGCCGGGCAACCAGCCACAACTCATGACACCAGCCACGGCGGCACTCCCAGCCGCCGTGGCATCATCATTCAACTCCCCTCCCAGACTCCCCCCGGGAACCTGCGGAAGACAGGAAGGAAAACGGCCCGGGAGTCACTGCTACGACTCCCGGGCCCCGATTCTCCTGTCCGGAAAGCCGCACCGCCAGCGCGGCAAAGCACCCGATCCCGGTCACTCCGCCACACCCGGGCACCTCAGCCCTTGCCGGAAATCCCGCCCAAGCCCTGAAGCAGGGAAGGCAGCATCGCCGCCAGCCCCTGCGGCGACTGCGCACTGGAATCCACCTCGCCCGAAGGCGTCAGCTTGTCGATGATCCCCGGCAACTTCGCCGCCAGAACCCCGGCAGCCGTGTCCGGATCAATCCCGATCTTCGAGGCCAGCTCCTGAAGCCGTTCCGACCCAAGCACCGACTTCAGCTGGCTCGCGTCCAAGCCCTGGTTCTCACCCGTCCCCACCCACGACGAAAACACCTCGCCCATCCCCCCTTGCGAAAACTTGTCCATCAAGCCCTGCACGCCCCCACTCTGCTCAAACAACGCCCCCAACGCCCCGACCAGCGGATCCGTTTTGCCTGCACTGTCACTTTTGCCCGTCAAGGCCCCCACGATGCTGTCGAAGATTCCCATATCAATTGTCTACTGGTTTGTCGTTACGCCGGATTCCATTCCATCCGGCAGCTGAACCCCTCGATCCGCAATCCGCTCAGGTCAACTCACATCACAACAAATCCGCCCCCGGCAGATCCTTCAACCCGCGCGCCGCCCCCCGCCCCGGGTCCGGAGCACCACCTTCACCAAACTCCCGTAAAATCACATATCACAGCATCCTTGGAATATCCGCACACCCTTCCAGACGGGATGCGGAGCAGAGCGGCGGGGCCGGACCCAACCTCCAAACTGTAATTCCCACGCTCAATGACTGCCAAAAACTCCCTCTCTGTTTTCCACCAATGGCTCCTCTCCGATCCCGACCGAAAGGGCTCGGCATTTGCCATCGTCCTCCACCAGGACATCCCCGCATCCAGCGAAAGCCTGATCCGCGAAATCACCAGCCACCTCAACGAATACGACGACCAAAGCGACGGCAACTGGCTCGCCGCCACTCCCGAACTCGTCGATGAAATCGCCCAGGACCCCAGCCACCGCCGCATGCTCGGACTCGAGGAACATCAAAACCCACCCTCGTCCGGCCACCCCCGCACCCTCGCCGCCCTCGGCCAACGCGGCCACGTCGTCCTCCGCTCTCCCGCAAACGGCAACATCAACCTCGCCAACACCTTCCACGTCGGCCTCGGGAACCCACACCTCCTCCCGGAATACTGCCACGTCACCCTCAACGCCAAACTCATGGACCAAAAATGCGTCGCCCACCTCATCGGCGACGTCTTCCTCGAATGGCTCCACTCCGAGCTCAGAAAATGTGCCGTTAGCGACGTACGATAAAATATGCGGATCTATTCCCAGATGAGGCTCGACAAGTTCGCGCATCCTCTGATTACTTCCGCAACTTTTCTCGTATGGGCGTCCTTGGTCTAACAATTCTGGTCTCGTCATGCCTGGTAGGCATTTTCGTGGCCTGCTTCGCGATGGAGATTCGCAGGGGCCGGCGATCCAGCCCGGAAAGGGACTCGTTACTACCACTGGATTCCGACCGGAAACCCGGCTCTCCATCCTCGCCCGCTACTTTCACCCCACCAAAACGGCCATGACATCCTCCATCACCTACGACGACAAATCCGTGCGAAACTTCATGATCGCCTCCATCTCATGGGGCATCATCGCCATGTTCGCCGGCGTCCTGATCGCCACCCAGCTCTCCTGGTGGCAAATGAATGGCAAAATCCTCGAAACCCTCACCTTCGGACTCATCAAGGCGGACGGCATCTCCTTCCTCACCTTCGGCCGCCTCCGCCCGCTCCACACCAACGCCGCAATCTTCGCCTTCGTCGGCAACATGATGTTCGCCGGCATCTACTACTCCACCCAACGCCTCTGCAAGTGCCGCACCGCCAGTGACTTGCTCACCAAAATCCACTTCTGGGGATGGCAGGCCATCATCGTCGCCGCCGCCATCACCCTCCCCGCCGGCCTCACCCGCGGCAAGGAATACGCCGAACTCATCTGGCCCATCAACCTCGCCGTCGTCATCATCTGGAGCATCTTCGCCATCAACTTCTTCTGGACCCTCGCCAAACGCAACGAACCCTCACTCTACGTCGCTCTCTGGTTCTACATCGCCACCATCGTCACGGTCGCGATGCTCTACATCGTCAACCACCTCTCACTGCCCACCTCCTGGCTCCACTCCTACCCGATCTTCGGCGGACTCCAGGACGGACTCGTCCAGTGGTGGTACGGCCACAACGCCGTCGCCTTCTTCCTCACGACGCCGATCCTCGGCATCATGTACTACTACCTCCCGAAGGCCGCCAACCGACCCGTCTACTCCTACCGCCTCTCCATCATCCACTTCTGGTCGCTCGTCTTCATCTACATCTGGGCCGGCCCACACCACCTCCAGAACACCGACCTCCCGCGCTGGCTCCAAATGCTCGGCATGTTCTTCTCACTCATGCTCTGGGCGCCCTCATGGGGCGGCATGCTCAACGGCCTGCTCACCCTCCGCGGCGCCTGGGACAAACTCCGCACCGACCCCGTCATCAAGTTCTTCGCCGCCGGCGTCACCTTCTACGGCATGTCCACCTTCGAAGGCCCGCTGCTCGCCATCCGCGCCGTCAACGCCCTCTCCCACTACACCGACTGGACCGTCGGCCACGTCCACTCCGGAACCCTCGGCTGGAACGGCCTGATGGCCGCCGGCATGTTCTACTGGCTCGCACCTCGCCTCTGGAAAACCCAGCTCTGGTCCAAGGCCCTCGCCAACTTCCACTTCTGGATCGCCCTCGTCGGCATCCTCCTCTACGTCGCCGCCCTCTGGTGCGCCGGCATCATGCAGGGCCTCATGCTCGGGGAAATCGCCGAAGGCGGAACCACCCTCAAATACCAGTTCCTCGACTCGCTCGACAGCATCCAGATCTTCTTCATCATGCGCTCGTTTGGTGGATTCCTCTACCTCACCGGCTTCGTCCTCTGCGCCTTCAACATCTGGCAAACCGCTCGCGCCGGCGTCATGACCAACGAATCCGTCGAAGTCACCCTGCTCAAGCCGAAACAAAAAGACTCCATGCCCTGGGCGGAGTCGATGTTCGCTGACCCGCTCACCCACATCTTCCTCGCCGCCACCTTCGTCATCCTCTGGTTCTTCCTCCCGCCACACGCGGACAAGGCCGCCCTCGTCGTCGCACTCCTCCTCAGCTACAAGGCCCTCGCCGCATTCCGCGCCGACAAGGACCGCTGGGTCAACTGGCACGAACGCATCATCGAAAACTACCTGCCCTTCACCATCCTCGTCTTCATCGCCGTCGCCATCGGCGGCGCCGTCCAGATCATCCCCACCGTCATCGTCAACCGGGAGAAAAACATCGAGGGCAGACTCCAGGAACTCTACACCCCGCTCGAACTCGCCGGCCGCGACATCTACGTCTCCGAAGGCTGCTACAACTGCCACTCGCAGATGATCCGCACCCTCAAACACGAAGTCATGCGCTACGGCCGCCCCGGCGTCGCCGATGACTACTCCCACCTCGGCGAATCCCTCTTCGACCACCCCTACCAGTGGGGATCAAAACGCACCGGACCCGACCTCGCCCGCGAAGGCGGACCCATCGCCGAAGGCAGCGAATACATGCGCCTCGGCATCCGCGGCAACGACTGGCACTTCAACCACTTCCTCAACCCCCGCCTCATCTCCGGCGACAAATCCAACATGCCCGCCTACCCCTGGCTGTTCGACAAGAAAGCCGACGTCAAATCCCTGCCGAAGAAAATCGCCGTCCAGCGCCAGATCGGCGTGCCATGGCCCGCCCTCTCTCAGCACGAGATCAACGACATGGTCGAAGTCCAGTCCATGGAAATCGCCGACAACCTGATCGAGGCCGGCGTCTACATCCCGGACAAACCCGAACTCCAGGGCATCGAACTCCGCGACCACCTCGCCGAATCCCAGGTCGTCGCCCTGATCTCCTACATCCAGAAACTCGGCGCCTACAAGGAAGTCAAAAACGACAACCCGCTGCCGCCCAACCCGCTGGATCCGGACACCCACCGCAAGGCCGACAGCCAGGCCGACATCGACTGATCCTCCCACCACTCCAGCCCCATGTTACGCCGCGTGCTTACCGAAGACTGGATGCAAGTCATCCCGATCATCGCCTTCGCGATCTTCGCCACCGTCTTCATCATCGTCACCGTGCGCGCCATCCGCCTCGGCAAAAAAGACCGGGAACACATGGCCTCCCTCCCGCTGGACGATTAAAAATCCGACCCATCCTAACCACCCCGTTGCAACCACCCACCTCCCAAACTGCCATGAGCCAGGAACCAAAACGCGGCCACTTCGCAAAAGAAAAAGGCGAAATCATCCTGCGGGAACACGAATACGACGGCATCCAGGAATACGACCAGAAACTCCCCAACTGGTGGCTCTTCACCTTCTACGCCGCCATCGTCTGGTTCGTCGGTCACTGGTTCCTCTACTACAACACCAACGTCATCAAGTCCGACCGCCAACTCGTCACCGAAAGCATGCTCGAAGTGCAGGCCATGAAGGATGCCGAACTCGAAAAAACCCTCGCGTCCCTCAGCGACTCGGTGCTCGTCCACGAATGGGCCACCAATCCCACCATCGTCGCCGCCGGTGAAGCCACCTTCCAACAAATCTGCTCCGCCTGCCACGCCGCCGACCTCAGCGCCACCATGATCGCCGGCAACACCACCGTCCCCCTCCCCGGCCTCCCGCTCAACGACGGCGTCTGGAAATTCGGCGGCAAACCCATGGACATCTTCAAAATGATCAACGAAGGATCCCCGGCCGAAAGCGACGGCAACAACGGCGTCAAAATGCAGCCGAAAGGCGGCGCGTCCCTCACCTCCAAACAAGTCGCCGAAGTCGCCGCCTACCTCATCACCAAACTCCCCGAAGAATTCAAGGACATCCCCGCCGCCGAGTAAAGCGGCCCGGCCAAGGCGCCGGCTATCCAGGGCCCCAGCCCCACGGTTTCCAACCATCCCCCGCCGTCCCGACGGCAGGGGATTTTTTTTGCACCCCACCGCCCCTCAACCAGCGCCCGGACCGGCGGCGGAAAAACCTTCTATCAATTCAGAGACCACATATTGTTAGTTTCTCACCCCCCTCCCCTCCCATTCACCCCCGTCTTCCGACCAGCGAGACCAGCCCGAAAACCCTTTTAAAACGGGACTTCAAAGCCACCCCGTTCAACCAAGCGAAACATCCCGAAAGCCTGATCATCAGACGGAACACCTATATCTCCTATCAAGTAATGATATTCATCTTGTCACAAGATAAAACATCAGCCATTAATCTGATACCTTATACCCAGACACCATGCACCACTTCCCCCTCCCTCCCGCTTGGTTCCCCCTCGCCAGCCTCGCCATCACCCTCCCGGCCACCGCCTCCGTGGTGGACGTCACCCCCACCTCCGGCCTGCTCGACATCACTCAAGTCGTCTACCAGCGCAACGGCTCCACCATCACCCAGAATACCGAAGCCACCGGCGTCACCGACACCTCCGACGACGAAATCGTCGTCCGCAGCGTGCGCATCACCGACGGCACGCCCGTCGACCTCACCTTCTTCAACACCACCGGCGCCAAAGTCGTCAACGTCAACCCGGAACTCGGATCCACCGCCGGCGTCGGCGTCTTCAACAACGGCGTCATGACCACCAGCGCCTCCGGCCTCGACGACTACGCCAGCGCCTTCGCCGGCACCAGCCTCGACACCGACCTCAACAACTACACCTACCACGACTACCTCAGCCCCGGACCCACCACCACCGGCACACCGGACCTCGACCTGCTCTTCTGGCACGCCCTCAACCCCGGCGAAGACTACTTCCTCGTCGCGGAGCGCTGGGGCAACGCCCAGTTCTCCATCACCGCACTCGATGAAAACGGCAACCCCTACCAGGACGCCAACGTGCTCATGATCGGCGGCAACGGCGGCTCCTTCGGCGTCGGCTACGAGGTCTACGACTGGACCACCGGCTACGCCGCGGAAACCTACGTCTCCGAACAGGCACAGGCGCTCTCGTTGTTCTCCGTCGACCTCTTCTTCGATGGCACCATCGAGCCCCCCTCACCCGTCTATGGCTTGAGAATCGACAATGATGGCGAAGCCGACCCGAAAATCGTCGGCATCAGCGGCAACACGTTCTCCGACAACCCGGAAAACCCACTCGTCGTCCCCGAACCCTCGTCCTTCTGGCTCGCGGGCCTCGCCGCCTCCCTGCTCGCCGGGCGCCGCCGCCGCAACGCCTGACCATGGCTCCCCCGCGGAAAACCCAGCCCACCAGAATCACAAAAAACCGGGGCTAATGCTCCGGTTTTTTTGTCGGGTCGCCGCCTTCCCCCCCAAGGCGACCAAGCCAGGGAACCGCTCACTCAAGAAGCGCCAAGAAGAACCACAGATTCAGACTGATTAGACGGATTTTACTGATTTTTTAAGACGTTTGAGGGTGAAGAAGTCCCAACTCGCGAGACCTTCGGAGCACCATGCCTTCCCAGGCAGAAAACCATCAGTGATTTCAGTGCCATCAGTGGTTCTGCTGCCGAACTGATCAAGCGTTTCTCCCTCACTTGATCGCCCTGCCGCCCCCTCGCCCTGCCACCCCGCCCAGCGTCATCCCGCCCGTTTTCCTCCGCCGCCTGCTTTCTCAGGCGGCACTCATTCGGCCAGCACCACAATGCCGTTCACAAGCGGGTTGTTCACGCTCGCACTGAATCCCAGGTCAAGCGCACCCCCGCCCACCTCGGCACGCACGATCCGGTCCTTAGCAACCCACTTGCCCGGCGCTTCCGCGAAAAGATCCACATCATCCAGCACCAGCTCGCCCTCCACGGTCATGTCGAAAACCCGCTTCCCGGCACTCGTGAAATACGTCTCCGCAAACTGCAGGTAAACCACATACCCGCCGTCCGGCGCCGCAATCGAATATCCGGAGTGCCCCGATCTCGCCGTGTTGTAGAGACCGTCATCCGCCGTCCCCGCCACCGGATTTCCCGGAAAATCATCAATGTGCCCGCCGATATACCCGCCATCCGCCTCGTAGCTGAAGCCGTTCACGCCCACGGTTGCCCCGCCTCCACAATTCACCGCCTTCACCACCTTCGCCGGATCCGCAACCACCACCGTCACCAAATCCCCCAGCTCCTCACCCGTGCCAGTGGCCGTCAGCAACAACCCGTAGGTCCCCGGCGCGCTGAATCCCGCGCTCGTCTGCAACGCACCGGCATCACCGAACACCACCTCACCCGGCCCCGAATGCTTCGACCACGCCGTCGCAACCAGCCCCGCCCCATCCGCCAGCCCCTCCAGCGTCGCCACCCCCGACAAATGCACGACCTGGTCGTTTCCCGCATCCACCACCAGCCGGTCCGCCCCCGCAGCCAGCACCCGCAGCCGCGCGAAGGCACGGGCACGCTCGCCAACCGGCGGCAGCACCCGCAGCGTCACCCACTCGGTCCCATCCCCCAGCCCCTCCGGCTCACCCGCCGCCTCCAGCAGCTGCGGACCACTCGCCCACACCGGAGCAGCCAGATCCGCACTCGTCTGGACCTGAAACACCAACCCGTTCGCCACGTAGTCCACCCCCACCGAACCCGACCCGCCGGACCACTGGAGATAGCCCAGCTCCAGATACGCCTCCCCGTCCGCGGGATCCCGCCTCATTTCCGCCACCAGTGAATCAAATCCCGGATCGGCCGGCGCCACGAGATCCCCCACCAGATACTTCACGATCCGCCGCAGCACCTCCATGTTGTCCCGCTTCTCGATATCCGACCCCTCACCATCGTTCCACACCGGCTGCCGGTCGAACATCGCCACCACGCAGCCCTCCCCCACATCATGCAGCGCAATCACCGCCCACTCCGGATCACTGATCGTGATGTTCCGCGCGTCGATGCTCAGCGGGTCCCGGGTCGTCACCTGATAGGCATCGTCCAGCGGATACAGCACGCGCGCCCCGCTGCCCGCATCCACCGCCACCGGAGAAACCCCCTCGCCCTCAAACTCCAGCTGACCCGCCGTCAGCGGATGACTCTCGTCATCGATCGACGTATACGCCCGCGTCCCCTGCCCCTGGTCCACCGCCACCTCCATGCCATACGCAGAGAGCAGGCTGTTCACCGCCGCCTGCCCGGTCGGGTTGTTGGTGCCCACTCTCGAAAACAGGCCACCCGCCGCAGAGTCGTTGTACATCAGGATTCCCCCGCCCGCGCGAATCCACGCATCCAGCGCCGCTGCCTCCGCTGCCGACCACACCTTCTGGTGCAGCCCGAAAACAATCGCGTCATACTGCGAGAGAAACGCCGCATCCAGCGTCGTCGCCCCGTCATACTGCTCGGAAATCGTGTATCCCTCGCCCTCAACCATCGCCTTGAAGAGCGAACACCCGCGCGCCCCCGTGTCCGACAAACGCATTTGATGAAACGCATCCGCCGCACCCGACGGCACCGCACCATCAGCCGAAACATCACCATAAATGTACGCCACGCTCTGCGCATGCGCACCCACCGCCCAGAACCCGGCGGCACAGGCGACCGACCAACCCCATCCGGCGCACGTTTTCATCAACCCAAGTATCCCCGGGAAAATCCACCTGTCACCAGACAAATCACCCAGCGCCAACCCACACCGCACCCCGCCGCCAGCCCACTACTCAGCGTCGCCGCCCGCCTTCACCTTGATGCGCGCCGGCACATCCTTGATCTCGATCCCCGCCTCCGTCAGCCCGTCCCACACCTCCAGCAGCCTCTCCAGCGGAAGCTTCCGGTCCGCCTCAAGCTCGAGTTTCCGCCCGGGATTCTGTTTTTGATACGCGGAAAGATACGGCTTCAGCAGCCCCTCGGGCACCGCAAGCCCGTCGAGCGTGATGTTGCCCAGCGCGTCCACCGCAATCGTCGACCTCGCCTCGGTGATCGTTTCGGAGGGAATCTCACGCACCGTCGGAAGCTCGATGCGCAATATCTCGCGCGGCTTCTTGAACGTCGTCGAGACAATGAAAAACACGAGCAGGATGAAAAGAATGTCGATCATCGGAACGATCGGCACCTCAGCCCTCTTGCGGTTTTGACGATAGAACTCCATGGCGGGAAAATCGGGTCAGGGACGCGCCTTCTGGCAGACGTTGGCGAGATCCGCCAGCAACGACTCGAGCCGCGCCGTCAGCACCTCGATCCGCCGCGTGAAATAACCGTGCGCCACCACACAGGGCACCGCAATGGCCAGCCCGACAATGGTCGTGTTCAGCGCGATCGCGATGCCGCGCGCAATCGCCAGATGGTCCGCGCTGTCGCTCAACCCCTCGAAAATCGCCACCAATCCCGACGCCGTCCCCAGCAAGCCCAGCAACGGCGAAACCGTGATCACCACATCCAGCACCCCGATCCCCGCATGCAAGCGCGCACTCTCCTGCCGCGACGACGCCTCCACCGCCAGAATAATGTCACGCTGCGGCTTGCCTCGGTGCTTCACCACCACCGACGCCAACCGCGCCAGCGTGCTCTCCCCGCGCTCGATCTCCTTCAACACCGGCTCAATCCGCTCGGACGCCAGCAACTCGTGAAAATTCTCCACGTCCCGCGCCAACTTCTCCGGAATCACCCGGCTCCGCGACAAAGCCAGAAACTTATACAGGATCGCCGCCAATCCGACGATCGACGCAACACCCAACGGAATCATGAAAATCCCGCCCTTCGCGAGAAAATCCCACGAGGTGCCGACGGCATCCACCGCACTCAGCGCAACTGGCAATTGTAACATATCGATTGTCATTTTTGTTAAAAATAGAAGCGGAAAATCAACTCCAGCGGCTCGTCGTCATACTCGCCGCGCACCGCATCCGGCATCGCCGGGATCTCCGCATCGCGGATCGCATTGAGCGTGAATCCCTTCTGGATCTCACCGGTCTGCATGTCCCCGACAAACTGCACCGAGCGCACCTTGCCGCCGCTCTCGACGAAAAACCGCACCGTGAGGAACCCCGGCGTGATGAAATCCCGGTGCCGCACGCAGTTGCGCTGCCACTCTTTTTCCACCGCCCGGCTGATCTGCGCCTGATAACGGCCCAGCGCAGTGTCCTCCACATCCAGCGCACTCCGGCCGTTGCGGGAAATAGCCCCAAACACCGCCGTCTTGCGCTGGAACCCGGAAAACGCCGGCTTCTCCAGGACCTCCGGCTTCGGCGGCACCGGTGGCTTCGGCGTCTCCACCACCTCAGGCTTCGGCGGCGTCGCCGCAGCCGCGCGCTGCGCCTGCTCTGGCAGCACCTTCTCCTCCGGCGGCGCATCCAGCGGCACCTGCACATCCACCGCATTCGGCCCTTCGAGCAGCTTCTCACGCGGCCGCGGACTGCTCGTCACCGCATCCCTGCCCGGCTCCCTGCCCGGCTCCCCGGCAAGCTCCGCAGGCGTCTCCACCGCGGCCTCCGCCGCCGACGCCGGATCCCGAACCCCCAAGTCCCCGTCATGGTATCGGCTTTCGGTGGTCTCGATCTCCCGGTCCTCCGCCTCGATCCCCGCCTGGGACGGCAACGGCGGCTTGGTCCGGTCCGGTGCCCGGTCGCTTGTCGCCACCGTGTCCCGCTCACCCGCAAACGCCGCCTTCTTCTTCTCCTTCGGCGCCGCCTGGTCCGCACTGGTCCGCGCAAACCGCTGCTTCACCGCCTCAGCTTCCGCCTCCTCCTCCGCAATCCGCTCGACCATCTCCGGGTAAATCATCGCCACCGTCTCCGCCGGCTTCTGCTCGGCCGCCGGCTCCGCCTTCCGCCGCTGGGAAAGCTCCAGCGCCGCAATCCCCAAAAGCGCCAGAATCACCACGTTCAACAGCAACGATAACCCCAGCGCGGTCATCCAAAGACGCGCCTCATCACGGGAAATCCCCGAACCCATTACCTGCGTGCTCAACGCCATGCAGCATGGCGCGTATGCTCCGCTACGCAATCCGGGAAATCACCCGGATGATCCCAATCCAAAACCACAAGAATCAATAATACCCCACACACCAACACCCCAAGTTACGGAAAAATCACCAAACTTTCGAATAGCCAGAACACAAACACCCCCTACTTTACCGGAAAATCACTCCATTTCACTTGCAACTTGACACCAACTATGCGCATTTTGCGCCTCCCAACCCATTTTTCATATGAGCAAACAGCAACTCGACGGTGCGCAAGCACTGATCATGACACTCGACGAGCTCGGGATCGAATACATCTTCGGCTACTCCGGCGGTGCCGCGATCCCGATCTTCGACGCCCTCGAAACCGTGAAAACCAAGATGCAGTTCATCCTGGCCCGTCACGAACAGGGCGCCGTCCACATGGCCGACGGCTACGCCCGCGCCACCGGCAAACCCGCCGCCGTGCTCGTCACCTCCGGCCCCGGCGCCGGCAACACCGTCACCGGCCTCATGACCGCCATGATGGACAGCGTCCCCATGATCGTCGTCTGCGGCCAAACCGTCAGCTGGATGCTCGGCAAGGACGCCTTCCAGGAAGCCGATATCTTCGGCATCACCATGCCGGTGGTGAAACACAACTACCTCTGCAAGGACACCAACGCCCTGCCGCGCATCGCCCGTGAGGCCTATCACATCTCCACCACCGGCCGCCCCGGCCCCGTGCTCATCGATGTCCCGAAAGACATCTCCCAGGGCCCGTTCTCCGGCGACCTCAACGAAAGCTTCAACCTCCCCGGATACCACCCGGAAACCGCCAACGAAATCAACCACGAGGCCGCCAAACAGGCGATCGACCTCATCAACAAGTCACGCCGCCCGGTGATCCTCGCCGGCCAGGGGTGCATGATCGCCCGCGCCGACGACGAACTCATGCAGCTCGCCGAAACCCTCCAGGCACCCGTCACCACCACCCTGCTCGGCAAGGGCGTGTTCCCGGAAACCCACGACCTCGCGCTCGGCATGCTCGGCATGCACGGCACCGCATACGCCAACAAGGCCATGGTCGAATGCGACCTGCTCATCAATATCGGCTCACGCTTCGACGACCGCATCATCGGCAATGCCGATAAATTCTGCCAGGACGCGCCGATCATCCACATCGACATCGACCCCGCGGAAATGGGCAAGATGATCGTGCCCGACGTCCAGATCGTTGGCGACGCACAAGCCGCCCTCAAGGCCATCCTCCCCAGCGTCGGCAAACTCGAAACCGAAGAGTGGCTGCAAACACTCGACGGCTATAAGAAAAAATTCCCGCTCGGCTACAAAAAACAGGGCGGCCTCCGCATGCAGCAGGTGATCGACGAACTCTACCAGCTCACCGGCGGCAAAGCCATCGTCGCCACCGACGTCGGCCAGCACCAGATGTGGGCCGCCCAGTTCTACAAAAACAACGAATCCTACCACTGGCTCTCCTCCGGCGGCGCCGGCACCATGGGCTTCGGCTTCCCCGCCGCCATCGGCGCACAACTCGCCTGCCCGGATAAAATGGTCATCTCCATCTCCGGCGACGGCGGCTTCCAGATGACGCTCTTCGAACTCGCCACCGCCGCCCTCCACAAGCTGCCGGTCAAGATCGTCGTGCTCAACAACCACTACCTCGGCATGGTCCGCCAGTGGCAGGAACTCTTCTACGACGACCGCACCTCCGGAGTCGACCTCATCGGAAACCCGGACTTCTGCAAACTCGCCGGCGCCTACGGCATCCCGTCCGTGCACATCAAACGCCCGGCGGACGTCAAACGCATGCTCCAGAAGGCCCTCGACTACAACGACGGCCCGATCCTCATCCACGCCGAGTGCATCAAAACCGACAACGTCTTCCCCATGATCCCCGCCGGCGCCGCCATCGAGGACATGATGACCGAACCTCCCCGCAAGAAACTGGCCAAACCCACCGGCTCCACGTGAACCGCAAACCCATGCCATCTGTGAACCTCAACCATTTACTGAACCCATGCCCTACTCCACGGTAACTACTGAAACTCCAAACCCGACCCCGGCAATCGCCAGCGGTCCCAGTAACACACTCTCCATCCTCGTCAGCAACCAGCCGGGCGTGCTCATGCGCATCTGCCAGGTCTTCTCGCGCCGCGGATTCAACATCGACTCACTCGTCGTCTCCGAAGGCCGCAACGCGGACTTCTCACGCATGACCATCGGCGTCTCTGGCGATCCCTCGGGCCTCCACCAGATCATCATGCAGGTCAGCAAACTGATCGACGTGATCCATTGCTTCGAGCACACCTCCGCCAACTCGGTGACCAAGGAAATGGTCCTCATCAAGATCCTCTGCTCGCCGGAAGAACGCTCGCAGTCGCTCCAGATCACCGAGCACTTCAACGGCAAAACCGTCGATCTCACCCCGACTTCGATGGTCGTCATGATCACCGGAGACACCCCGAAAATCGACGCCGCCGTCATCATGTTCTCGCAGTTCAACATCATCGAGACCGTCCGCACCGGACAAATCGTCATGGCGCGCGGCGAACGGCCGACGTAATCCCGCCCCGGGCCAATCCCCACACACAAACGGCACCGGCTCCACGCCTGTGCCGTTTTTTCACGTCAGGCCGATGCCGGCTGTTTCAAAATCCCCCACCCCTGGCGGACATACATCACGCCCGACCAAAGGGTGAACGCGCCGGAAACCACACACGGCCAGACCGGCGAAAACGGCACCACCTTCAGCATCACCCAGCCGAGCGCGAACATCTGCGTCACCGTGCAGAATTTCCCCGACCAATGCGGCTTGATCTCGAACTTCCGCTTCTTCACCGCCATCAGGTAGCGCACCCCGACCAGGATCACGGTGTCCCGCAGAAACACAATCACCGCGAACCACAACGGCAGCCCCCAGCCATCCGCACCCCAATCCACCAGCGCCAGCGTCAACACCGCCGTCAGCAGCAGCGACTTGTCCGCGATGGGGTCCAGATACGCGCCGAGATCCGAACGCTGGTTGAAACGCCGCGCCACCCAGCCGTCGATCCCGTCGGAAACCGCCGCCGTGACAAAAACCACCAGCGCCCACCAGCGCAACGCCTCGTTCGCATCCCCCGCCCTCACCGACAAGCCATAGGCCACCGCCAGCCCACAAAACACCGGCACCATGCAGATCCGGGTCACGGTGATTTTGGTGGCGAAGGTCATAGTCCACACTCCAGCAGAATTTCCCGAAATGCCAAACGGGAAAATGCAGCGCACCACCTGCTCCGGACCCACCAGCCACCCCCGGTCCCGAGCATCCGATCACCTTGTAAACTTGGTTAGCGCATTGCGCCTGCCCATTCCGCTCCACATCCCCCAGCATGCCATTCCTGCTTTCCATGACCATCCTCCGCATCCTCCTCACCCGCACCTGGCTGCTCGCCGCACTCGCACTGCCCTCACACGCCGGACCGTTCATCGACTCGATCCAGTTCGGCAACGAAACAAACGAGGCCGCACACGCGCTGAAAGTCCAGGACAGCACCGTCATCACGGGCGCGCACGACCTCCCCGCCCGCCAGTTCCTCCCGTCCGAAAACATGAATTGGCGCGGCGGCCGGATCTGGTTCACCATGAAGGTCGATCCCGCCCGGCAGAACTATTTCACCGCCAAATTCTGGGGCGGCGACCTCACCGGCGAGCACAGCCGGCTGATGCTCTTCATCGATGGCAAACAAATCGGCCAGCGCCACCTCGGCGAAGTCGACCAGCTCGACATCATGTACAACTACCCCCGCTTCCCCGGGAACTTCTTCTACAAGACCACCCCGCTCCCGATCAACATCACCGAAGGCAGGGACAGCGTGGAACTCCGGATCGAAGCCCAGGGGCCGATCTGGGGATACGGCGGCACCCCGGACCGCTATCAGAAACCCATGGCGGCCATCTCCCGCGGCATCTACGCCGGCCACGTCCACACCGACCCATTCTACCAACTCACCGCGGAGGACCGGAAATCCGCTACCCGCATCACCTTTCCCACCCGCAACTCCCCGGGCCCGGAGATGCTCGAAACCGTCAAAAAACGCATCAACACCGAGATCGCCAAACTCACCAAATCCGACAAACAAATCAGCCCCGACGCCATCCGCTTCCTCGCCAAGGCCTGCTTCGAACCATGGAGCGACGCCTACCACCGGAAACCCGTGCTCAAACGCATCCTCAAGGGCATCGACGACCACTACCTCGCCTTCAAACAAAACCCGGAAATCTCCGGCAAAGACTGGCACGGCTCCGGCCCGCTCGCCCACGCCGTCTGCTTCCTCGAAACCCCGCTCAGCCACTACCTCGACCAACCCATCACAGGCACCAACACCAGCCGCCGCAACGCATGGGCGGACATGTTCGAGTTCTCCCGCAACACCAAGGTCGGACAGCGCAGGTCCTACACCAACCAGTCGATGATCGTCGACATGAACATCTACTTCTGCGACCGCGCGCTGCGGATTCTCGACCCGTCCCGCGCGTGGAGCAAGGGCCGCGCACTCCGCCTCCTCCACGAGGCCGCCGGCATCAAACCGTGGAGCGGCAGCTGGGACGAAAATGGCAACCCGTCATGGAAACTCGGGAAAAACCACCTCCTGCTCACCGAACAAGGCCTCACCAAGGAACTCGGGTTCGTCGGCCACTACGGCGAAATCGTCACCGGCATGCTGCTCGACCTCTACGACTCCACCCGCCCCGCGTTCGGCGAGGAAGGCGACCCGAAACTCAAGGAACAACTCATCCGCATGACCAAGGCCCGCGGCATCTTCCGCTACCCGCTGCCGGACGGCCAGGGCTTCCGCAGCATGCACATCGAAACCGTCATCGGCTGGCGGGACTGGTATTACCCGGGCGGCACCACCTACGAACAAATGGCCACCGAAAGCCCGCTCGACGTCGCCGCCGCCACCCTCGACCCGGAAATCGTCGGCTACGGCCAGCAAATGCTCGAGGACAACCAGTATTTCAAAGCGCTCGAAAAACGCCTCACCCTGCGCGGCATCAACCCGCTCAGCCGCCTGCTCGCCGCACCCCGCAACTACGAACTCGTCAAGTCCCGGCCGAAACACCCCCAGCGCCTCCCGATGACCCCCGGCCAGCCGGATTTCGTCTTCGCCGATCCCGAAATCGGCACCGTCGCCCTCAAGCACGGCGACGACATCATGTTCGTCTCGCTCTACTGGCGCGCCCGCTACGCCATCAACAACCTCGCCCGCGTCCACCACATCACCCCCACCACCGAACGCGACGCCACCGTCCACATCCGGACCCACTTCAACGACAGCGGACTCGTCTTCGAGTTTCCGGACATCACCAACATGCCCTTCAGCACCCGCATGGAGGGCTACTACAAAGCCGAGCACATGCACATGGCCGTCACCGGCATCAAGCAACCGATCGCCAAAGTCCCCGCCGACCAGATCGACTGGAAACCCGGCAGGGAAAACAGCTACGCCGGCAAGGGATGGTTCTACCTCATGGAATACGGCCCCTACCTCATCGCCATGAACTGCACCCGCGACCAGTCGTTCCCGTTCCCCGTCGCTCAGCAATACATCGGCGGAAAAGACCTCGCCACCGGCCAGCGGATCGACTCCGCCACCTGGACCGCCCGGCCGTGGCAGACGCTCGTCATCCACCGGAAGCCATGACCCGCACTCACTTCAGCCGCCGCGTCACCATGCCGATCGCCTCGCTCGCCTCTTGCACCCGCAGCAGCTTCGCCACCGCGAAGTAAACCACCGCCGCAAGCCCGACGGTCACCGCCAGCCCCCCGGCGCGCATCACCCACGAGAGATGCGCCGGGTCCCGGAAAAACCACACGTTCGCCGCCACACACACCGCGGACATCACCGCTCCCGCAAGCGCCAGTTTCCCCAGCAAGCCCAGCAACCCGGCCGTGCCGAAATCACCGGCAAACCTCCGCATCGCCACAAACAACACCAGGAAATTCACCGACGCCGTGATCGAGGTCGTCAGCGCCAGCGCCTCGTGCCCCCACTTCATCACGAACACGAAAAACCAGTTGAACCCCAGGTTCACGAACAACGCGCAAATACTCACGATCATCGGGATCCACCGCTTGTCGATCGCGTAAAACGCCGGCTGCAGCACCTTCAGCGAGGCATAACAAACCAGCCCGTAGCCATACGCCCGCAGCGCGCCCGCCGTCATCGCCCGGTCCGCCGGGTCAAACGCACCACGCTCATACAGCACGCTCACGATCGGCTCCGCCAGAAACACCAGCCCGAGCATCGACGGGATCACCAGGAAAAACACCAGCCGCAAACCCTTCGCCAGCGTCGGCCGGAACTCCTCGCCAATGCCATGCACCGCCGCCCGCGACAAGGCCGGCAAAGTCACCGTCGCCACCGCCACCCCGAACACCCCGATCGGCAACTGCATCAGCCGGAACGCATAACTCAGCCAGCTCACCGCACCCTCGCCCACCCCGTAGGCGAACATCGCGTTCACCACCACATTCACCTGCACCACCGAAGCCGCGATCACCGCCGGGCCCATCAGGTTCAGAATCTTCTTCACGCCCGGATCCCGCCACTGGAAATCCCCCGCAAACCGGAACCCCGCCTTCCACAGCGCCGGGAACTGGCAGGTCAACTGCGCCAGCCCGCCGATCACCACCCCGATCGCAAAACCCACCAGACTCCGCGGCCCCCACTCCGGGTCCATCCAGTAACCGATCCCCGCACCGCCGATCATCGACCCCAGGTTGAAGAAACACGACGACAACGCCGGAATGCCAAACACGTTCTTCGCATTCAGCATCCCCATCACCAGCGCCGACAACGAGACCAGCAGGATGAACGGATACATCACCCGCACCATCAGCACCGTCAGGTCGATCTCCGCCGGGTCATACACCCGCGGCGTGGCCCCCATCCGGGACAGACTGGTCAGAAAATCCACAATCCATGGTGCCACTCCGATCCCGATCAGCGTCACCACGCTCATGAACACCGCCGCCAGCGTCACCATCTTGTTCGCCAGCTGCCACGCCCGCTCCTCGCCATCCGACTTCAGGGACTTGGAAAACGTCGTCACAAACGCCTGCGACAGCGCCCCTTCCGCAAACAAATCGCGCAGCAAATTCGGCACCTTGAACGCCAGATAGAAGCAGTCCATCCACTTGCTGCCGCCGAACAGGCCGGCAAACATCATCTCACGCAACAAGCCAAGCACCCGGCTCGCCATCACGGCGGCACTCACCTTCCAAGTCGACTTCGCGGACATGCGGCGCAGTGTGTTTCCCAAGTTCCCCACTGGCGAGAGCGTTTTCCAACACAACACACCACCCACCCACACCTCCAAGGAAGGGCGAACCATTTCGCCCCTCCTCACCCAGCCTCACTCAATTCGCGACGATATTGAAGATCTTGCCGGGGATGAAGATGATCTTGCGGATCGTCTTGCCCTCGATGTGTTCCTTCACCTTCTCGCTCGCGAGCGCGGCGCCCTTGACGGTTTCCTCGTCGGCGTCCTTGTCGATCATGATGCGGTCGCGCAGTTTGCCATTGACCTGCACGATGAGCTGGATCTCGCTGCGCACCAGCGCGGCTTCGTCGTAGCCCGGCCACTCGGTCTCCGACAGCAATCCCTCGCCGCCGAGCTGTGAGTGAATCTCCTCGCTCAGGTGCGGCGCGAACGGATTGAGCACCGTCAGGAAGCTGATGAACTCCTTCTTCGGCACCACCTCCGCCTGGGTGAAGGCGTTGGTGCAGATCATCATCTGCGAGATCGCGGTGTTGAAACTCAGTTTCTCGATGTCCTCGCCGACCTTCTTGATCGTCTCGTGCACCACGCGGAGCAGCTCCTTGTCGGCGCACTCCACATCCTGCAGCTTCGGGGAAACCGCGAAGGTCCCGTCCTGCTGCTCGTCGAGCGCCACGCGCCAGACCCGGGCGAGGAAGCGGGAAACCCCCTCGACGCCCTTCATCTGCCACGGCTTCACCTGCTCGAGCGGGCCCATGAACATCTCATACAGCCGCAGCGCGTCCGCGCCGTATTCACTCACCACGTCGTCCGGATTCACCACGTTGCCGCGGGACTTGGACATCTTCTGGCCGTCCTCGCCGAGGATCAGCCCCTGGTTGACAAGACGCTGGAACGGCTCGGGCGTGGAAACGTGGCCGAGATCGTAGAGCACCTTGTGCCAGAACCGCGCGTAAAGCAGGTGCAGCACCGCATGCTCGGTGCCGCCGACGTAGAGGTCGACCATGCCCGGTTTGTCGGACGTCCAGTAGTCCTCGACTTCCTTGGAAATGAATCGCCCGGTGTTACTAGGGTCACAGTAGCGGAAGTAATACCAGCAGGACCCCGCCCATTGCGGCATGGTGTTGGTTTCGCGCATCGCCCCGTCCGGCAGCTCCACCCAGTCGGTCGCCTTGCTCAGCAGCGGATCGGGCGTGCCGCTCGGCTTGTAGTCTTCCAGCGGCGGCGCCAGCAGCGGCAGCTCGGACTCGGGAAGCGCGTGGTGCTTGCCATCCTTCCAGACGATCGGGAACGGCTCGCCCCAGTAGCGCTGGCGGGAAAACAGCCAGTCGCGCAGCTTGTAGTTCACCTTGAAGGACCCCCTGCCGTTGTCGACCAACCACTTGATGATCGCCTTCTTGGCATCCTTGGTCTTCATCCCGTCGAGAAACCCGGAGTTCACCGATTTCCCGTTGCCTGTGAAGCCCTGCCACTCCGAGTCATCGTTCGGCTGCACCACCTGGAGGACCGGCAGGCCGAACTTGGTGGCGAATTCAAAGTCCCGCGTGTCGTGGGCCGGCACGGCCATGATCGCACCGGTGCCGTAGCTCATCATCACGTAATCGGCGATCCACACCGGAATCTTCTCACCATTCACCGGATTGACGGCATAGGCCCCCGTCGCCACCCCGGACTTGTCCTTGTTCAGGTCGCCGCGCTCGAGGTCGGACTTCGCCGTGCAGGCCTTCTTGTAGTCCTCGACCGCCTGTTGCTGCTCGTCGGTGGTGATTTCCGCCACCAGCGGATGCTCCGGCGCCAGCACCATGTAGGTCGCGCCGAAAAGCGTGTCCGGACGCGTGGTGAAAACCGTGACGTCGTGGCCGTTGATGTCGAAGGTCACTTCCGCTCCCGTCGAACGCCCGATCCAGTTGGTCTGCAGCAGCTTGATGCCTTCCGGCCAGTCGAGCGTTTCCAGCTCGTCGATCAGCCGCTGGGCATACTTCGTGATGCGCAGCATCCACTGCCGCAGCGGTCGGCGCTCGACGGTGTGACCCTTCGATTTCCACTCCTCGACTTCCTCGTTCGCCAGCACCGTGCCGAGGTCGGGCGACCACCACACCGGCGTGTCCGCCACGTAGGCGAGCCGCACGTCGTCGATCTGCTCGCGCGTCCAGCCCTTCGCTTCCAGCTCGGTGACCGGCTTCGCCTTCTTGTCTTCCTCACAGAAATAGGACCCGTAGAGCTGCAGGAAAATCCACTGCGTCCAGCGCACGTATTCCGGGTCGGTCGTCGCGATCTCGCGGTCCCAGTCGTAGCCGAACCCCAGCGACTTCAGCTGGCGGCGGAAAGTCTCGATGTTCGCGGCAGTGGTGATCGCCGGGTGCTGGCCGGTCTTGATCGCATACTGCTCCGCCGGCAGGCCGAACGAATCGTAACCCATCGGGTGCAGCACGTTGTGGCCGGTCATCCGCTTGAAGCGGCCGATGATGTCGGTCGCCGTGTAGCCTTCCGGGTGGCCGACGTGCAGGCCTGCGCCGCTCGGATACGGAAACATGTCGAGCACGTAGTATTTCGGCTTGCTCGGATCGAAATCCCCGTCGCCCGGGTTCGGCGTGCGGAAGGTTTTCTCGGAGTCCCAGCGGGCCTGCCACTTGGGCTCGAAATCGCGGAACGGGAATGGTTTGCGGGCGTCAGACATGGCGGAAAAAATCGGGCGCGAACTGTGGCGGCGGTGGCGCGGTTTGAAAAGGAAAACCCGGTCAGCCGCTCATTGCCCGGAATCCCGCAGCCGCAGCCCGTCAACACCCGATGAGCCGGACCGCCTCGCAATCAGGCCCACGAACCCGCTCGCACCCCCGTCACCCGAGCCGCCGCCAGGTGAAGCCATCCAGCTCCAGCGCCCATGCATCCGCGTTGTCAACGATCCCGGGGTTTCCCTCCCCATCGATCAGAAACCGCTTCCCACCCTCAATGCGGATCGCGTTTCCCTCCAGCCCCGCCTGATGCCGGTGGATCCACCCGGGCGCCTCGCCCGTCGTCTCCACCCGCTCGATTCTCCCCGTCTCCACATGAAACCGGAACACCGGCGCCTGATAGCCAAAAGCCTCCCTCGTTTCCGGATATCCGAGGTTTCCGATCAGATAGATCCACCCGCCCACCAGCGTGGCGGAGTGAAAATCCGTCGGCGGAAACACGTCCTTCGGGTAGCCGAGAATCTCGAATCCCCCCATGCCGTCGTGCACCACCACATCGTTGTAGATGCAGAAATCCGGATCGTAGTGGTCCTCGTGCTCGCCTGCGATCTGCACGAAACGCCCGTCCGGCAGCGGCGTCAGCGACATGCCGAACCGGTCATGGCACCAGACCGGGTTGTCGCGCTCGAACGATTCGTCATCGAACCGCTGGGCGGCCCGATAGGCGTCCCAGCCGTTCCGAACCATCGCATTCCAAAACGGCACCTCCATGCGCTCCGGGTTCGCCTTGCCAAACCTGCGGAACCGCCCGTCCAGATATTCCCGCTCCGAAACCGGAAGCTCGTCGACCACCCTCACGCCGATCATTTTCCGCACAATCTCATCTTCGATCCCCCCGACAGCTTTCCCTCGCATCAGGAACTCCCGGGCGATCTCCGGATGCCCGACGGCAAACTCAAGTTCATCCCGATACGCGTCCCACTCGGCACCGGAATCGGCAAGCAGCTTGAAACACTCCACCGCGCCATCCTCCGCCGCATCCACCAGCGGCGGCCGGCCGTGACCGTCCTCCCGGTCGATGTCGAAACCGTTCCCGATCAACCAGCGCAGCGTGTCCGCATCGTCCCGCGCCAACGGATAGTGGCAAACGGTCTTCCCGCATCGACCGGTGGCGTCCCGGTTCGCACCGCGGGAAAGCAGCAGCCCGGCTTTCGCGGTTTCACCACCCGCCAGCGCAACCAGAAGCGCACTCCGCTCCCAACGGTCTCCGGCTTCCAAATCCGCACCGCCATCCAACACACCGCGCACATCATCCAGGCTCCCAACCGCCACCGCCCGATGCAGCGGCGACCACTGCAACGGCGCCGGATCCACCCCGGCGTCCAGCAGCTTCCCGATCAACCCGAAATAACCCCAGTTAGAAAGCAGGCTCAGCACCGACTCGCCATAGCACGACTCTCCTTCCACCGGCGCACCGTGTTTCCACAACAACTCGACGACATCGGCCCGGCCGGCGCACGCCGCGAGGATCGCCAGCGTGTAGCCGTTCTCATCGCGCCAGCCGGGATTCGCGCCAGCCGCGATCCGTTTCCCGATCTCACCGGGGTCACCCTCCCTGACAAGCGCGCTGAGGGACTCCATGACTCCGGCCTGTTAGTTCGGTTCCCGCAGCAGATTCCACGCGGTGACCAGCGCCTTGAGGCCGGCCATCTCGATCGACGGGTCGATGCCCGCGCCCCACAGGATGCGGCCGTCGTCGTGCTGGAGCTGGACATACGCCGCGGCGCTCGAGTCCGATCCGCCGCGCACCGCGTGCGAACGGTAGTCGGAAACCTTGAAGTCCTTCAGCCCCGCATTCTCCAGCGCGTGCACGAACGAGTTGATCGGACCATTACCGAATCCCTCGACCCGCTTGTTCTCGCCGTCGAGCTCGATGTAGGCCTCGCATTTCACCGCACCCCGGTCGTCCTTCTGGTGGATCAGCTCGTATCCGACCACGTCCAGCGGCGAGGAAAGGTTGGAAAACTCGTTGAAAAACACATCGCCGATCTCTTCGGACGTCAGCTCGCGGCCTTGCTCGTCGGCCAGGTCGTACACCCGCTTGCCCACCTGCGGATGCATCGTCTTCGGCAGGTCGAAACCGTGCTCGCGATCGAGAATGTAGGCGACGCCGCCTTTCCCGGACTGCGAGTTGATCCGGATGATCGCCTCATACGAGCGCCCGATGTCCTGCGGATCGATCGTCAGATACGGCACGCCCCAGAAGGTGTCCGGATTCTCCTTCACCTCCCGCTCGCGGCGATCGAAGCCCTTCTTGATCGCATCCTGATGCGACCCGGAAAACGCGGTGAAAACCAGCTCGCCCGCATACGGTTGGCGCTCGGGAACATTCAACCGCGTGATCCGCTCGTAAACCGCGCGGATCGACTGCAGGTCGGAAAAATCCAGCCCGGTTGCGATCCCGTGGCTGTTCAGGTTCAGCGCCACCGTGACGATGTCCAGATTGCCGGTGCGCTCGCCATTGCCGAAAAGCGTGCCTTCCACCCGGTCCGCGCCCGCCATCAGCGCCAGCTCGGTGGCCGCCACGCCGGTGCCCCGGTCGTTGTGCGTGTGCAGGGAAATAATCGCCGACTCGCGGTTCTTCAGGTTCCGGCACATCCACTCGATCTGGTCGGCGTGCACGTTCGGCGTCGCCCACTCGACGGTCGCCGGCAGGTTCAGGATGATCCTGTTTTCCGGCGTCGGCTGCCAGACATCCATCACCCCGTGACAACACTCGAGCGCGAAATCCAGCTCGGTGTCGGAAAACGACTCCGGCGAATACTGCAGCACCACCTCCGTTTCCGGCACCGTCGGCACCAGCTCCTTCACCAGCCGCGCACCCTCCACCGCAAGGTCGCGGATCGACTCGCGCGACGCATCGCCAAACGTCACCCGCCGCTGCAGCGTCGAGGTCGAGTTGTAGATGTGCACGATCGCCCGCTTGGCTCCCTTGATCGCCTCGAAACTCCGCCGGATCAGATGCTCGCGCGTCTGCACCAGCACCTGGATCGTCACGTCATCCGGGATCCGGCCTTCATCGATCAGCCGCCGCAGAAAGTTGAACTCGGTGTCCGCCGCCGACGGAAACCCCACCTCGATCTGCTTGAAGCCCACCCGCACCAACAGGTCGAAAAACTCGAGTTTCTCGTCGATGCTCATCGGCTGCGGCAGCGCCTGGTTGCCGTCCCGAAGATCGACCGAACACCACTCGGGCGCGTGATCGAGCGTCTTGTCGGGCCAGGTGCGGTCGGGCAGCGAAACCGGCGGAAACGGCCGGTATTTGGTCAGTGAGGATGGATTCATGGCAAAATTCAGAAAAGATGGGTGTTGTGGGAAAAAGGAAAGTCGGCCGCCGCAAGGATGGGCGTGCCGGAGAACGGATGTGAAGAAAAGAAAATGATCAACGGGGCGCCAACCCTAGCAGAAGGGGGCGCGGCAATAGGCCGTTGAGGATCGCGTTCACGCGGCCAAGCTGGCAGAACGACCGCCCGAAAGCAACCGTTCTCTTCACCCGCCCTATCTCCTCCGCCCGCGGAAACGGTCGCGCGGGTCGTCCTCATCCTCAGCTGCCGCATCGTCCTGATATCTCAATATCCCGTGCTTGCGCAGGTTCTTCACGAAAACCTTGGCATCCGTGGAGACTTCCTTGTCGTTGGTCACCGTCCCCAACAGGCCCTCGCCGCTCTCCATCTGGTCCAGCGCGTGGCCGGCCTTCTCCGCCGTGGCCGAAAACTTGCGCACCGCATCCGGCACCTCCGCCAGCGCCGGCTGGATCTCCTCGAGCGTCTCGTCCGCACTCGCCATCGTCCGCTCCGCGCGTTCGGCCGCATCCTTGATCGCCGCCACCGCCTGCCGCGCCTCCACAAGCGCCGGCCCCAGCTCGGAACTCGCATCGTCCCACTGCTTCGTGAGCGACTCGACGTTCTCAACCGTCGAGTCCAGCCGCGCGATGTTCTCGGTGGTTAGAACGGACTCGTTCACCTTCGCCACCACCTCGCGCACCTGCACGCTCGCCTGCTCGACCTCCACCACCGCGGCATCGATCTTCTCCATCGTGTCACCCGCCTTCTCGATCATCGTCACCACCTTCCGGCTGAGGATCTCCGCATTGTTCTGCAGCGCGCCAAACCCCGCCACCCCCGATCCATGGAGCGTCGCACCCGGCTCCAGATACCCGCCCTCACGCTCCGCCGGCGGCGTCACCACGATCAGCTTGTCCCCCAGCAGGGTCGCCGAATCGACCCGGAACTCGGAACCCACCGGAATCCGCACGTGCTCATCGATCGCCAGATCCACCTCCACCTCGACCTCCTCGGTCAGCCGCGGCAACTCCGCCACCTGGCCGATCCTCGCCCCACCCATCCGCACCTCCGACCCCTTGATCACGCCCGATGCATCAGCAAACACCACCGTCACGGGATAGCGCCCGCCAAACCATTCCTCGAAACGCGAAAACTCCACGATCAATCCACCCAGAAGCACCAGCCCCACGAATACGAAGATCCCGACGGTGAGCTCGGTGCGTTGTTTCGGTTCAGCCACGTAAGACGTGGTATCACAAAACCCGGATCGATCAAGTGACCGTTCCGCCAGCTCCCGGCCGGCGGCGCGCTCCGCCTCACCCCAGCGACTCCCAGTCCTCCCCGGAGTTCCCCTCCACGAACGCCCGCAGCTTCGGGTCCTCCGTTTCGCCCAGCTCGACCGGCGTCCCGATCCAGTGCACCCGCCCCTTTTCGATGAACACCACCCGGTCGGCGATCCGGAAAACCGACCGCATTTCGTGCGTGATCACCACATTCGTGATCTTCTGGTCCTGCTGCAGACACTTGATCAGGTGGTCGATCGAATCCGCCGTCACCGGATCCAGCCCGGCGTGGGGCTCGTCGTAAAGAATGCAGCTCGGCTTGTGAACCACCGCACGCGCGAGCGCCACCCGCTTGCGCATCCCGCCGGATAGATCCGCCGGCATCTTCGACTCCTGACCCGGCAGCCGGACAATCTTCAGCGCCTCGGACACCTGCCTCGCGATCTCCCGCTCATCCCGCACCCCGCTCTCGCGCAGCGGAAACGCCACGTTCGCCGCAACGGTCATCGAGTCAAACAACGCACCCCCTTGAAACAACACCCCCATCTTCTTCCGGATCGCCCCCAACTCCCGCTCGTGCAGCGTGGAAAGCTCCACCCCATCCATCTCGATGCTCCCGCCCGACGGTCGCAACAATCCCGGCAGATGCTTCAATAGCACCGATTTCCCCCCGCCCGATGTCCCCAGAATCACCAGCGTCTCACCCCTGAAAATATCCAGGTCGATCCCGCGCAGCACCTCCTGCGGTCCGAATCGATGGGTCAACCCGCGAATGCGGATGAATGGCTCGGCGGCTTCGGACATGCCCCAGAGAAACCCGGAGCAGCCCATCGGATCAAGCAGGGAGGACCACTCACCCCTCACACCCCATGCCCACCCGCCGCCAATCATTGCCCACCCGCCGCCAATCAATCCCCGTCACTCGCCAGCTTTCTTGAACGTGTCGGGATCGATCTCCTTTCCGGGCTCAAGCACCAGGCGGCGCTTCACCGGATCAATCGCCAGCTTTCCGTCGATCACCCCGTCTTCCGCATCCACATCCCGCACAAACTCGGCCAATCGTTCAGGATCGACGACCTTGCTATCCACGAGAAACCTCGTGAGCGCCTGAATCGCCAGCTTCTGTTGGCCCAGTTCGGCGCGCAACACCTCGATCATTTGATCACGCGCATGCAGGTTCTGCACGGTCCTCACATGGCTCGAACGCATCGCCTCGATGCTTCGTTCGGTATCCGCAATGTCCAACCGGTTTCCTATATCTCCGAGCAGCAGTGTTCTCATCCATCCCATATCCGGCAGACTATGAACCCTCATCCAGCGCCGCTACTACAATCAGGCGCCGTCATTGCACCGGCGGTTGACACCAAAGCACCCGGACAACCATCATCCGATCCACGTCAACCCGGTCGGGCCAATGGGATCAATGGGATTCATCATTCAGTTTGCAGTCTTGTGGTGGATGATCACCTACTTCACCCGCGAGACCAATCCGGACATCGCACGCCTCAAGGCCCTGATCGTCACCCTCACGGTGGCCGCCGCAAACCTCATCGTCACCCTGACCGTCGGCCGGTGGATTGGCGCGTGGTCCACCTTGGTTAATCTCGCCGTGCTCACCTGCTGCGTCGAATGGATCTGCCAATCGAACCGCAAACAAACCCTCTGGATCGTCGGCAGCTACCTGACAACGCTGCTGCTCGTCAGGGCGGTCGGTGCCATCCTGACCATCAAGGTCACACTCGATTAGCCCCGCCCGCCCGGAGCCGCTCCAGGACCTCCGGCAGCTCCGCCAGATGCTCGATCGTCGCATCGCACGGATCCGGCTGCGCGTAGTGCCGGCTGCGTTTCCAAACCCCCATCAGCCCCGCGGAGATCGCGGCGACCACATCATTCTCCGCATGGTCACCGATGTAGACGGCCTCCGCCGGCTCCACCCCAAGCGCCTCCACGCAGCGGAGGAAAATCCGCGCGTCCGGCTTCTCCACCCCTTCCGTTTCCGATACCCGGATGTCCTCGAAATACGACCGCAGCCCGGAATGCGTGATCTTCTGGTTCTGCGCATACGTCCGGCCGTTGGTCACCATCCCCAGCCGGTATCTCCCGCGCAGCTTCTCCAGCGTCGCCAGACTGTCGGCAAACACCACCGGCTCGGACCCGTAGGTGCTCTTGAAATCCTCCACCAGCCGCCCGGCTTCACCCGGAATGCCAAGCAGCTCGCACGCCTTCGCAAACATCTCGTCCTTCTCCGTGTAGCCGTTGAGGTCGAATCTCCTCAGCGCCGCCACATAGTCGTCCTCCGTCACCCCCGGCATCAGCGACGCGTAGCGCCGATGCTGGATCCGCATGAACGAGACGAACGTGGCGTCACGGTTCAGCAGTGTCTGATCCAGATCGAAGAGAACGGCTTTCAACATGGCGCGGAAAGGGGGCCTTTGCCGGTAAATCACTAGCAAATCCCGACACCCCGACCAATGCCTATCCCCTCGTAACCTACCCGTCTCTTGCTCAGCGGGGCGACCGCCACATCAGAAAATCCTCGCCAGCTTCTCCGGACTCGTATGCCCGATGAGCATCATGAAATCATCCTCGTCCGCCCAGCTCGCCGTCGCCCAGTCCCCGTGCTGCGCCAGCAGCGGCCGGCTCGCGTCCGGCACCTCGCCACTCACATCCTCACGGTTGAACACGATCAAATGCACCACTCCGTTCTCCTGCTCGTCAAAGCAGATCAACGATCCGCGCTTGCCGTCGATCAACAGTTCCCGGCAGCCGATCCCCCGCACTTGCTCAAGCCCCGGCGGCAGATCGCACGGACATGGCAGCGAGTTATCGCGCAAATACGCAAACAGATCGCGGTGGTTGTCCTGCTTGACGTCCAAACTGAAAATCGGCGACTCATAGGTCCGGATGAAACCCGCCCGCACCACATCCACCGCCAGCAGCCCGTTGCCCGCCACCTTCTCCGGCTCCGGCCCGCGCGTCACCAGAAACGCCAACGCCACACCCGCCGCCGCAGCCAGCGGCACCGCAAGCCGCTTCCAAATCGGCCGCACCACCTTCGCACCCACCGATTCCACCGCATCACTGTGCCTCAATGCCGCCAATAACTGGGTCCGCAGGCCCGGCGGCGGCTGAATCGACGCCACCGCACCAATCATCGCCGCATCACACGCGTCATCCGCCTGTGGGAAATCCCCCCGGTCCCCGGCAACCGCACCGAGAATCTGCTCGCGCAGGTTTTCGGGAACCACCACCGATCCCAGCGCCGCCGAAAAGGCCGCGTCAAACTCCCGCTCGTGCGCCAACCAGTCGCCCAGCTCGCGGTCCCCGGCGACCAGCGCCAGAGCATCGGTGAAATCCGCATCCCCCGCGTCCGCACCGTCAGGCCGGAAACTCCCGAGAATGAACTTGGCTTGGTCCTTATCCATGGTTTTCACGAAGTTGGCTGGGTTCTATTTGCAAAATGTTCTTGGGAGCGCTCGATGGCTCCTCGGTCATCCGCTTGCGGAGCATTTCCTTGCCCCGCGAAAGCCGTGACATCACCGTCCCGATCGGAATATCCAGAATCGCGGCGATCTCCTTGTAACTGTGTTGTTGAATGTAAAACAGCGCCAGCGGAGCCCGGTAGCTCTCATCCAGCGCGGCCAACAGCTCGACTGCCCGCTGGCCGTCCATCTGCCGTTCCGCATCCGCTTCGGAGCCCGCCACCGCCTCGGTCGCAGCCTCGTCCACCGGCTCGTCAGAAAACCTCGTCGCCCGCCGTCGCTGGCTCAGAAACTCGCGGTGCAAGGTCGTGAAAAGCCACGTCTTCGCCTTCGAGCGATCACGCAGTTGGTCACCCTTCGCCGCCCAGATACAAAACGTCTCCTGCACCAGATCGGATGCGGCATCCACACTCTTCGTCAGCGACATTCCAAACCGGAACAACGCCTGGTAATGAGAATCGACTAAATCTTCAAATTCGCTCATTGGCTCGTATGGGAGCAAACCCCAACCACTTTATTCCACAAAATCCGCATCCTCGCAAAGCCCGCCGCCGCCGCAACCGCGGACCTCAGGATCCTCCACCACGCCAATCCGCAATCCGCCGCTTCAACCGCCTCTCGGTCGCCCGGCTCGGCTCACCACCTTCATACCGCGTCGCATAGTGGTATCGGACCAGCTCCGCCGCAAAATCCGGAACCTCCGGCAGCTTCGCAATCTGCCGCCGCAGCGTCGCCCCCGGCGGCATCGGGTGGCCGTGCGCCGCACACGCCTGACACCACGCCTGCCAGTAACCGGGCACCGGCTCGCTTGAATGCCGCGGCACGGATGCCGCGGCCTCCACCGCGGACCTCCGGAAACGCAACCCGCCCAGCCCCCCCGCCAGCACCGCAAACAACGCCACCAACCCCAGCGCAATCGGCGCCAGCGCGTCCGACCCACTCCCGTCCTCGTCCGCCTCAGCCCCCGCGCTTTCCGCCAGATCCCTGGACAAATCGCTCTCCGGCGGCGCCACCCGCGCACGCTCGCCGCCCGGTTGCTGCGGCGTCGCATCCATCACCACCCAACCGTAGTTCTCCAGCCAGATCTCCGTCCACGCATGCGCCTCATTCGCGCGAAACACAAACAACCCCGACGACTCATACCACGTCCCGCCCGCCCAACCGTAAGCGACCCGTGACGGCAAACCCAGCGAACGCACCATCAGCGCCGCAGAGGTCGCGAAAAACTCACAGTGACCGCGTTTCTCGTGAAACAGGAAATTCTCGATCGGGTCCAGATCGTCCCGGTTCTCGGTGAAAAGCGAATATGCAATCCCGCTCCGCAGATAATCCCGCAGCGCCACCAACTGCTCCTTCACCGACCCCTCGCCCGCCACCTCGCGCGCCAGCCTCCCGACCCGCTCGCGAAACACCCCGTCGCCCGCCACATCCGTCAACCCGTCCGGCGCCCCCTTGCGCGCTTCCAACAACACCCCGTCCGGCAGATCATCCACCGCCAGCGGAGTCGACGTCACATGATACTGGTATCCCCCCTCGGACACCGGCGGCGGCAGCAGGTGAAACCCGTCGTCAATCCGCCGCAGCGGCCCAATCTCCGCAGCCACCGCACCCTGCAAGCCCGTCAGCGGATTCTGCCCGGACGCATCGTAACCGTGAAACACCTCGTGCCGGATCGCCCGCCCGGGTTTACCCGCAGTCAGCTCGATCACACCCCGCTCGCCCGGCTTCAACGTCAGCGGCAGACCCGACAACGGCTCCCACGTCGCCTCCGCATACTTCGCCAGCGCAAACGAACGCACGTAAACACGCCCCTCCAACAACGCCTCCGCATCCCCCGCATCACCGGGACGAATGAAAACCTCCGGCTTGCTTCCCGGCGTGAAACTCGTCCGGCGCGGCAGCGGACGCCGCTCACCATCCGTCCACAACCAATTCCCCGGACGCCCGCCCCCGGCACCGTTCTCGATCGCCCTCTGCGCCGCCACCTCCGGCCGCAGACTCGCCTCCACCCGCGCCGCCACCGTTTCCAACACCGGCGGCGCAGTGCCGAACAACCACAAAAACCCGCTCTCCACCGCCAGCACCGCCAGCCCGATCGCCGCATAGTCCAGCCAGTTCGCCCGCCGCCGGTTGCGCGCCCCCGGCTCGCCGGACCGCACCTCGCGCCGCAGCCACAAACCCGCCCCCGCCACCAGCGCCAACACCGCCAGACACGCCCGCATCAACGCCGGAAACTGCTCCGGCCAACCGCGCAAAAACACATACGCCAACGCCGCGCACAGCGCCAGAATCCCCCCCCGCACCATCACCTCGCCACCTCCATCCTGCGTTTCCGGTAGACCACCTCCGGCGCGAACGCCTCGTCGGGAACCACCGCCCGCCACGCCACCAGCGGCATGTCGGAAAGCACCACCAACCCCTCATCCTCACCCACCGCCGCCAGCGCCGCCTGCAGGTCGTGCGCCTCGGAGACCGCACACCGTTTCACCACCGCCAGCTCGTCCAAACACGCCTCCAACTGCCCGCGCCCGGCGATCACCCGCTCGCTCCAGTCATTGAAATCCGCGACCCACCGCACCCGCACGCCCATCCCGCGCAAGTGCTTCAAGCACCCCGCCGCCAGCGACAACGCACGCTCGAACCGCTCCGGCTGGATCAACCCGCCATCCCCGCCGAACGAATGAAACACCACCACACACGATGCCGGCCGGAAACCCGGCGGATCACACTCGCGCACCACCATCTCCGCCCCCTTCGCCAGCGATCGCAGCGTCGCCGGCCACACAATCCGCCGCGGCGAATCCCCCAACCGCCAGCCGCGCAAACTCCGGAACTCCCCGGGCGCCTCGCCCGCCGAAAACCCATCCACCTCCAGCGCGTCCATCTCCATCCCCGGCAGGTGAAAACCATCCGGCACCACCGGCCGCGGCAGAATCGTCAGCGCATGCCGCAACACACCCGACCGCTCACAAGCAAACAACCCGAACGGAAAATCCGACAGCAATCGAAACCCGTGCTCCGAAACCACCCCCCGCCCCGGCAGCGCGACCCGCAACTCCAAATCCGCCGCCGACCCCGATGACACCCACGCCGCAAAGCCACCCACACGCACCTGCCCCGCCAGCCCCAGCTCGACCCGCACCCCGAACGCATCCAACCACCGGATCCGGTTGCCAATCGTGATCCGCAGCGGAAAAACCAGGCCCGCCCGCGTCTTCCCGGGCCCCGCCACTGACACCTCCAGCCCCGCCACATTCAGCCGCGCCAGCACCCATGCCAGCGCCAGAAAACAAAGCGCCGCCAGCCCCAGCGCCGCCATCTCCCCATCCACCCGCCAGAAACCCGCCGCCAGCAGCGCGGCCCCCACGCCGCCAAGCACCGCACCCCGCGTCCGCAGGGTCAGGGAAACCGGTTGGCGTGCTGGCATCTCCACGCCGACAAACTGGACCCCGCGCCCCCATTTGTCACGCGCCGGTCCTATCGTGCGTTGGTGAAACCACCGTCGAATCCCGGCATCCCCGATTGCGCCACAGCTTGATCATCGGGCAATCAGGACTGCCCCCGATGTAGACGCTGTTTCACCCTGGCGGTGTCTGAGTCAAGGCTTCAGCCGATCTTCCCGCGCTGCACTCCGCCGCCCAAACAAACATGCGAAACCATGAACTCAGACTCCGAGTTTCCCTGGCAGTGTCTGAGTCAAGGCTTCAGCCGATCTTCCCCCGCAGCACTCCGCCGCCCAAACAAACATGCTGAAGCATGAACTCAGACTCTGTTTTTCCCTGGCAGTGTCTGAGTCAAGGCTTCAGCCGATCTTCCCGCGCTGCACTCCGCCGCCCAAACAAACATGCTGAAGCATGAACTCAGACCCCGAGTTTCCCTGGCGGTGTCTGAGTCAAGGCTTCAGCCGATCTTCCCGCGCTGCACTCCGCCGCCCAAAGAACCATGCGAAACCATGAACTCAGACTCTAAGTTTCCCCGGCGGTGTCTGAGTCAAGGCTTCAGCCGATCTTCCCCCGCAGCACTCCACCGCCCAAAGAACCATGCTGAAGCATGAACTCAGACTCCGAGTTTCCCCGGCGGTGTCTGAGTCAAGGCTTCAGCCGATCTTCTCAAGATCGGTGTGGAAAACTTTCAGGTTTGCAAGGTCCAGAGTTTACGCAGGCGGGCCACAGATTCGCACCAGGGAGCCCGTTTATAAATCCGCACGCGCACCCAGCGGACGAATCGCTGCGTTCTCTGCGTGGCTCTCGTGACTGCGAAGTTGATGAAGTTGCGGACGATTTCTCCCGCCTTCATCCTGCCCGGATCTCGGGATTTCGAGCGGATCCGGCGGATTTGCTTTTGATCCTCCACCTCATCCCGGATTCCTTCTTCCCGGATCAGGCGCTCCTCAAATAGTAACAGCAGGTTGTGGGCGAGGCATTCGAAGATGGCGTGGC
>JAUTCT010000064.1 GCA_030673875.1 Verrucomicrobiota bacterium JB025 | reverse complement strand
GTCGGCGGGCACCCAGTCGCGAAGGTCGGGTGGAAGGAGAAGCGGGGTGTCGTGGTCAATGTTGACGAACCGGGCGGCCATGCGCGAAGCATGGCAGCACGAAACGGATTTGTCGCTGACTTAAGTCCGACACACTCCTAGTTCCAAGCGCCTCGTAAAGGGGGAATGGGACAAGGCGGAGGGGTGGTTGAAGAGTAGGCCGAACGGAGACAACTAATGAAATCATCTATAATAATCGTATGTGTGTGTGTTGCGCTTTTTCCGTTGGGAGTTTTTGGGGAAATAGAATGGACTGATGAGCTTCGTGCCCGGGAGTCTGAACAGGTTTCTTTGTGGAGAAGTAAACTGAAGGATACAGCTGGCAAACCGGGGTCCAAAAGACTTGAAGCGCTGAGTCTGGGTCTCCGCAATATGGGGTATCGGCGGCAGGTCGAAGGACATAGCACGGATGTGGTTGCAGTATATTTTGAACTCCAAACCGCCCTTCTCTCCATCCCCGGCCACGCGGAGTATTATCGAGACGAGATCGAGCGTGAGCGTGCGAAGGTGGAGCCGGGGGGATATCAAGGCAGCTATGATCAATACCGCCATTGGTGGTTTGAGACCTTGTCCTGCCTGCCGAGTCCCGAAACGATCTGGGTGTTAGGCGAGTATCTGGGTGACGAGCGGGATGCAGCGAAGGAAGCGAAGCGGGCCGGCGGTATGTTGCCGGGAGGTGTGCCAAACAGCCGTTATTCGGTGGATACGATCGGGATTATCGGTCTTCGTCATCCTGCTGAAGAGCCACCTGAAAAAGAAGAGTTTCGATTGAGGAGTGACAGGACGTATGAGGAGAACATGCGTGCGGCTTTCGACTATCACGAGAAGCGGCGCGCCGAGCGTCTCAAGCCGTGGGATGCGTGGTGGGCGGAGGTGAAGGCGGGCGAGCGGGCGTTTTCGTTCAAGGGTCAGGATGTGGAGTATCGTTTCAAACCGGACGGGACGTGGGAGGAGACGAAGATGGAGAGCCCGCCGGACGATGGTCCGAAGGGAACGCTGCCGGAGAAAACAACACCTATTGCTGAGCCGGAGCCGGTTGTTGAAGAGGAAGGTTTTCCTTGGGTGTGGACGGTGTTGGGTGCGGTGTTGATCTTTGGACTGGGTGTTTTGTTTTTCGCGAAGCGGAGGGCGGACGGGTGCGGGGTTTCTCGATGAGGCGGCGGTGCATCCGGATCATGTGCAGGCGGTTTTCCCGGCGGTGATGCGGCATCGGGTGATCGCGGAGGACGGTGGGGATGCGGAGTTGTGGATCGCCGAGGTGCTGGAGCGGACGCCGGTGGTTTGACTCGCAGGCGGGGCGGTGCATGATGTGGCCGTGTTTCGATTTCTGGGACGGCTGGCTTTGGATTTCCTCGAGTATCTCGGAGGGGTGGGGAAGCTGGCGTGGAGTGTGGTGGAGAGTTTGAAGAGCGGGAGGCCGCGGGTGCGGTTGATGTTGGAGCAGATCGTGGAGACCGGCTGGCGGTCGCAGCCGGTGGTGGTGGTGACGGGTGCGTTTACCGGTGCGGTGCTGGCGGCGCAGGCGTTGTTTCAGTTCAAGCCACTGGGGATGGAAACGGGCGGCGGGGCACTGGTGAGTGTGGCGATGTTGCGCGAGCTGGGGCCATCGGTGACGGCGCTGATGCTGGCGGGGCGGGTGGGTGCTGCGATGGCGGCGGAGATCGGGACGATGAAGGTGACCGAGCAGATCGACGCGCTGCGGGCGATGGACGTGCACCCGATCGACTATCTGGTGACGCCGCGTTTTCTGGCGATGCTGGTGGCGATGCCGTTGTTGATCGCGGAGTCGGCGGCATTCGGGATTGTGGCGTCCTTGATCGTGGGGACGGGGCCGTTCGGGGTGAACGGGGCGTATTGGATGAACCAGATGCATTTGCACACCGATGGCAGCGACATTGTGTTCGCGATGAGCAAGGGGCTGGTGTTCGGGATGTTGATCGTGATCATTTCCTGCCACCAGGGGCTGACGGTGACGCAGGGCGCGGTGGGCGTGGGGCGCGGGACGACGCGGGCGATGGTGTATTCCTCGCTGGCGATTCTGGTGGTGAATTTTTTCCTGACGCTGCTGCTGAGCTTCCTGTTTCCGGCGGGTGCGGCGGCGTGACGGGGCGGCGTGCGACGTGTGCGCACGGGAGGGGCGCGTCCGGTGAGTGGGACGTCAGCAGAATTTCCCGCAGAAGACGCGGAACTCGCGGGGGGAGACGATGAAGGTGTGGACGATGAAGCCGAGTTCGTTGAGGTATTCGTGGAGTTCGACGGGGTCGTGGTCGGTGATGATCCAGAACGAGCTGTTGGCGTCGGTGCGAGCGGCGCGGCGGGCGACGGCGGAGTGGATGAGGTGGTGCTCGATCCGGCGCAGGTCGAGGGCGTTGGTGAGAAACGAGAGCATGGGGCGGGAGGGCATGGGGTTAGAACGATCCGGTCATTTCGGCGGGCACCACCCATTGGTCGAATTGTTCGGCGGTGAGCAGGCCGAGGCTGGTGGCGGCTTCTTTGAGCGAGGTGTTTTCGGCGTGGGCTTTTTTGGCGATTTTCGCGGCGTTGTCGTAGCCGATGTGGCGGTTGAGGGCGGTGACGAGCATGAGCGAGTTGCGCAGGTGGCTGTCGATGCGGTCGCGGTTCGGCCGGATGCCGGTGGCGCAGTGGTTGTTGAAGGCGGCGCAGGCGTCCGCGAGCAGGTTGGCGGACTGGAGGAACGCGTGGATCATCACCGGTTTGAAGACGTTGAGCTGGAAGTGGCCGTTTGAGCCGGCGACGGTGATGGTGGTGTCGTTGCCCATGACGTGGGCGCAGACCATGGTGAGTGCCTCGACCTGGGTGGGGTTGACCTTGCCGGGCATGATGGACGAGCCGGGTTCGTTGGCGGGGAGGATGAGTTCGCCGATGCCCGAGCGCGGGCCGGATGCGAGCATGCGGATGTCGTTGGCGATTTTCATCAGGCTGACGGCGAGGCGCTTGAGGGCGCCGTGGGACTCGACGATGGCATCGTGCGCGGAGAGCGCCTCGAACTTGTTGGGGGCGGTGACGAACGGGAGGCCGGTGAGGCTGGCGATTTCCGCGGCGACGGTTTCCGGGTATCCGGCGGGGGTGTTGATGCCGGTGCCGACGGCGGTTCCGCCGAGCGCGAGTTCGGCGAGGTGGGGCAGGGTGTGGTCGAGCGCCTTGAGGCCGTGGTCGAGCTGCGAGACGTAGCCGGAGAACTCCTGGCCGAGGGTGAGCGGGGTGGCGTCCATCCAGTGGGTGCGGCCGATTTTGACGACGTCGGCCATTTCCCCGGACTTGGCGGCCAGGGTGTCGCGCAGTGCGCGCACGTTCGGGATGGTTTTGCCGACCAGCGTCTGGTAGGCGGCGATGTGCATGGCGGTGGGAAAGGTGTCGTTGGACGACTGGGACCGGTTGACGTCGTCGTTCGGGTGGATGTCGGGTCTTCCTTGGCCGAGCGTGTGGCCGGCGAGGACGTGGCAGCGGTTGGCGATCACCTCGTTGGCGTTCATGTTCGACTGGGTGCCGGATCCGGTCTGCCAGACGACGAGGGGGAACTGGTCGTCGAGTTTGCCGGCGATGATTTCGTCGCAGGCACGGGCGATGAGGTCCGCTTTGTCGGCGGGCATGCAGTTGAGGCGGGCGTTGGCGCGGGCGGCGGCTTTTTTGAGGGTGCCGAAGGCGCGGACGATTTCCACGGGCATGGATGCCGGCGGGCCGATGGGGAAATTGTGGATCGAGCGCTGGGTTTGTGCGCCCCAGTATTTGTCGGCGGGGACCTCGACCGGTCCCATGGTGTCGTGTTCGGTTCTGGTCATGGTTGTGTGGGTGTTTCCGGTGGCACCGGGTCTGTGGCAACAACGGTGGGTGATGGCGGAAGTCAACCTGCGGTCAGGATTCGAAGTAGGCGTCGCAGATCGCCATCCAGGCCTGCATGATGCCCTCGCGAGCCGAGGAAAGGGCGAAGGTCTGCTTGCCGTGCATGTCGTATGCGGCGACTTCGGAGCGGGTTTCTCCGTCGGTCCGGACGGTCCGCAGCCGGAGGCAATGGACGAGCGAGAGGCTGGCCTGGAAGACGGTCGATTCCCCCTGCCTCGCGCGGACGAGGCCGAAGCTGTGTTCGAGTGTGTCGGGGCGGAAGAGGGTGGCGAGGCTGAAGGACGGGTTTTCGATGCGGAGTTGCAGTTCGCCGCCGTCATTCATCGCCTGGGTGAAGATTCCCGAGAGCGGGTGTTTGTCGGGTTCGGCCGCGCGTTTGGCGGCAGCGCGGCGGCAGCATGGGCAGATGCGGAGAGTCGGTCTGGCGGCCCGGCGGATGGCGGCGAGGGCGGCTGCGGGAATCGTTCGGTCGCCGAAACAGGCGGTGAGGGAGTTGAACAAGCGTGGGTCATGCGGGGAGATGTCGAGCCGGCGGTCGCTCTGGTGGAAATCCAACTCAAAGCGTGCGTCCGGGTTTCCGCGGTGGTTCACGGCGTGGATGGAGCTCACTTGTTGGTGGTGGAGCAGGAGGCCCAATGCGGGCAGGCTGACGTGCTTCGGTTCCTCCAGGAGCGCGGAGTTCGGGTCTCCGGTGACTTTGAGGTGTGCGGCGCGGGTTCGCGCTTCGAGGCTGAGGGATGGGGCGGTGCTCAGGCAGCCCAGCAGTGGCAGGACCTGATTGTCCAGCAGCATGGGGTCGGGATGGGGCGGGGCGGGGTGTCCGGATGGCATCGGGGTCGGGTGGATTGATGGTGGATGGGGGCGGGTGGATTGGCGGGTTCAGCCGGCGAGTTCGCGCTTGAGTTGGTCGACCCATGCGGTGAGTCGTTGGGTGGTTTTGCCGGGTTGGTTGTCCTGGTCGACGGGCAGTCCCATGAAGTGGTCTCCGTGGGCTGCGCGGGAGGCGGTGAATTCGTAGTCCGCGACCGGCCATGCGCCGATCCGGCGGATTCCTTTCGCATCGAGGGCGGCGGCGATGTCGGCGATGCCGTCGACAAAGGTGTCGGAGTAGCCGATTTGATCGCCGAGTCCGAAGATGGCGGCGCAGGGGATTTCGACGTTTGCGGCGGCGAGTTTTTGGAGGAAGGCGTCCATGTCATCCTGGAGCACGCCGTCGTCCCAGGTGGATGCGCCGAGGATCAGGAGGTCGCATCCCGAGAGCGAGTGCGGGTCGGTGGTGTGGGCGGGGGTGATTTTGGCGCCGAGCAGTTCCCTTAATTCATCTGCGACGTCATCGGTGTTGCCGGTGGTGCTTCCTGTAACGATCACTGTTATCATCATGCATTCTCCATGGAGTTCAATGGGTCCCGCGGGACGGGGAGGCCGTGTTTGAGTTCCCATGATATGGGGATGGGGCTCGTAGTGCTGACGTCTGCTTGCGAATTGATTGCGTTCAATTGTTGGTGCCTGGCGGGCTGCGGAGCGGGGATCCGGGGCGCTGGATGTGGGTGTTTTTTTCCCGAAACGAGGGTGGAAATCAGAGGATCGAGGTTGCAGTGAGCAGGATATGCGGAGTGGGTGGCCGGTGTTTTCCATGATCCCGGGGGTTGCATTTTGTCGTGATTCGGGGTAGTTGCACGGTTTCAACCTCCCTCCCATGATGATTTTTCGCCACGGACTCCAGATATTGGCTGCAGCATGTGTGTTGGTTCTCGCCAACTGCGCCAACCAAAGTGCGCTCGCAACCACCGATGAAAATGGTGATCCGGTGAATCCATACACGCCGGGCACCTATGATCATTTCAAGGCGGAGAAGACCTATCCGAAGACATATAATGTGTGGAAGGATGAGGAGCTTCTGGCGCGGACGAACGCGGAGAATTCCTACATCAAGGTGAATTTGAAGACCCAGCGGGGGTTTCTGATGAACGGCGACGAGGTGGTGATCGATTATCCGATCTGCTCCGGCACGACCAAGAATCCGACTCCGACGGGATCGTATCAGATCACCGAGAAGATCGTGGACAAGCGGTCGAACAAGTATGGGCGGATTTACGATGCCGAGGGCGATCTGGTGAAAAGCAATGCGGATGCGACCAAGGATGAGATACCGGAGGGCGGGAAGTTCGTCGGGGCGTCGATGCGCTACTGGATGCGCCTGACCAACGACGGGGTGGGGCACCACATCGGGCCGGTGCGTCGCTACCGGGCGTCGCACGGGTGTATTCGCGGGCCGAGCAAGACGGTTCCGACGGTTTTCTCGAAGGTGGCGATTGGCACGCCGGTGTTGATCGAGTCGGGGGTGGCTCCGGCGGGCGATGAGACCGTGCTGGCGAACAACGGCTGAGCGGCGCGGGTGGAATGATGAAATGGCAAAGGCCCGGAGGATTCCGGGCCTTTTTTGATTACGTGAGGGAGTGGGAGCCGGCGGCTCACTCGTCTTCCATGAAGTTGGTGTGGCCGGTTTTCTTGAGTTTTTTCATTTCATCGACCAGGGCGGGGATTTCATCGACCTTTTCGTTGAGGAACGCCTGTTCGGCTTTGCAGAGGAGGACGTAGAGTTCGCCCATGGTCTGGCGGTAGGACGAGATGGCTTTGGATTTTTCCGGGCCGGCGGGCATTTTGGTGAGCATGGCGGGGATTTCCGCGAGGCTGGTGGCGACTGCGGTCTGGGCCTTGCGTGCCTGTTCGGCGCCGGCGGCGGGGTCTTTTTCCCGGCGGAAGCCCTTGTAGGCGTCGTCGAGGTGTTCCATTTGTTGGGCGAGCGGGGAGTCGTCGGCGCGCACTTGTGCGGGGACGAGGAGGGTGGCGGAGAAAACCGCGAGAAGGATGTGTGTTTTCATACGCTGCGAAACAAGCATATCGGGCGTGGGATTGCCATCCGGATTGTGGTGTTTGAGGGCGGGCGTGGGTTTTCGGATAGACCGGGTGGTGCGAGTACGTAGGGATGGGTTGTGTGGTGTCGGATGCCGGATGCCCATGGAAAACCAAAGAGCAGGTGATGCGTATGAAACTGAGACAGATTTTGACAGGGGTGGCCGCGGGGTTGCTCGGGTTTGCGGGCGCGGTTGATGCGGCGGATGCGGCGCGGCCGAACATCGTGTTCGTGTTGTGTGACGACCTTGGCTACGGGGACGTGCATTGTTTGAACCCGGAGCGGGGCAGGATTGCGACGCCGAGTGTGGACCGGCTGGCGCGCGAGGGCATGGTGTTCACGGACGCGCATTCGGGGTCCGCGGTGTGTTCGCCGACGCGCTACGGGCTGCTCACCGGGAGATACAGCTGGCGGACGCGTTTGCAGCGCGGGGTGGTGCAGGGGTTTGCGCCGTGCCTGATCGCTCCGGACCGGCTGACGGTGGCGGGATTTCTGCAACAGCAGGGGTATCACACGGCGATCGTCGGCAAGTGGCACCTGGACTTCCAGTATGCCGATGCGAAATCCGGCAGGATACTCAAGCGGACGAAGCGCAAGGCGCTGGCACCGGTGGGCAGCGTGATTCCGGACGGTCCGGTGAGCCGGGGCTTTGATTTCTATCACGGGTTTCACCACGCGGGTGACATGCAGGGAGTGATCGAGAACGACCGGGTGATCGCCCACGAGGATGAGATCCACATGCTGCCGCGGCTGGTGCGAGAGTCGGTGGAATACATCGACGGGCGGGCGAAGGATGCGAAGGGTGAGCCGTTTTTCCTCTACGTGCCGTTTGGTTCGCCGCACGCGCCGATCCTGCCGACCGATGAGTGGCGGGGGAAAAGCGGGATCAATGCGTATGCGGATTTCGTGATGCAGACGGATGCGGGGTTTGGCGAGATTCTGGACGCGCTGGACCGGAATGGGTTGAGCGACAACACGCTGGTGATTTTCAGCAGTGACAACGGGTGCTCCAAGGTGGCGAACTTCGAGGAGCTGGAGAAGGCGGGGCATTTTGCGAGCGGGCACCTGCGGGGGTCGAAGTCGGACATCTGGGACGGCGGTCACCGCGTGCCGTTCGTGGTGCGCTGGCCGGGCAAGGTGAAGGCGGGCTCGGTGAGCGACCAGTTGATTTGCCTGACGGATTTCTTCGCAACGGTGGCTGAGGTGACCGGCGGAACGGTGCCGGCGGGGAGTGGCGAGGACAGCGTGAGTTTCCTGCCGGCGCTGGCGGGCAAGGAGATCGTATCGACCCGCAAGGGGGTGGTGCATCACTCGATCAGCGGGCATTTCGCGTATCGCATGGGGAAATGGAAGTTGTGCCTGGCGAAGGGGTCGGGCGGCTGGTCGGCGCCGAACGAGAAGGCGGCGAAGGGTGCGCCGGTGGCGCAGTTGTATGACATGGAGAAGGATCCGGGCGAGACGACCAACCTCTACAAGAGCCATCCGGAGGTGGCGGAGCGCTTGCTCAAGCAGTTGGAGGCGGATGTGACGGGCGGCCGGAGCACGGCCGGGGTGGCGTCGGCGAACGATGTTTCGAAGATCGTGCTGTGGAAGAGCGGCGGCGGTGCGGCGAAGGCGTCCTACACGCCGGAGGCGGGGTCGCAGGCGGAGATGAAGCGCGGGAGTTGGGCGGTCGAGCCGGATCCGGCGCTGCCGAACGTGCTGATTCTCGGGGATTCGATATCGATCGGCTACACCCAGCAAGTGCGGGCCGCGCTGGCGGGTGAGGCGAATGTGTTCCGGCCGTGTTCGGCGGACGGCAGGAAGCCGGAGAACTGCCAGGGGACGTCCAACGGGGTGAAGGAGATCGACCGCTGGCTGGCGGGGCGGAAGTGGGACGTGATTCATTTCAACTGGGGCTTGCACGACCTGAAGCACGTGAAGGCGGGCAGCGGGAAAAACTCCAACTCGTTTGACGACCCGCGGCAGGCGGAGCCGGAAGCCTACCGGAATAATCTGGCCGAATTGGTCGGCAAGCTGAAGGCGACCGGGGCGCAGTTGATTTTCGCGACGACGACGCCCTATCCGGCGGGGGTGAAACCGGCGCGGTTGCCGGCGGATGCGCAACGTTACAACGATATTGCGGGGGAGATCATGAAGGCGAACGGAATCGCCGTGAACGATTTGTATGGGCTGGTTGAGAAGCGATTGAACGAGACGCAGAAACCGAAGAACGTGCATTTCAACGTCAAGGGCAACAAACTGCTGGCGAACCGGGTTGCAGAGAGGATCAGGAAGGCTCTGAAATGACGGCCGGGCCCTCAGAGGATTTGTCAGGCGCAATGTGCCCGCGAAATCGGCCTTGACCCGAGGATTTCGGTAGAATACTTCAGGTTGGAAGGGAGTGAAGCCGAGCGGAAGTGCGGCGGTATCCCGCATTGAGTATTTCGAACACGATGAAAAAAAAACTACTTCTCGCCGTTGGAACCCTCTCGCTTGCGTGTGTGCAGGCTGGAGCGACCGTGACTTCGCTCACATTGAGCCAACTCGATACAAACACCCAATTCGGCAGCTCAGTGGGGACTGCGGTGAGCGGGTCTCCTGGCACGCTTGGATTGAATTCGACCACATTCTATTTCACTGTCAATGGGTTGGATCTCACTGGAGATGCGACCGCAAATGACTCGGTTGTGTTTTCTTTTGATATCACAGCATCGGGTAGCGATCTCGTGCAGAATATTTCTGGGAACGCATATTCCTTCGGTGTTGACGGGACGGGCGATCCTACAGACCACGAAATTGATCCGGGGGAGACCCTGACGTTTTCGGATCTGGGAATCAACGTGACGTTGGGCGACTCGAATGCGGGAACAGTCAATCTGAATTCCGCCGCGTTCACGGGCTTCAACTGGAGGTATTCCGGGGGCGATGCTGGAGAGACCGTTGATGCGGAATGGACAGATGGGACGGAAACCGCCGAAGGTTCAGGGCTCTGGACAAATACTGGCGGAGCCAATGCCCGGGCCAATTTCACGACTCCGCAGACGGCATTCACTATTGCAGGGGGGACTGCAGGTAGCGCGAATGGATTTGGCGTCGATACCATTGCGGCTAGCTTTGAAATCGAGTATATCCCCGAGCCCTCATCCTTTGCTCTTCTTTCTCTAGCCGGTCTTGGGTTCCTGACCCGTCGTCGTCGCTAGTGTACCGAACTGGAAGTCCGTATGGAACCGGATGATGATGAATCCATCAGGTTTTCGCATGCGTTCTGCGAACGATTTGGCAGAAGAACGCGGTGCTTTTTGCTGATTCCTTCGTGATTCCTCGGTCGTTGTAGCACCGGTGAAAGCGCAATGGACTTCGGCCGGCGAGAAGTCATCTCTCCGAGTTCGGGACGGTATGAAGCTGAGGGCGCCACAACCGGGGGTGCCGTGGTTCGTTACCGGTAGCGGTTGATTCCGGTTCTCGGTGGGAGTCGGGGTTTCACGGGAAACCCAATCGCATCGAAAGTTGCTTGGAGAATTTCCGTATTGCGGGGTGATTTTCAACCCCATGCGTCGATTTTTCCAGTTGTTTGCCTTGTTGGTTTCCTTGCTTATTGAGCCGGCGGTCGCCGGATTCGTGCATCCCGGGGTGCTGCATACGCAGGATGATCTGGTGCAGATTCGCAAGCAGGTGGCGGCGGGGAGGGAGCCATGGAAGTCGGGCTTCGAACGGCTCAAGGCGGATCGTCACTCGTCGGCGGTCTACCGGGTGCAGGGTGGTTTCCGGGAGTTCGGGAGGAAACCGGGCGTGAACATCCGGGAGGCTGAGAATGACTGCAACGCGGCCTATCAGAATGCCTTGATGTGGGTGATCACCGGGGAACTCGCGCACGCGCGAAAATCGATCGGGATCATCAATCGCTGGTCGTCGACGCTTGAGGAGATCACGGGCCGGGACCGGATTCTGGCAGCGGGGATTTGCGGGATCAAGTTTGCCGCGGCCGCCGAGATATTGCGCTACACGCGGTCGGGTTGGGAGCCATCCGACGTTCGGCGCGCGGAGCGGATGTTGCGGGATGTGTTTTATCCGGTGGTGGAGGATTTCGCGCTACGGTCGAATGGCAACTGGGGCGCGGCGTGTGTGCAGACGATGATGGCGATCGGGGTGTTCACCAACGATGAGGAAATGTTTCGGAAGGCCGTGGACTGGTATCGGAACGGCGCCGGCAACGCGCGGCTGACGCACTATGTGATCAATGCCGAGGGGCAGTGCCAGGAGAGCGGACGGGACCAGCAGCACGCGCAACTCGGGCTCGGGTATCTGGCGGCGAGCGCGCAGATCGCCTGGTGCCAGGGGGTGGATTTGTATGGGGCCGAAGACAACCGCTTGCTCAAGGGGTTCGAATACACGGCGAGATACAATTTGGGCGGGGATGTTCCGTTTGAGGAGACGACCGATACATCCGGGAAATACCACCACACCCGGATTTCGGACGAAGGACGGGGCCGGTTGCGGCCGATTTATGAAATGGTCTATCACCATTACGTGCACGTGAAGGGGCTGGAGGCACCGTGGACCGGCAAGGCCGTTGAGCGGATCCGGCCGGAGGGGCCGCAGCGTGGGGCGGACCATTTGGGGTTCGGGACGGTGTTGTTTTCACGCCGGTAGGCGGGTGGTGCGGGGGGCCGGACCGGGAAACTCCCGGCGTAAGGGCGTGTCTGTCGGCTTCGTGCCGGGTGCGCGAGATTTGGGGCGGGAGCTGACGGTTTTACGAGCCGTTTCTTGTGAGAATCCTGACGAAGATGCATGTTTCCGGGCACCGGACATGCGCGACGTGTGGGAGCAGGCTGCCGAGCCAAGCTCGATGCACCAGTGCACCGAATCGGAATTCCGTATGCAATCGGATGATGAATTTATCAGGTTTTCGCATGCGTTCTGCGAACGATTTGCAAGCAGAACGCGGCGCATTTTGCTGATTCCTTGGTTATTCCCCGGTCGTTGAGGCCTGTGCGCGCAGTGTTTTTCCTGCCGGGATTGAACGGGGTCGTATCCAGACGTTGGGAGTGTGGAGCGGTCACCGCTATTGACCTCAAACGAAAGTCATCGACTTGTGATGGCAAGAGATGAGGAAAGGAGAGCATCGCGCATTGCGGCATTTCCCGTGGGATCTTGCCGCAGCAAGCGGCCTTCCGTTGGTGTGGAGTGCCCCCGTTCTTTGAACCAGCTCCTATGAGAGTTGGGGTTGGGATTGTTCCGCGCTGTCCATCGGAGCGGAGGCCGGAGGCCGGAGCGGAGATGGACAGCGCGACGCGAACTCGGCAGGGGTGAGATCACCCAAT
>JAUTCT010000063.1 GCA_030673875.1 Verrucomicrobiota bacterium JB025 | reverse complement strand
TCACTCACCTCACGGTGGCGACCTTGCCTTTCACTACGGTTGCTGTCACTCAGTCCGTCCAATACGTTTCAATTGTTAAGTTCATGCCCATGCCGGGCACACTAGGGACGCACCGCCGGGGCGTCCGTCTTCCGCCCATGAACCGGCCATCGCCCCGCCCATGCCAAGCGCGCCAGCTCATCTCAAATCTCAAATCCAACATCGCCGCGCAGCGCCCCCAACTCTCCCCAGCTTGAGCTCAGCGCGAAGCTCCTTCCCTCAAAATCCCTTGGCGCCCTTCCCAACTCTTGAGCGCCATAGCTCCAAGCGACGGCGGTTGGCGGTTCAATCCCTCCCCTTCGTGTCTTCGCGTCTTCATGTGAGCCCCATCTCCCATCTCCCATCTCCCATCTCCCATCTACCATCTACCATCTACCATCTACCATCTACCATCTACCATCTACCATCTACAATCTACAATCTACAATCTACAATCCAACATCCCAAATCCCCGCGGAGCGGCCCCAGCTTGAGCCCAGCGCGAAGCCCCTTCCCTCAATCCCTTGGCGCCCTTCCCAACTCTTGAGCCCCATAGCTCCAAGCGACGGCGGTTGGCGGTTCAATCCCCCCCTTCGTGCCTTCATGTCAGCCCCACCAAAGCCCCCCCTCACGGCACGATCCGCACCCGGTCACCACGCCGTGTCAGCGCAAACAACTTCTCCGCCTTGCCGGACGGCACCCGGATACACCCGTGGGACGCCGCGTATTTCGGCACATACCCTTGGTGAAACCCGAAATCCCCGCAGCTCAGGCGCTGGAAATACGGCATGCTCGCGTCATACAGCGTCGACGTCCAATTCCGGTATTTGTTGGTGATCGCAAACTCCCCGGTCGGCGTCCGGTAGCCCTTCTTACCCGTCGAAACCCGGGTGCTGAACAACTCCTTCCCACTCGCACTGAACACCCGCGCCAGTTGCAGTGACAAATCCACCTCGATGATCCGCTCCTCCCGATAGGGGTCCTCCCCAAGAAACAAGCGCATCATCGCAATATCGTTGCGCCGTGAGGCGAAATTGATCGGCCACATCCGCGCAACCCCCGTCCAGCAGTTCGTGCCCGCACCCGCCTGCAACAACTCCGCCGCCGTCGCCACGCTCCCCGAATCCGCCGCCACCATCAGCGGCGTCACCCTGCGGTCGTTCTTCAGGATCCACCGCATCAGCCCGGCCCGCACCGATGCCAGAAACTCCGCGGATACCGGTCGTTCATACGGCGCGTTCGGATCGGCTCCGTGGGCCAGCATGAACTCCACCGCCCGCGAACACCCGGTCGCCACCGCCAGGTGCAGCATCGTCTGCCCCTCCGGCGGCACCCCGGATGCATCCGCACCCTCCTCCAACAACACCCTCGCCACCCGGTCACTGCCCGCCCGCAGCGCCGCCGCCAGCGGCGTATCCACCGATGGCGGCTTGAACGAACCCACCGCTGGCTCATGCCTCAACAACACCTGAGCCGCCTCCGCATCATCCAGCCGGATCGCCGTCATCAGCGCCCCGTCAGCCGGAAATCCATAATCCAACAGCAGCTTCAATCCCGTCACCTCACCCGTCCTCACCGCGGCATCCACCGCTCCCACCCCGCCGCACCCGCCGGCATCCGGACGAAATCCGCGGCAAACCATCGTCCGCAGGAGATCGATGTCCCCGCCCTCCAGACTTTCCCGAAACCAACCCGTCAACACCTCCCGATCAATCCCCCCACGGTCGAGAAACACCTCCAGCAAGCCACTCTCCCGGTCGTCCCTGATCCGCTTCAGCATCGCCCGCGTCTCCTCCGGCCGGCGGCTCACATCCGGTCTCGCACCGACCCGCAGCAGCACGCTGCAAACCGGCACCTCGCCACCCGCCACCGCGCGTTCCAGCAAGGTCCGGCCATCCCCGCAGATCGCATTCGGGTCCCCACCCGCCGCCGCCAGCAACGGCACCACATCCAGCCAGCCATGCGCCAGGGCATGCTCGATCGTCCCCTGCCCGGATGGATTCGGCGTCCCCGGATCCGCACCCAGCTCGATCAGCGTCTCCATCAGATCCCTGCGCCCCGCCCCCATCGCCACATGCAACAACGGATCTCCACGGCTGTCCTTCATGTGCGGATCCGCACCATGCTCCAGCAACGCCCGGACCGGCTCGTGAAGTCCCGCCCGGATCGCCCACGGCAGGATCTTCTCACCACCCGGGACCCTCCCGTCGCCATCCGCCCCACCCGCCAGCAGACACGAAACCATCGCCCCGTCATCCAGCCGGACCGCCCGCCCCAGCACCGTCGACTTGTCCGGGCACTCCGCGTTCACATCCGCACCCGCCGCCACCAAATCCATCACCATCTCGTGATCCCGCCGGTCGACCGCCACCGCCAGCGGCACCCGCCCGGACCGGTCCCGCCACTCGGTATGCACCCCCGCCTCCAGCAGCAGCTCCACACGCTGCCGGTCTCCCTCCCCGACCGCCTGCGTCAGCGCCGCGCCGCCCGGCTCCACGCCCATCGCCTCCAACTCCCTCAGCGCCGCACGCCGCGGAGAATCACAGCCAACCATCAGCAAAACCGGCAACAGCATCACGCTGCTCCCCATGATATGTGAAACGAGGCAGCCCATCGTAGATTGCGGAAACTTACCCGCTGCCGCGCCCAGAGCAAGGTTCCGTCTCTATCCGCCGAATCACCGGCCGTCGCCCGCCGGCACCACCGCCTTCCCCGTCCGCAGTGATGTCATCACCGCCCTGTGGTACGCCTTCATCTCGACCAACGCTTCCACCGCTTTCGCTACCCTCGCGCTGTTGCCACTCGTGGTACTCCGCATCGCCCGCTCGAACGTCCGCACCGTATCCATCATCCCTTCCACCATCTCAAACAAATCCCGGTCATCCGTCGCCACCACCCGCTCGAGCACGCGCAACGCTTCCCGGCACGCATCATACTCCTCGGCATACTTGTGACTGGTCACCTTCACATCACTGTTCACGCGCCCGCTGTGCAGCTCCATCACCCAGTCCAGCGGATCAAGACACCGGCCCAACTCCACCGCCAGGACCTCACGGTCGATCTTCGTCGGCCGGTCACTCGTGCCCTGCAGCAGCAGCATCCTCGCCGACAAGTGGTTCGGCGCGTCACTCAGCACATCCGCCAGACGCTGCCTCACAAACCGGTTCGCAATATACTGCCCCGCATCCTGCCCCTTCGACCGCTCCTGAATCTCCTCAAACGCCGCCACCACCGCAGCCAGCGGCTCCTCCGGAACCTTCGCGCTCAGCTTCACCAATCCATCGAAATCCTCCGCCAGCAACACCTGATACTTCAGGAAAAACTCCGGCTTCTCCATCGCCAGTAGCGACGGAAAATACTGCGCCGCCGCCGCCGGAACCACCAGCCGGCCACCGCCACCCTCATCCAGCGCCCGCACCCGCAGCCAGAAATCATTCGGCAGCGAAAACCCGCCCGCACTGTCCACATTCCCGATCACATACCCCGTCGGCGCCACCCCGCTGAACGCCGAATCCGCCAGCAACGCCACCGCCCCACTCACCGACTGGCTCACCCCGGACGTCCGCGTCGGCCGCCGCGCCTTCAAACTCTCGATCTTCACCCGCACGTCCTGCGGCAGCTTGCCGTGCCGGGAAACCAGCAGCTTCTGCACCTTATCCTCCACCGTCCTGAACGTGCCGGATCCCACCGTCTCGCCGACATCCACCCCGAATCGCCCGTCCGCCCCCGGCACCGACTTCGCCACCCGCATCTTCAGCGTCTCCGCCAACAGTCCCTCCGTGGTATGGTTCAACAATCCATCATCGATCACCTTCACGCGGAGCCGCCACAACGGCACCTCCACCGCCGCATTCTGCAACCTCACCTTCGCCACCTCCCGCACCGGTTCCTTCTCCCGCTCCTTCGCTTCCTTCGGCTCCTTCTGCTTGCGCGCCACCTTCTTCTCATAGGCGGAAACCGGCGGAATCCATCCCTCCCAGGCACCCGCCTCCCCCGCCTCCCCCGCATCACCCCGGCTCCCCAGCGCCTCCACCCGCCGGTCCTTCGGATCGGAGCGCACGACCACATCCTTCAGGCAAACCGCCAGCGCATGCCCGTCCTCCCCCGCCACCGGCGATTCCAGCCAGCCGATCGTCCTCCAAACCCTCGCCCGCGCCTTCACCAGCTCACCCGCCTCCGCGCGCAGCCCTCCTCCACCCTTCCGGTATTGGGAAATAATCTCGCGCGTCTCCTGGTCCCCCGGGTTCAACGCCAGCGCCAGCGCCACCATCTGCGCCGCACCACGCCGCTCCGCCGCCGTCTTCGGCTTCAAACCCCGCGCCAATACCCCCAACGACTTCGACAACCCCGTCATCGCACCCGCCTCCAGCGGAACCCGGTCACGCCGGAACGGCACCGGCCCGTCATTCGGTGGCACAAACGCATCCGCCACCACCACCGCCTGCGCCAGCGTCAACACCACCATCAGCCGAATCACCAATCTCGCTTGTGACATCATTGCTCCAAATCCTATCGGTTCCATACGCCACTCCTCAAGCCAACATTGCAGCCCGCACCTGCCCGCGCCACACTCACCCCATGCCAGACGATCGCCCCACCATGGAAACCCGCGAGGAAGTCATGTTTTTCGACACCGATGCCGGCGGTGTCGTCCACAACATCGCCTACCTCCGCATGATCGAAACCAACCGCACCCGCCTCGCCGCCAAAATGGGCATGGAAATCAAATCCATGGCCGACGGACCCGTCATCCCCGTCGTCGCACGCACCGAAGTCGACTACAAACGCCCCGGCAAACTCGGCGACTGGATCACCATCCGCGGCCGCCTCGAGGAAGTCGCCCGCGCCCGCTTCTGGTGCTCGTTCGAAATGATCCGCGAGTCCGACGGCGACCTCCTCGTCACCGCACGCCAAATGCTCGCCCTGCTCACCACTCCCGGCGGCCGCGCCGCACGCATCCCCCGCGATTGGCTCACCCGCTGGGGCTGACCCATGGCAATTTCTTGCCAAGTCGCCCGCCTTGCCCTTCAGTCGCCCACGTTCCCGCCATGGCACTCATCGTACAAAAATACGGAGGCACCTCCGTCGGCAGTCTCGACCGCATCCGCAACGTCGCCGCACGCATCAAGCGCACCCGCGACGAAGGCAACCAAGTCATCGCCGTGGTATCCGCCATGGGCGGCGTCACCGACAGCCTCATCAAGATGGCCGCGGACCTCTCCGCCAACCCATCAGAACGCGAACTGGACGTCCTCCTCTCCACCGGCGAACAGCAGTCCATCGCCCTCGTCGCCATGGCCCTCCACGAAATCGGGGTCGACGCCATCTCCGTCACCGGCCGCCAGGCCGGCATCCAGACCACCGGCTCACACACCCGCGGCCGCATCCTCGAAATGAACCCCGAGTTCATGCAGCAAATGCTCGCAGACGGGAAAACCCTCATCTGCGCCGGCTTCCAGGGCACCACCCGCGAGGGCATGATCCAGACCCTCGGCCGCGGCGGCTCCGACCTCACCGCCATCGCCGTCGCCGCCTCCGTCAAGGCCGACGTCTGCCAGATCCTCACCGATGTCGACGGCGTCTTCACCTGCGACCCCCGCGTCGTCAGCAACGCCCGCAAACTCCCGGAAATCTCCTACGACGAAATGCTTGAAATGGCCTCCTCCGGGACCAAAGTCATGCAATCCCGCTCCGTCGAATTCGCCAAAAAATACGGCGTCGTCTTCGAAGTCCGCTCCTCACTCAACGACAACCCCGGTACCCTCGTGCTAGAAGAACATCCCAACATGGAAAACGTCGTCATCCGCGGCGTCTCGCTGGAGCGCTCCCAGGCGCGCATCACCCTCACCGGCATCCCCGACCAACCCGGCATGTCCGGCCGCATCCTCGTCGCCCTCGCCGAAGCCGAGATCAACCTCGACATGATCCTCTCCAACATCGCCCACGACGGCCTCGCACGCCACTCGTTCACCGTGAACTCCAATGACCTCGGCCGCGCCCAGGTCGCCCTCAAGTCCGTGCTCGACGTCATGGCGCCCGACGCCAAAATCGAAACCGAAGCCGGCATCGCCAAACTCTCCGCCGTCGGCATCGGCATGCGCTCCCACTCCGGCGTCGCCGCCACCATGTTCAAGGCCCTCGGAGACGCCGGCATCAACATCGGCATGATCTCCACCTCGGAAATCAAAATCGCCGTCACCGTCGACGAGACCCGCATCGAAGAAGCCGCCCGCGCCGTGCACGCCGCCTTCGGCCTTGATAAAGCCCCCGCCTGAACCGCACCGGACATGCCGGCAGCCCCCGGCCCCGATCCGCAGGAAAAAACCGCCCCGGCCCGTGCCGTCCGCCCCACCGCGCACGCCGCGGCCGCCGCGCCGGATACTCAGCCAAAACGGCACGTTATGCGCTGTGCCGTAGATCAAATCAAATGATGGAAAACACACGCAAAGTCACAATCCTCGGAACCGGCAGCGTCGGTGCGACCCTCGCCTACACCCTGATGCTCAGGGAAATCGCCGGTGAAATCCTGCTGGTCGGCCGCAACCGCACCAAAGCCGAAGGCGAGGCCCTCGACCTCAGCCACGCCCAGGCCTTTCTCAAAAGCCCCGCGCGCATCCACGCCGGCGAACTGGAAGACGCCGCCGGCAGCGAAATCGTCGTCGTCTGCGCCTCCGTCCCCCAGCCGGCCGCCATCACCGGCCGCAACCAACTGGCTCAGGACAACGCGGAACTCATGCGCCAGATCCTCCCGCGCCTCGCCAAGATCTGCCCGGACTGCAAACTCATCATGGTCACCAACCCCGTCGACTCACTGACCTGGCAGGCCATCCAGCTCACCGGATTCCCCCCGCACCGCGTCTTCGGCACCGGCACCCTCGTCGACTCCATCCGCCTGCGCGAACTCCTCTCCATCGACCTCAACATCCATGCCGAAGACCTCCGCGCCTACGTCCTCGGCGAACACGGAGACCACCAGTTCGCCGCCATGAGCTTCGCCCAGGCCGGTGGTGAAAAAATCGAATTCACCCCCGAACGCGAAGCCTTCTGCGAACGCGTCCGCGGATTCGGCGTCGAAATCTTCAAGAAAAAAGGCAATACCAGCTACGGCATCGCCCAAGCCACCACCTACGCCATCGAGTCCATCCTCCGCGACGAACACCGCACCATGCCGCTCAGCGTCTCGCTCGACGGCTACCTCGGCCTCCACGACCTCTGCCTCAGCGTGCCCGTCGTCGTCGGCCGCAAGGGCATCGAACGCTACATCACCCCAAAACTCTCCGACCAGGAAATCGACCAGTTCAATCAAGCCGCCGCCGCCGTCAGCAGCGTCATCTCCACCCTCAACTGCAAACCATGAACCGCCTCGCCAGCAGAACCAGCCGCATCGACTCCTCCGGCATCCGCCGCGTCTTCGACCTCGCCCGCTCCCTCAAGGACCCCATCAACCTCTCCATCGGCCAGCCGGACTTCGACGTCCCGCAGGAAGTCAAGACCGCCGCCCACGAGGCCATCGACTCCGGCCACAACATCTACACCCCCACCCAGGGACTCGCCGCGCTGCGCGAAAACCTCATCGCCGGGGAAAAACAATTCACCGGCCGCGAGTGGAAGGAAAACGAAATGCTCGTCACCTCCGGCGTCAGCGGCGGACTCTTCCTCACCCTGCTCGCCCTCGTCGAAGAAGGAGACGAAGTCATCATCCCGGACCCCTACTTCGTGATGTACAAACACCTCGTCCGGCTCTTCGGCGGCACCCCCGTCTACCTGGATACCTACGACACCGACTTCGGCATCGACCCCGACCGCCTCGCCTCCCTCATCACGCCGAAAACCAAGGCCCTCCTCCTCAATTTCCCCAACAACCCCACCGGCCGCGTCATCCCCCGCACCGCCCTCGAAGACATCGCCGCCGTCTGCCGCAAACACGGCCTGCTCGTCATCAGCGATGAAATCTACCGCCAATTCGCCTACGACGGCATGACCTCCATGGCCGAGGTCTACGAAGACACCCTGCTGCTCGCCGGCCACTCGAAATCCTACGGCATGACCGGCTGGCGCCTCGGCTACGCCTGCGGACCCGCCGACGTCATCTCCGCCATGACCATGGTCCAGCAATACAGCTTCGTCTGCGCCCCGTCCGTCACCCAATACGCCGCCCTCGCCTGCCCGCAGGTCGACCTCAGCAAAAACATCAGCGACTACCGCGCCAAACGCGACCTCATGACCGGCATCCTCGGCAGCCACTTCCGGCTCGCCCCGCCCGACGGCGCATTCTACCTCTGGGCCGAGGCACCCGAAGGCGAATCCGGCACCAGCTTCGTCGAAAAAGCCATCGCCAACAACCTGCTCGTCATCCCCGGCGCCGTCTTCAGCGAACGCGACACCCACTTCCGCATCTGCTACACCGTCCCGGACGACACCCTCCGCAAGGGCGCCGAACTCCTCTGCAAACTCGCGGCATCCTGACCCCGCGCCGCACCGCACCACCCGCCCACCACCGGGGTGACTCCATCGTCACCGCGGGGGCCGGCACCTTCCCCCGCCGGCCGCTCACTTCCCGAACTCCGCCACCAGCGCGCTGATCGTCGCCTTCGCATCGCCATACAGCATCCGCGTGTTCTCACGGTAGAAGAGCGGGTTTTCCAAACCGGAAAAACCAGCACCCTTGCCGCGCTTCAGGCAGTAAACCGTCTTCGCCTCGTATGCCCGGATGATCGGCATGCCGTAAATCGGGCATCCTTCATCCTCCTCGGCCGCCGGGTTGATCACGTCGTTCGCACCGATCACAATCGCCACATCCACCGTCGGCATGACCGGATTCACCTGGTCCATCTCCTGGAGCTGCTCGTAGGGCACGTCTGCCTCCGCGAGCAGCACGTTCATGTGCCCCGGCATCCGGCCCGCCACCGGGTGAATCGCAAAGCGCACCTCCGCGCCATGCTCCTCCAACAACTCCGCCAGCTCCTTCACCGCGTGCTGCGCCTGCGCCACCGCCATCCCGTAGCCGGGGATGAAAACCACGCTCTGCGCCGCTTCGAGCACGAAATACGCGTCCTCCACCGTTGCCGGCTTCATCTCGCCATCCACCGCCTTGCCGGAATGACCCGTCGAGCCGAACCCACTGAACAGCACGTTGCCCAGCGTCCGGTTCATCGCCTTGCACATGATCACCGTCAGGATCATGCCGCTCGCACCGACCAGACAACCGGCCACCACCAGCACGTTGTTGAGGATGATGAATCCGGCCATCGCCGCCGCCACCCCGGAAAACGAATTCAACAGCGAAATCACCACCGGCATGTCGCCTCCACCGATCGGAATGGTCATCAGCACGCCGAAAACCAGGGCCAGCACCATCAGCCCGATCCCCGCGTATAGCGCCACCCCGCTTTCCCCATTTCCCGCCACCATCAGCCCGGTCCCCGCCAGCGCTGCCCCGAACACCAACAGATTGATGAACTGCTGGCCGGCAAATCCCACCGCCGCTCCCGCAAGTTTCCCGGAAAGCTTGCCCCACGCCACCAAACTGCCGGTGAACGTCACCCCACCCACCAGAATCGTCAGCCCGATCGCCAACAACGCAAACCAGCCCGGCACCACCACACCGCTCTGCTGCTGCAGGGCAACCAGATACTCCGCCAACCCGGCGTCACGGATTTTCACGAACTCCGCACACCCCACCAACAGCGAGGCAATCCCGCCGAAGCCGTTGAACAAGGCCACCAGCTCCGGCATGCCCGTCATCCGCACCCGCGCCGCCGCCACCGCGCCGATCGCCGCGCCGACCAGAATGCCGGCAGCCACCATCCACCACGACAGCCCGGAGTAGAGCAGCGTCGCCACCACCGCCAGCAACATGCCCAGCGAACTCAGCTGGTTCCCCTTCCGCGCCGTGTCCGCGGAACCGAGCTTCTTGATCCCGAAAATAAACAGGATCGACGCCGCGATATACAACAGATTGATCAGCACCGCGGTCATGCTTTCGGCCCTCCCTTCCCGCCATCCTTCTTCTTGAACATCGCCAGCATCCGGTCCGTCACCAGATAGCCACCCACGACGTTGATCGTAGCGAAAACCACCGCCGCAAACCCGATCCACTGCGCCAGCGCCGATTCATTCGTGTTGAGCGCCAGCAGCGCGCCGACAATCGTGATCCCGGAAATCGCGTTCGACCCGCTCATCAACGGCGTGTGCAGCTGGGACGGAACCTTCGAGATCAGCTCGAAACCCAGGAAAATCGCCAGCGTGAAGGCAAATAATAGTAATAACAACGGAGCGAGTTCCATCAGTCGGAAGGGTGTGTGTGTGATGCCGGATTCAACCAAAGTGCGCACTCCCGGCAGAGTGGGACTTGTTCCAGGACAAAGCGTCGGAAACGCAGCGCAGCCAACGGCCGGCCGTCGCTTCCCCCAATCACGTCAAAGTCCATCGGTTCTAAAGATAAGATTCAGTTCGGGTCCTTGAAACGTTCGTGCACGACCTTGCCATCGTGCGTGAGCAGGCAGCCGCGGATGATCTCGTCATCCAGCTTCAGCGTGAAGTCCTTCGCCTCCTTGTCCCAGAAATGCTCGATCAGGTTCACCATGTTCGCCGCCACCATCTGGCTCGCGTGCCGCGGCACCCGGCACTCCAGCGCACCCCAGCCGATGATCCTCACCCCGTTCCCGGTCACGACCTCTTGATCACACACGGTGCCCACCACATTGCCGCCACCTTCCGCCGCCAGATCGACCACGATCGAGCCCGCCCGCATGCCCGCGAGCATCTCCGCCGTCACCAGTGTCGGCGCCTTGCGGCCGAACACCTTCGCCGTCGTGATCACGATGTCCGATGACGCACAAACCTTCGCCATGCCCGCACGCTGCATCCCGATCTGCTCCGCAGTCAGTTCCTTCGCATACCCCTGCTCGGTCTGCCCGGTCTCGCCAACGTCGATTTTGACAAACTTCGCACCCAGCGACTTCACCTGCTCCTCGACCACCGGCCGCGTGTCGAATGCCTCGACCCGCGCGCCAAGCCTCCGCGCCGTGGCAATCGCCTGCAGTCCGGCCACTCCCACGCCAATGATGAATACCTTCGCCGGTGAAATCGTGCCCGCCGGAGTCATCATCATCGGCAGGATGGAATCCAGCCGCGTCGCCGCCAGACTCACCGCCACGTAGCCGGCCAAATTCGCCTGGCTGCTCAGCACGTCCATCTTCTGCGCCAGCGTCGTCCGGGGAATCAACTCGCTGCACAACGCACTCACCTTCGCCGCCGCGAATGCCTCGATCCGCTCGCGCGCACCAAACGGATCCATCATCCCGCTCGCCAGCGAGCCTGCCTTCTGCAGCCGGATCTCATCCACCTCCGCCGGTCGCACCCGCAAGACCAGATCCGCCTCTGCCAGCGCCCCCGCCCGGTCGCCGCGCACCACCGCACCCGCACCCTCATAGGCCGCGTCATCGTGGCCGGCGGCCATGCCGGCACCGGACTCGACCGCGACATCCGCACCCAGCCCGACCAGCTTCTTCACCGCGGCCGGGTCGAGCGCCACACGGGTTTCCAACGGGCGGGTTTCTCTTGGAACAAAAATCAACATGCCGGAATGCGGTGGTTCTCGCCGCTGCGAATGCATCCGTAGGGACCGCTCATCAGGACAGCAAGCGCAAATCATGCGCAGTCAACACCCGCCGCCGGACGCCCGAAAACAAAACCCGGGAAAACGCCGCGCGCTTCCCCGGATGCTCGACCTGGCAGCCACCGCCGCCGGTGCCGGAGTTGGACCCTTTGCCAAAAGAAATGGCCAAAAAGAATAGCTAAAAGAAATGGCCGAAAATCGGTCGAGGCGGGGATTGCTCAGGCCAAGGCGCGAGCCGGCAGCAGGTCGAGACCAGTCACCAACGAGCCACGCAGACATGGCCAACCCTCGCCCGAAACCACCATTCCCTGCGCAGCCCAGCCCCCCCTCCGATTCCCGTCGGATTCCCCTCCAGATCTCATTCCGTTTCGGCAAGGAGTGTTGGCAACCGGCCTAATACTTCACGCCGCACCCGTATGGCTTGTTCTTCGCGCCGGTCACTTCCTCGCCCGCCAACACCGCATCAAGCGCGTTCTTGAAAAGCGGATCCGCCGTCGCAATGTCCGCGACCTTCGTGGTCGCCTTGGAATCAATCGCCCCATCATAAACCAGCACGCCTTTCTCATCGATGATGAACAACTGCGGAGTCACCTTCGCTCCATACATGCGGCCGAGCTTGCCATTCGCATCATTGATCAGGTGCGTGCCCTTCCAACCCTCTTTTTCCGCCCGTTCGGCCAAGCCCGCGTCATCCAGATAACGCGGATTGTCTTTCTTGTTAGAGCAGATGGAAATCCACACCACATCCTTGCCCGTGTAGGTCTCCTGCAGCTTCGGCAGATTTCCGCCCGAATAATGTTTCTTCACGAACGGACACCCGAAGTTGACCCATTCGAGAACGACCACCTTGCCCTTCTGGTCGGCGAGCGAAACCTCCGCTCCCTTCACATCCTTGGCGACGAAAACCGGAGCGGGCTGGCCGATGATGGCGAGTACGATTGCTGTGATAATGGAATTCATAAGTGATAAGAGTAGGGATTCAGCATGAAATCTCGATCGCTTCCCCCGCTTGTCCAATGATTATTCAGCACGGTCCGCCCGCCAGCCGACACTCACCGACTTCCCTCGTTTCCGATCCACCAACAGCAGCCGCAGGTCCGGCACGGCACCACTCAGATAATCGCTCTTCGCCACCTCCGCCACCCAGCCGTCCGCCACCTTCCGGAAACGCGGAACCTCGGCCGACCGGATCCGCTCCGCACTCACCGGAAACACCTCGCAATCCACCGGATCGACCACCGGACCGCCCCCACCCACCCACTCCAACCGAATCTCCAGCGTGCTCCCGCGATCCACCACCTCCAACCCAAACCCGTGGTCCGCAACCGGCAGACGCTCCAGCGCCCGCTCGATCTCCGCCCGGTGCTCGGTCGCCTCCGCCGCACCATCCGCCAGCTCGAGACTCAGCTCGGCATCACCCGGCACACACCCGCCATCATCGCAGGCCAGCCACGTCAGGCTCGCCTTGAGCACGACCTTTCCCGCCGCGCCCTGCGGCGCCTGCAAGGTCACCGGAAAATACGTCCGCCCGGCATAGCCGAAACTCGCAAGCCCGGATGCCTCGAACCGCATCGGCGGCGGCGCTCCGGTTTCCACCACCTTCCAGCCGTCCGGCAGATCGAATGTCATCTCGGTCGGGATGCCAGACTCACCCGGGTTGCTCCAATAGGTGTGCCAACCCTTGTCGGCCTCGATGACCACCGCGGTCTTCACCACCCCGCCCGCCACATAACCGGACGCCGCCGACAACCAGCCGGCCACCGCCCTGCCGGAACGCACATCACTCCCGGCAGCCAGCTGGATGCCCAGCCAGGATATCAAAAACATCAACCTTACCATCACCCGCGAAACTACTCCATATCACGCCCCCGGCAACCGCTCGATCCATGGCTTTCACTCGACATCCCGCCAATCCCGCCCCATATGAAACCCGTCATGATCATCCGCATGTCATCCATTCTCCTGGCGCTCGCCATCGCGGCCGCGGCGGATGAACCCGCACCCAAGGCCATCCCGGTGCTGCCCGCCCTGCCCGTGCAGCAGAACGACCCGGAGGCGAACATCGCACGCATCGCCAGGGGAATCCTCGGCCCAAAAGGCGGCAACCGCCTGTTCTACTTCCCCACCCGCGACGAACCCGCCACCCCGGCCACCTGGGGGTTCAACTACGAAAACGTCCACTTCAACTCCGCCGACGGAACCCCGCTCCACGGCTGGTTCATCCCCGCACGCGGCGCCAGGGCCGCCGGAACCATCATCTTCTCACACGGCAATACCGGATCCGTCGGCCACCACCTCGGCTTCGTCATGTGGCTCGTCGAAGCCGGCTACCACGTGCTGATCTACGACTACCGCGGATTCGGAAAATCCGGCGGAATCGTCAGCCGCCGCGGCATGGTCGACGACGTCAAGGCCGCCTTCTCCTACACCCGCCGGCGCGCCGACGTCGACCCGCGCAGACTCGTTTCCTATGGCCACAGCATGGGCGGCGCAAAATCCGTCGCCGCACTCGGAGAAGCCGCGCCGGTCGACGGCCTCCGCGCCGTGGTCGTCGACGCCAGCTTCGCCTCCTATCAGACGATGGCCCGCATCATGGGCGGCCGCATCGCCGCCAGCCTCGTGACCGATGAACTCGCACCCGAAAAGCTGATCCGCAAACTCAGCCCGATCCCGCTGCTCATCGTGCACGGCACCCTCGACGAGATCGTCCCCGTGTCCCAGGGCCGGCTGCTCTACAAGGCCGCCGGTCAGCCCAAAACCCTGTTCGAAGTCAAGGCCGGCAGGCACGGCAACGCGCTCTACCGCGACCACGGAGCCTACCGGAAACGCATGCTCAAGTGGCTGTCCAACGCCGTGCCCGAAGCCTGATCTCCCGCCTCAGAAACTCACCTGCAGGCCGAGACTCAGCTGAAATTGTTCCCAGTCGCTCACCCCGTCGTTGAACGAATACCTCGCCCGGCTTTCAAATGCCAGCCGCTCGGACCCCAGCGGACGCCGGTATTCAATGAAGACTCCCGTGGTCGCCTCGTTGTCACGCTCCACCGCCGCCAACCCGCCATCATCATACGTCGCATAGCGGTATTCGAGACCGCCGCCGAGCATCCCGCGCAGCATCCGCCGCTGCAGTGACGTCTGCACCGAAAGATCGCTCACCATCGTGTTCGCCTCGTTGGGCGAGGGAACCGTCGCCGAACGCAACAGCATCCGCCACGACCAACGCTCGTTGATCATGTAAACCGCCTCCGCATCCGCACTCAGGTTCACCGCGGAACCCGCTCCATCCGTATCCGCAAACTCCGGCCCCAGCGAAACACTCACCCGCGTCCTGTCGCCCAGCAAATACCGCGCCTCCAGCAACAGCGCGATCGCGTTCCGGTCCCCGGAATTGTCGGACTGCGTCATGCTGTAACGCAGCGAACCACCCAGCCGAAGCCGCTCGGACTTGCTCCACAACGCGCCGAGGTAGCCGGAATAAACCTCCGCTCCCTGGTCCAGGCTGGATTGGTAGTCGGACATCGCCGCAGACACCCCGCCAAACACGTTCGTGCGCGGCGCCACCTGCCGGGAAACCCGCACCCCGGTGGTGAACAACGAACCCTCAATGAAATCACCCGTCAGATAGTCCGATCCGGACAACTGCTGATAGCGCGCGAACAACTCGACCAGCGTCTTCGCGCCCTCAAACCGGAACACGATGTCACCGTTCTGGTTGAACCGGTTATACTCGGAGTTTTCGAGAAAACCGATCATCGACGGCCGGTAGTTCGCCACAATCGAAAACCTCGCACCTCCCTCGGGATCGGTGTCGTAGCGCAACCACGGGTTCACCACCAGCGAGACATCATCGTTTTCATCCGTCTCACTCAGGTTGAGGTTGGAGTTATAAGTCGTCTCCATCCCGATCCCGTAATCAATGTCACCCTTGATCGCACCTCCCAGATCAAGATCGAACACCTCGTCGACCGGCATCAATCCGCCGAGACCCAGCGGGTTCGGATTGGCAACCTGCATCGAAAAATTCTGTGCCAAAGCCATGCCACAACACGCAGCCGCTGAGGCCAGTGTGGTGATCCACAACTTCCGGGGGGAGGAACTGAAGTGTTGGAACATCAAAGTTAGAAAACCGGGTGATTGCTTGATTTTTAAGGAATTGCGGACGTCATGTCAACTCCGTAGCCGCCACGCGGATTCCAGGGCGACCAAGCGAGGGAACCACTCACTCAGGAAGCGCCAATAAGAACCACAGCTTCAGACTGATATGCCGGCTTACACTGATATTTCATGACCTTTGAGAATGAACCACTCCCGACTCGCGAGACCTTCGGAGGACCATGCCTTATCAGGCAGAAAACCATCAGTGATTTCAGTGCAAGCAGTGGTTCCGCTGCCGGGCTGATCGAGCGTTCCTCCCTGACTTGATCGCCCACAGGCGGCTTCGGCCCCCGCTGTGATCAGAAACCCGGCAGATCCGGAGCGTCCGCCGCAACCACCGCGATTCCCTCGATTTCAATCAACCAACCCGGACGGCAAACCGGCGCCTCCACCATCACATACGGCACCCCGGAGAGGCGCTCGTGCAGCAGGGCTTCGACCACCGCGCCATCCGCCGCATCCCGCAGATAGACCAGAATCGACGCCAGATCCTCCAGCCCGGCCTTCGCCGCATGCAGCAGCGCCTCGATGTTCTCAAGCGTCCTGCCAAACTGCCCGACCACATCGCCCGCATGCAGAATCTCACCCGCCGGATTGATGCTCGCCGTGCCCGAGATGAACACCTGCCGCCGGTCGGCATACCCGACCGCCGTCGCCCGCTCAAAGGTCACGCCGTAGTCATGCGTCGGCCCGAGATGATCATAGGCATTCACAAACTCGACCTGCTCGGCACGCAGACCGGCGACCGCATACGCATCCAGCCCCACCCGCGCATCCACATGCGCCGGCGCACCCTCGATCCCCGTGCTCGCGATGTAGTGAGTCTCAGCCGTCAGCCCGTGCGTGTCGAAATACTCGCGCCGCGCGTCCACCAGCCCCTGATAGTCGGCATCGATGTTCTGCACATACCACCAGGTCCGCACCACGGCATCGGCCATCGTCATCCCCTTGGATTCGATCCACCGGTTGTATTGCTCCAGCACGGCGTGCGTCTGGCCGTGGGAATCCGGGACCGCCGGTGAGATGCAGCCGGTCGCCCAGTGGTGCGTCAGCCCGTCCCTCCGCCAGGAAACCGCGTTGCACTCCTGCACAAACTCCAGCGGCTGCGCGGGATCCCGAACATGATAAGCCCAGAGCGCATACTTCGCCGCCGGCACCGGGGTCTGGCCGATCAGCGAATCCGCACACGCCCCGGCCGCCCCCAACAACCGGTCCATCGCCTCCTTGTCCAGCCCCCCCTGCTGGTTGAGCACATCACTGCAAAACACACGCCGGAACACCGCGGACTCCACCGTGGTTTCCGCAACCACCAGGGCCCGGCGGTATCCCTGGGCCAGCGTCTCCAGAGGATCCTCGGCAGACCCGTCGAGCCGCACGGTCACATGGCATTCCACCACCCCGTCCGCACCCCGGAAGCGCCCGACCTCCGCACTCACGGCGATGTCCGAACAGTCGACGGAAAGCCACTCGGTGGCCGGTTCACGCGTGACGGCGCATACCTCGGGACCCGATGACGTGGAGTGCAGTGAATAGCTCATGGCATGGCAAATGGGGTGAATCCGGTGGAAATCAACATGGCGGCTGACCGCCGGAATGAGATCTACGTGCCCCGCCCGCCATCTTCTTTCTCTTTGCCTCATCCGGCATGCTCCAGACTCAACGACCCACCCGGTCGGCACCCGGTCCGGCCGCGCCAGCCGGACCGGGAAATGCTGTTGCTGCCGACCCATCCAGCGCGTTCAATCGGGCATGCTCGCACGAAGTGCCAAAATTCGCTCCGGATTTCTCATCCTCACCGCATGCATCCTCCTGTGGCCCGCAGCCAGCGCCCAATCCAACAAACCCACCGACCCATCGGCACCGGCAACCCCGGCGGCGGAATCCACTCGGTCGACACCCGTCGATCCCGACGCCCTCGAGCTGCGCCGCCAAACCATCGAGCAAAACTCCGGCCTCGACGAAGCCGCTAAAACCGCCCAGCTCGCCAAAATCGGCGAAATCATCGAACTCGCCAAAAAAGCGGCCAAATACCGCAACCGCAACCAACAATACACCGAGGCCGTCACAACCGCTCCCGAGGAAACCAAACAACTCATCGCCGCCCAGCAAAACCTCAAAACCCAACCGGACACCAGAACCGGACTCAGCGCGGACGAACTCACCGCCGAACTCGAAACCCGCCGCGCCAACCTGCTCGAACTCCGCGCCAACCTCAAATCCGAGGAAGCCAAATCCACCCGCCTCAAGGAACGCCCGGTCGCCATCAGCGCCAGACTGCCGGATGCCCGCAACGAACTGGCCAAAGCCAAAACCGAACTCGCCGCCGCGCGCGACGCCAATGCCGGCGCAAGCGACGACCTCGACATCCTCCTCCCCGTCGCCAGGGTCCAGGCGCTCGAGGCCGAAATCGACATGCTCGCCCAGGAACGGCTCAGCCTCAACGTCCGGGACGAACTGACCACCGCGAAAATCGCCCTGCTGGAACGGCAGATCGCAACCACCGAAACCGACGTCACCGGACTCCAGAAAACCCTCGAAAAACAAGTCCGCCAGGAAGCCGACGTGCTGGCCGAAAAAGTCGTCAACCTCACCGCCGCACCGGGAGCCGAAAACGACGGTGAAGACTACTCCGCCATCGAAGCCGAACTCAACGACCTCTCAACCGAACTCCAGAAATCCGCAACCCAGCTCAACCAGCTCGGAACCCGCCACGAACGCATCCTCGCCCAAAACAAGGAACTCGAATACCAGCACCAGCGGCTCGCCGAACAACTCGCCCTCGGCGCCTACGCCGGCAGCTTCTCACAAGTCATCCTCGAACAACGCCGCAGCCTCCCCGACCCGCAGGCCTTCGCCCACTCGATCCGCACCCGCACCAAAGACCTCCAGAAACTGCGCCTCGCCGCGTTCCAAAACGAAGGCCGCCTCCGCGAACAACGGAAACTCGAACACCCGGACAACGGCGAAGCCACCGGCAAAATGCACCAATACCTCAAGGTCCGCCGCGAACTCGTCGAAAAAATCAGCGCAAACTACGACTCGCTCGTCTCCGAACTCGCACGCATCGACGCCGAGGAACGCTCGCTGCGCAACAACATCATCCGCTTCCGCAAACTCCTCTCCCGCGAGATCTTCTGGCGCAGAAGCTCGCCCACCATCGGCATCGATACCTTCAGGGACACCCCCGCCGCCGTCCTCTGGTTCGTCTCCGCGGAAAACTGGACCAGCGGATTCAAAACCCTCGGCACCGCGATCGCCAGACGCCCCGTCGTCTCCTCATCCGTCGCACTCCTCACCCTCGCCCTGCTCGCCGCACGCAAACGCTTGAAAAACGAACTCGTGCAAACCGGCACCCGCACCCGCATGATCTCCAGCGACCGCTACAAGCACACCCTCGCGGCGCTCGGACTCACCATCCTCATCGCCCTGCCATGGGTTATACTGTTAGGATACCTGTCCTACATCCTCGAGCGCGAACCCGCCAACACCGACTGGATCCGCGGCATCAGCCGCGGCCTCGAATGGGTCGGCATCATCGTCGCCTCCGCCACCATGCTCATGGAAACCTGCCGCAACGGCGGCCTCGGCATCGCACACTTCGGCTGGACCCAAACCGAAGCCCTCTGCTTCCGCCGCATGGTCCGCACCATCCTCCTCACCCAGACCCCATTCCTCATCCCCCTCTCCAGCACGCTCTACGAGGACAACTTCCGCCACTTCGACAGCATGGGCCGCCTCTCGCTCACCATCGCACTCGTCATCAGCGCCTCCATCCTCGCCAAATACCTCCACCCGAAAACCGGCGTCCTCGCATCCGCCATCGAGCGCAACCCGGACAACGCCCTCTCACGCCTCAGCCCCATCTGGTACCCGCTCGTCGTCCTCTCGCCCATCGCCCTCGCCATCCTCTCCTCCGCCGGCTGGGCCCTCACCGCCATGGCGCTCGCCTTCGTCTTCGACGCCACCCTCGCCACCGCCAGCGTCGGCCTCATCACCTACCACATGATCCTCCGCTGGTTCATGATCAAGGAACGCCGCCTCGCCCTCGAAAACGCCCTCAAGGAACGCCGCGCACGCCGCACCGCCGCCGAAGGAACCGACGAATCGTCCGATGAAACCATCACCGCCGAAACCGAAAAGGAACTCAACCTCGATGACGTCGGCGAACAAACCCGCCGCCTGCTCCGCTCCCTCACCACCATCGGCGTCATCTCCCTGGTCTGGATGATCTGGACCGGCACCCTGCCGCTCGAAGAAGTCCTCGGCAGCGCCGAAATCTTCAGCGTCAGCCTGCTCTCCATCGCACAGGGCATCATGCTCGTCGCCATCTTCACCACCTTCTCGCGCAACCTCCCCGGCCTGCTCGAACTCAGCGGCCTGCGCGCCGTCGTGCCGGACTCCGGCACCCGCTACGCCATCACCACCATCGGCCAATACACCATCATCGCCACCGGCCTCGTCCTCCTCTCCATGATCTTCCAGATCGACTGGTCGAAGCTCGGCTGGATCGCCGCCGCCCTCTCCGTCGGCCTCGGCTTCGGCCTCCAGGAAGTCGTCGCCAACTTCGTCTGCGGCATCATCCTGCTCTTCGAACGCCCCATCCGCGTCGGTGACGTCGTCACCATCGACGGCATCGACGGCACCGTCACCCGCATCCAGATGCGCGCCACCACCATCACCAACTGGGACCGCAAGGAATTCATCGTCCCCAACAAACAGTTCATCACCGGAACCCTGATGAACTGGACGCTCAGCAATCACATCAACCGCGTCGTCATCCCCGTCGGCGTCGCCTACGGCACCGACACCCGCCGCGCCCGCCAGCTCCTGCTCGACATCGCCTCCAGCCACCCCAACGTGCTCGAAAACCCCGCACCCTTCGCCAGTTTCGAGCAGTTCGGCGACTCCACCCTCAACCTCAACCTCCGCGTCTACCTCCCCACCATGGAGAACCGCCTCGCCACCATCACCGAGCTCCACTCGGTCATCGACGAACGCTTCAAGGAAGCCGCCATCGAAATCGCCTTCCCCCAGCAGGACATCCACATCCGCACCATCAACGGCAAACTCCCCGATGCCTGATGCCCCCCTGGCATTCGAAACCCGCTCCGCCGGCCGCAACCCGTGCCCTAATGGGCACATCCGGCAACCCGGCGTCCGGCGACGCAAGCATTCAAATTCAAGGCAAGGCGCGACGAGGAAGTGAATAGCCATTCACGACCGAGCAGCAACGCAGCATTGGCTTTGAAGCCGCTGCGCCCGGAACGGCGGCACTTTCCTCTCCTCGGCGAAGCCGCTCCAATCAACAGCACCAAACTCTGACGCGGCGGGTGTTGGGGTGCCGGATGGGCCCTAATGGCAAAGGCCCTCCGGTTCGGTCCGCGCATCACCATCACCCGCCGGGACCGACTCCCCACCGCTGGCGAGTCCGCCGGCCACGGCTTCAACCGACGGCACCCAAATCCGCGTGGCGACAAACTTCTCGCCCCGGTTGTTCGTGCAATGCAGTTCCCGCGCGTTAGCGGAAAGCGTGATCTCATCGATGTATTCATTATTCCATGTGATCCGCAGCGTGCGGTCCAGCTGGCTGGTCCAGGACCAGGCACCCTTCGCCCCACCGTTCAGCGCCACCCCGCCCGGGTAGAGCACCGTCCACGTGCCATTGTGCCATAACCAAAAGCCACAGGGTGCCACCTCGGCATCCGATAACTCCAGGTCCCGCACTTTTTGAATTTCGGCGGCGACCACCTTGGCCGACGCCAGGTCATCATCTTCCACGTGCTGCACAAGAATGCCGCAAAGTGAATCGAGATAACTCCGTTTCAGCTCCACGACATTCGGCTCGGTGGACTCTGCCGGAGAAAGGGAACACATAAGCAATAGTGCCGCGATTGTGGTTTTCATCATCTGGGTTTGATTGGGTTGAAGTGCGTGAGGTTTTTCCGAACAAACCACTTACCCGGTGGGTAACCGGGACAATGGCTTGCGGATGCATGCCCCCTCGTGTGCAAAGTCCACACGAAACAGGGATACACCGTTCTCCACTTATCTATCCGGCGCGCTGGCATCAAGCAAAATCCACCCGCTCCGCAATCCCCATCGCACGCAGCCACTCCGCCGCCAGGACCAGATCCGCTCAGGAAAGCGTCTCAATCCGGAACACCACCGGCTGCTTGTTCACATCCTCCATCCGGTCGATCTCCTCGAGCGCACCCTGCAGCTGCCCGTACGGACACCGGTGGGTCAGGAAAATCACATCCCGGAACGCCGCGTCCGGATTGGTCGAATCCGCCGGCGAATGCGTCCCGGAAAGACTCACCCCGTGCTCGGCGAGCACCGTCGCGATCTGCGCCAGCACCCCCGGCTTGTCCACCACGTCAAAGCGCACGTAATACCCGGTCGTCGTCTCCTCCACCGGCAGCAACACCCCCTGTTCCTTATACGGCAGGAACCCGCGGTGACGCCCCTCGGTCACCCCGCGCGCGGCTTCCACAAGATCGCCAACCACCGATGAGGCCGTCGGGTTCTGGCCGGCACCGCGACCGTAAAACATCGATTCACCCGCCGTGTCCCCATGCACCGCAATCGCGTTGAACACCCCGTGCACACTCGCCAGAATGTGGCTTTCGGAAACAAACGACGGCTGCACCCGGATCTCCACCGCCCCGTTGTCCTGCTCGCGGATCACCGCCAACAGCTTGATCACATACCCCAAACTCTTGGCAAACTTGATGTCCAGCGGCGTCACCTTCTCAATCCCGGAAACGTGAATCGCCGCCGGATCAATCGGAAACCCATACGCCAGAGACGCCAGCAAAATCGCCTTGTGCGCCGCATCCCAACCGTTGACGTCCAGCGTCGGGTCCGCCTCCGCATATCCCAGCTCCTGCGCCTCCGCCAGCGCTTCCTCAAACGTCAGCCCCGCATCGGTCATCCGCCCGAGCATGTAGTTCGACGTGCCATTGATGATCCCGGAAAACGACAGAATCCGGTTGCCGATGAACGAATCCTGCAAGGTCCGGATGATCGGAATGCCCCCGGCCACCGCCGCCTCAAAGTGAATCGGCGTGTTGGTTTGCCGGGACAACTCGAACAACTCCACCCCCCGCTCCGCCAACAACGCCTTGTTGCCCGTCACCACCGGCTTGCCGGCCCTCAGCGCCGCCGCCACTATGTCGAACGCCCGGTTGGTCCCGCCGATCAACTCGACCACAATGTCCACCTTCGGGTCGTTCACCAGCTGCTCCCAGTCGGTCGTGAAAACCTCCGCCGGAACCGCACCCACCGTCGCCCGGTTCTTCGCCGGATCACGAACCAGAATCCTCGCCACCTCCAGCTTCACGCCACCGCCCGTCCGGCCTGTAATCAAATCGCCATTTCGCTCCAAAGTGTTCCAAACTCCGGAGCCAACGGTTCCGAAACCTGCGAGTCCAATGCCGAGAGTGGTGCGTTTGTTCACACCCGTAGTGTGCTCTCTCAGCCGCCATTTCCAAGACGGAAAGGTCGGAAATTCCGCCCAATATTCCGGGTTGGCAGGGATAATTCCCGCTCATAGTCTCCCCGGACTTCCCCGAATCTCCAACATGTCCGAAAAATCCAGTTTCCACTTCACCGGCATCTGTGGCACCGCCATGGGCTCCGTCGCCGCCGCCATGAAACAACGCGGCTACACCGTCACCGGCTCGGACGCCAACGTCTACCCGCCCATGTCCACCTTCCTCCGCGACCAGGGCATCACCATCACCGAAGGCTACGCCGAGGCAAACATCCCCGCGGATACCGACGTCGTCATCATCGGAAACGCCATCTCCCGCGGCAACCCGGAAGCCGAAGCCGCTCTCGACCGCAAACTCCTCTACCACTCGCTGCCGGAAGTCATGAAGGAATACTTCCTGCGCGGAAAACGCAACTTCGTCGTCTCCGGCACCCACGGCAAAACCACCACCGCATCCCTCCTCGCATGGCTGCTCCGCCACGCCGGCCGCAACCCCGGATTCATGATCGGCGGCCTGCCCAAAAACCTCGGCCGCGGCGCCATGTTCACCGACTCGGAATTCAACGTCCTCGAAGGCGACGAATACGACACCGCATTCTTCGACAAACGCTCGAAGTTCCTCCACTACCTCCCAGAGTGCCTCGTCATCAACAACATCGAGTTCGACCACGCCGATATCTATAACTCGCTCGACGAAATCAAACTCTCCTTCAAACGCGTCCTCAACATCGTCCCCCGCTCCGGCATCGCCCTCGTCAACGGCGACGACCCGAACTGCCTCGACGTCTCCGCCGGCGCACCCTGCCCCGTCACCACCGTCGGCTTCGGAGAAAACTGCTCGCTCCGCGTCGAAAACCTCAAATACGACACCGATCGTAGCTCGTTCACCCTCGGCGGACAACCCTTCTCGCTGCGCATGACCGGCGAGTTCAACGTCCGCAACGCCGCCATGGCCACCGCCGCCGCACGCTTCGCCGGCCTCACCGACGACGAAATCCGCGCCGGCCTCGAAGCCTTCGAAGGCGTCGCCCGCCGCCAGGAAATCCGCGGCGAAGTCAACGGCATCAAGGTCATCGACGACTTCGCCCACCACCCCACCGCCATCCGCCTCGCCATCCAGAGCCTGCGCCAGCGCCACCCGGACTCCCGCCTCTGGGTGCTCTTCGAACCACGCTCAAACACCACCCGCCGCGCCGTCTTCCAAAACGAACTCGCCGAATCCCTCGCCCTCGCCGACTTCGCCGTCGTCGCCGCCATGGTCGACCTCCACAAAATCCCCGAACACGACCGCCTCGACCCCGAAAAACTCTCCGCCGACATCAAACAACTCGGCGGCCACGCCTCCTACATCGACGGCGTCGACGCCATCGTCTCCCAAGTCACCGCCAATGCCCGACCTGGCGACGTCCTCGCCGTGCTCTCCAACGGGGGCTTCGGCGGCATCCACCAGAAACTCCTCGACGCCCTCGCCCGCTGACGGAGAGCTCGTAGAGTCGCGCATTTCTCTCGTGTGCTTGAGCCCTGGCTTGATCCACATGCCAGGAAAGCGCCGAACCAAGGCGCGGGAAGAGATCGCCGCAAACTTCTGGAGCGATACCCATTCGGGGTGATCCACCGCATTGAAGCTGACGCAATCCTGATTGTGGCTCTGGCTCACACCAGCCGACGTCCCGACTACTGGAGAGGTCGTTGAAAATACGACACTGTTTTCCTGACAAACTCTTGTGGCAAACTGTTGGCACCAAGCGGCCATGCCGGGTGGACACCTGAAGAACAGGATGGCCACCGTTTTTTTCCTGCCCCTTCCACTCACCGTCCTCCCGACTCGACGGCGGCCCGCGCCCGCTCGAGCAACTGCCCACCCGTCCTGGTGGACAATTTCCTCAGTTGCGCTTCGGTCGGTTTCACTCCCACCAGACCGACCTGCCGGAGTGACTCGAGACCGGCGATCTCCTCAAGGTCCATCGCTTGACTGCGGGCAACCAGATAGAAGTCCTCAAGTTGGGCAAGGCCACCCCAGCCCGTCCAGTCGAGAAGCGCCGGGCAGCTGTTGATGTTGATTCGCCGCAGGGCCGCTGCGGCGGACACCTGTTGGATGGCATCCACCTTCGCGAGCCCGCTCAATCTGGCATCCGTCATCACGGTGAGCCCCGAGAATGAAAGCTCCCCGAGCATCGGCAATGCCTCGAGTCGCAAGCCCTTCAAACCACCCAAGGCCGATAGGCCGGCAGCATCCTCCAGCGCCTCCATTTTCTCGACCTCCAGGTAGGAAAGTCCGCCGAAGGCCTCGATCCCCCGGAGTGAGGAAAGCTCGGGAATCTGCGAAATCGACAGATACTGGAGGGTGGGCACGGCTGGCAGCTGTTGAAGGCTGGCAGGGCCTGTCCAAGACCCGAGTTCAAGTCCCTGCAAACGCTCCTGCGAATCCAACAACGCCTTGATGAATCGCGGATGCCCCTGCAGCCGCAGGGTCAGCAACCGGGATGCGCCGCCATCTCCCGTCAGCTCCTTTCCGCCAAATCCAGAGAGCCCAAGGTGTCGCAGGGCATCCATTCCCTCGAGCGTGCCAAGGTCTCCGCTGAGGTGCTCGACTTCACGCAGGAACTCCAGACCGCCGGCATCCCTCCATGCCGAGATCTGCTCCACCGAGGCAAACCGCAGGGACGCGACCTTCGGCATCTTCAGCGGAACGCCATCATCCCCTTTCTCCACGATCCGGCAGCCCAGCCTGACCATGCCGGGCAGACGACGAACCACGCCCGCCGAAGTGGAAAACCCACCGAGCGAATGAAGTCCCTTCAGAGAGGTCAGGGCATCCACCGACTGCGGCTCATGGCAACGAAGCTCCAATGCTTCGAGCGACGGCAGGCGACTCAGCGGAGCCACATCGACCTCCCCGCGAATGCTGGTTTCGAGAAACCGGAGTCGCCGGAATTGAGCCAGCGGCCCGGCATCACCCAGTGTCGAGGTGAACGCCCTGCCCGTGTCCAGACACTCGATCCCCGCAAGCACGCTCAGGCTATCGAAGGACTTAATCTGGCCGACATTGAAGTGCACCGCCTTCAGCCGTCCAAGCCCGGCGAGTGCGGAAAAATCGTTTTGGTGATGCACCTGAACGGTCACCGCCACCGGGTCCAGATTCCGCAGCAGGTCCGCCACCGGCTCCACCTGGGCCAGCATCAACCCACCGACGCTCTCCACCGGGCCCAGTTTGCCGAGCAGGCTGGCGAATTCCTTCCTCTGCGAAGAATCCAGAGAATGCGAGCCGCCAACGCCACCGACCGACACACCGACCAGTTCCTGCTTCGAATCCGCACCGCGACGGCGGTAGAGAAACGGCCCTTCGGTTTCCAAAATCCATTCCGCCGCTCCCTTCCATTCGAGCAGGTGACTCGTGCCGCCAAACCCACCCGCCGCGGATTCCACGCAGACCCACGCACCCGGCGGAAGATCCGCCTCCCAGGTATGGGAATCGACTCGATGGAATGCCCCCGGCATCCCAACAGCCCGCGGCACCTCCTCGATGTGTTCCACGTGAATCCGCAGTGACATCCAGCCGGCGGGATGGCGGTTCGCCGCAGCCAGGCTCGCGGCATGCTCACGATCCCCCACGGCAAGTCGAGCCAGTGGAAAGGTCACGGTCTTCCCCGTGGCCAGACGCAGGGTGATGCTCCGGGCATCGGAAGACACCCACTCCCCCTCGACCTCGCGGCCGGTGGTATCCGTCCACGTCCTCGCATCCAGCAGTGCTGGAGTCATGACCAGAGCAAATAAACTGACAAGCAGGGGGACCCTCATCCATAAAGATCAACCAGAATCCGGTCTTCATGGTCAAGCTGATGGGTGAATCTGCGAACAATCAGCCCATCACTCTGCCGGCCGCCGCACATCCGCTATTTGCGATCTGGCAAATCGAGCAACCGAGCAACCCGGCAACCCGGCAACCCGGCAACTCAGCAACCCTGCAACTCAGCAAATAAACGCACCAAAAACAGGACAAAGGGCCTGGCGGATCGGTGCGGAAAACTCCGACGGCAGCCCAGACATGGAATGCGATGCATCACTAATGGGCGGCATCACTCGATCGCCCCCGGCACAAACGAATATCGCGATTAAGGGACGGACCTTTTATCGAGTATTTAGTCGGTGCCGCCTTCACTCAGGGAAGCCCAGAAGCCGCTGAGACTCACCTGGGTGGAATCGATTAAGGGACGGACCTTTTATAGGGTATTTGCTTGCGATTGGTGGGTGCGGGTGTAGAAGAGGGGCATGAGGAAGGCGCGGTGGATTGCTCCTTGGAAGGATTCGCGGGTGAAGCCGGTGATTTACCACTGTGTTTCCCGGGTGGTGGACCGGCGGTTGGTGTTTGGCGCTGAGGAGAAGGAGAAACTGCGGACGCTGATGCGGATGTACGAGAATTTTTCGGGCTGCCGGGTGCTGGCTTACTGCTTCATGAGCAATCACTTCCATCTTCTGCTGGAGGTGCCGCCGATGGCGGAGGGGGGAATTTCGGATGATGAGTTGCTGCGGCGGTTGAGGGCGCTTTACGGAGAGGGGTTTGTGGGGGAAGTGGCGAAGGAGTTGCTGGACGCACGGGAAAGGGGGCTGGATTTCCGGGTGCGGGAGATTCACGAGCGCTTTACCTACCGGATGCATGATTTGAGCGAGTTCATGAAGGGGTTTCTCCAACGTTACACGCCGTGGCACAACCGCAGGCACGGGCGCAAGGGGACACTGTGGGAGGACCGCTTCAAGAGCGTGATCGTGGAGGATGGAGTGGCGGCGCGGACGATGGCGGCCTATATCGATTTGAACCCGGTGCGGGCGGAGATGGTGAAGGAACCGGCGGATTACCGCTGGAGCAGTTATGGCGAGGCGATCGGTGGCGGACCGAAGGGGAACGGGAGGAAGGCGCGGGCTGGTTTGGTGAGGGCCTTGCGGGCCCACAAGG
>JAUTCT010000062.1 GCA_030673875.1 Verrucomicrobiota bacterium JB025 | reverse complement strand
CGGCGGGCACCCAGTCGCGAAGGTCGGGTGGAAGGAGAAGCGGGGTGTCGTGGTCAATGTTGACGAACCGGGCGGCCATGCGCGAAGCATGGCAGCACGAAACGGATTTGTCGCTGACTTAAGTCCGACACACTCCTAGGGGATCTGTTTTCGCTCCTTGATGGTTTCGATGAGGGCGGTGCGGGTGTCGATGAGGTGGGTTTTGCGCTTTGATGCCGGGTGGGAGAGGATTTCGCGGAGTTTCATCAGGCGTTTGCCGCCGGACTGGGCGTCGTAGGAGTTGAAGGCGATGGTGTAGCGGGTGTCTTTGGAGACGGGTTTGCCGTTGAGTTCGAAGCGTGTGGGGTTGCCGTCGGAGTCGAGTTCGAGGATGAATGGCCAGAGGATGCGGCCGTATGAGTGGCGGCAGATTTCGATGATTTCGGCGCCGGTGATTTCGGCGGTGGTGAGGAGGTTTTCGTAGGGGAGGTATTTCCAGCAATCGCGCTCGGTGATGGGACCGGCGGGGATGTCTCCGGTGCCGAAGGTGCCGTGGAAGACGCCGTCGACGGGGGTTCCGTTGTTTTTGAGGGCGGTGGCGAAGGCCTTGCAGAGGAAGGGGGCGAGGGTTGCGTCGTTGCCGCGTTCGGTGATGGTTTGGGTGACGGTGCCGAGTTGGCGGCTGAGGCGTTTTTCGGATTTGTTGATTTCCGGGGCGGCGAGTTTCATGACGGCGGGGTCGAGGGCGACCTGGTGGTCCATGAGTTCGGTGATGGCGCGTTTGCCGATGAGTTTGCGGGTTTTGGTGTCGAAGGTGAGGTCGAGTTTCCCGCAGTTGATGCCGTAGTAGGATGCCTGGGAGCAGAGGGTGTCGTTGATTTCCCAGCTGGGTTGGTCGCGGTGGGAGTGGCCGGCGAGGAGGGCGTCGATGCCGGGGGTGTTTTCGATGATTTTCTTGAGCGGGTTGGCGTAGTCGTCGCCGCGTTCGCGCCAGCCCATGTGGGTGAGGAGGACGATGGCGTCGGGGTTGGCGGCGTGGACATCCGGGATGATTTTCCGGAGGGTCTCGACGGGGTCGACGGGAGCGGCGGGGCCGAGGGTGCCGGGGGTGAGCCAGTAGGGGAGGCCGGGGGTGATGAGGCCGATGAGGGCGATGCGGAAGCCGGCGATTTCCCTGATCATCCACGGGCGGACTTTGCCCCATGGTCCGGGGAGGCCGCCGGTGGGTTTGCCGTCGATGGTGAGGTTGGCGGTGAGGACGGGTGATTGTGAGCGTGCGAGGTTGTGGGCGAGCGCCTGCGGGCCCCAGTCGAAGTCGTGGTTTCCGAGGACCCAGGCGTCGTAGTCGAGGGCGTTGAAGAGGTCGATCATCAGGTTGCCGTTGTTGGCGAGGCTTTCGGGTGTGCCCTGGTAGACGTCGCCGATGTCGACGAGGAGGTTGTCCGGGTTTTCCGCCCGCCATTGGCGGATGCGGGTGGCGCAGCGTGCGAGGCCGCCGAGGTCCTTGACACCGCCGTAGGTCTGGGTGGGGACGATGTGTCCGTGGAGGTCGGTGGTGTGGAGGAGGGAGATGGTGCGGGTGTTTTTCGACGAGAGGCCGAATCCGATGGCGGACGCGCCGATCCAGGCGCCGGTGGAGGCGATGAAGCGGCGGCGCGAACTGGAGAATGAAATCATGGGGGAAGTGTGGCACGCGGCGGGCGGATGGCAAGGAGAGGGGCGGGGGGCGGCAGGGCGATCAAGCTAAGGAACAAGCCACTCAAGAAGCGCCAATAAGAACCCCGGATTCAGACTGATGAGACGGATTTCACTGATTTTTTAAGACCTTTGAGGGTGAAGACCTCCCAACTCGCGAGACATTCTGAGCCCCCCATGCCTTCCCAGATAGAGAACCATCATTGAATTCAGTGGTTCTGCTGCCGAGCTGATCAAGCGTTTCTCCCAACCTCGATCGCCCTGGGGCGGGTGGGGGAAATGTTGTTTTTGGGGGACGGTTGTGTGTGTTAGCGTGGATGGATGAAACGTCTGGATGAGGCGGATTGGCCGCAGTTGGTGAGGCCCGGGAGCCGGGTGTTCATCGGGGGTGGGGCGTCGGTGCCGCATGCGCTGGTGGCTTCGATGTTGAGGTCGGCGGAGAGGTTTTCCGATGTCGAGCTGGTGCACATTCACGGGCTGGGGGAGACGCCGTGGATCGATGCGGCGTATGAGGGGGTGCTGCGGACGGTTTCCTTTTTCCTGACGCCGACGGTGCGTGAGGCGGTGGAGCGCGGGCAGGCGGACTACACGCCGTGTGCGTTTTCGGAGGTGGCGTCGTTGTTTCGGGACGGGCCGTTGCCGCTGGATGTGGCGTTGATCCAGGTGAGTCCGCCGGATGACGACGGCTGGTGTTCGCTGGGGGTGAGCGTGGATGTGGTGATGGCGGCGGCGAAGTGTGCGGGCACGGTGGTCGCGCAGGTGAATGCGAAGATGCCGCGGACATGCGGGGATTCGCGGATCCGTGCGAACCGGATCGACTGGTTCATCGAGAAGTCGGCGGCGTTGCCGGAGGCGGGGAAGGCGGTGCTGGACGAGCGGCACAAGCGGATCGGGCGCTACGCGGCGCAGTTGGTGGATGACGGGGCGACCCTGCAGATCGGCCTGGGGAACACGCCGGCGGCGGTGGCTGAGGCGTTGTCGAAGCACCGGCGCTTGGGGATTCACACCGGGATGTTCAGCGATGCGCTGATGGAGTTGGTGAAATGTGGTGCGGTGGACGGCACGGCGAAGAGTTATGAGAAGGGGAAGATCATCGCGAGTCACGTGCTCGGGAGCCGGGCATTGTACCGGTTTGTGGATGGCAATGAGGGGGTCGTGCTGCGGCCGAGCGAGTGGGTGAATGATCCGCGGCGGATCGCGCGCAACGACCGGATGGTGGCGGTGAACGGGGCCCGCGAGATCGATCTCACAGGGCAGGTGGTGAGGGATTCGAGCGGGCATTCGTTTCACGGCGGGATCGGTGCGCTGCAGGATTTCATTCGTGGTGCGGGGTGGAGCAAGGGCGGGCGGCCGATCATCGCGCTGACATCGACGACGGACGATGGCGGGAAGTCGAGGATCGTGGCGGGGCTTGAGGAAGGGAGCGGGGTTTGCACGGGGCGGGGTGACGTGCACCATGTGGTGACTGAGTACGGGGTGGCGAGTTTGCGGGGCCAGAGCATCCGCGAGCGGGTGGCGCGGTTGGTGGATGTGGCGCATCCGGACCACCGTGAGGAGTTGTTGGCCGGGGCCTTGAAGCGCGGGTGGCTGCCGAAGTTTTTCACCATGCCGGCGACGGATGCGGGTGTCACGAAGCACGGGGTCGAGAGTGTCCGGGTGAGGTTCGGGACGGGGGTGTTTCTGCTGCGTCCGCTGCATCCGAGCGACATGCGGGGGCTGCAGGAGTTTTTCTATTCGCACGACGAGGAGACGGTGCGGTTGAGGTATGGCTACCAGCGCGACCGGATGACGGGTGAGAGCGCGTACAAGCTGGCGGCGGTGGACCAGCGGAAGGATCTGGCGCTGGGGTTTTTCGGTGAGGAGAAGGGGCGATTCGTGTTGCGTGCGATCGGGCGGTATTATCTGGATGAGGATGGCAAGGGGGCGGAGGCGGCGTTTGTGGTGGACGAGCGGACGCGGCATGCGGGGATGGCCGGGTATTTGTTATGTGAACTTGCGAGGGTGGCGAAGGAGCGCGGGCTAGAGAAATTGTGGGCGTCGGTGATGCCGGACAACCGGGCGATGGCCGCGTTGTTTCTGGCGGCGGGCGGGGTGGAGAAGAAGGGTGGTGGTGAGGGCGACCGGTTGTTTGAGATGGCGGTGGAGAAGGTGTTGCGGATGCGGAGGAAGCTGATGAATGAGAAAGGAATCGAGGTGCTGGAATGAAGGCGGTGAAGGGAAAACGGCGGGTGGGGGTGCATTATGATTCGTGTTATGAGCGGCATGACACGGGTGATTTTCATCCGGAGTCCGCGGAGCGGTATCGGGCGTTGATCGCGGCGATGGAGGAGCTGGCGGACGATGTGGTGCGGGTGATGGGGCGGACGGGGTTGCCGGCGGAGGTGATGCTTGCGCATGCGCCGCACTATCATGATTTGGTCTATCTGGATGTGGAGTCGTTTGCGGACAAGTTGCGGACGGGGGACACGGCGATCTGCGAGGAGAGTTATGAGGTGGCGCTGGAGGCGACGGGTGGGGTGTTGGAGTGTGTGGATGCGGTGATGCGGGGGGAGGTGGACCGGGTGTTTTGCGCGGTGCGGCCGCCGGGGCATCATGCGACGGCGGACCGGGGGATGGGGTTTTGCGTGTTCAACCATGTGGCGATCGCGGCGAGGTATCTGCAGCAGGAACACGGGGTGGGCAAGGTGGCGATCATTGATTGGGACGTGCACCACGGCAACGGGACGGAGTCGATTTTCCTCGATGATCCATCGGTGCTCTATGCGTCCCTGCATGAGAAGGGGATCTATCCGCACACGGGCGCGGCGGGCGAGACGGGTCGGGGAAAAGGCAAGGGGACGACTTTGAATATCGAGCTGCCGGGGGGCTCTGATGGTGCGCTGGCGTTGGAGCAATGGTCGGAGTTGCTGGCACCCAAGGTGGAGGAATTCGAGCCGGAGTTTTTAATGGTCTCCGCGGGGTTTGACGCGCGGAGGGGGGATCCGGTGGGCGGCTTGAAATGGGAGGATGAGACGTTTGCGGAGATGACGCGGCGGTGTGTGGCGATGGCGGAACGCTGGTGCGGGGGGAGGATGGTTTCGGTGCTGGAGGGCGGTTATGATCCGGCGGGGCTGGCGTCCGCAGCGCTGGCGCATGTGGAGGCGCTGGGGTAAAAAAACAGGCCCCATGAAAATCATGGGGCCCAGATGAGTAAGGGGTCCGGAGCCAGGTTGGATGGCCTTTCGACTTCAGCCTGGCTTACGCGGGTTTGAGGGCGCGGGTTTTGATTTCCTGCTGGATGTCGGCGAGGAATTGGTCGAGCGGTTTGGCGCCGAGGTCGTCGAAGTCGCGGTGGCGGACGGAGACGGTGCCTTCTTCGGCTTCGCGCTGGCCGATGACGAGCATGTAGGGGACGCGGTCGAGGCGGGTGTTGCGGATTTTCGCGCCGAGTTTTTCGGATGCGCGGTCGATGGTGACGCGGATTCCGGCGTCGGCGAGTTGTTGGGTCGCTTGTTCGGCGGCTTCCATGGTTTTGTCCGAGATCGGCAGGACGCGGACTTGTTCGGGTGCGAGCCAGGTGGGGAATTTGCCCTCGAAGTGTTCGATGAGCAGTCCGGTGAAGCGTTCCATGGAGCCGAAGGGGGCGCGATGGATCATGACCGGGATGTGGGGCTGGTTGTCGGAGCCGACGTAGGAGAGGTTGAAGCGGACGGGCAGGTTGTAGTCGACCTGGACGGTGCCGAGCTGCCAGTCGCGGCCGATGACGTCCTTGACGACGAAGTCGATTTTCGGGCCGTAGAATGCGGCTTCGCCGAGTTCTTCGGTGTATTCGACGCCGAGGGTTTGCACGGCTTGGCGGAGGGCGTCTTCGGCCTTGTCCCAGTTTTCGGGTGAGCCGACGTATTTGTCGCTTTCCGGGTCGCGCAGTGAGAGGCGGACGCGGTAGTCGTTCATCTCGAGGGTGGAGAGGACTTTTTTGACGAGGTCGAGGCAGCCGGTGACTTCTGCGGCGACTTGGTCGGGGGTGCAGAAGATGTGGGCGTCGTCCTGGGTGAATCCGCGGACGCGGGTCATGCCGCCGAGTTCGCCGGATTGTTCCCAGCGGTAGACGGTGCCGAATTCGGCGAGGCGCACGGGGAGGTCGCGATAGGAGTGGTGGTCGCTATCGAAGATTTTGATGTGGTGCGGGCAGTTCATCGGCTTGAGCAGGTAGCCTTCGTAGGTTCCCTGTTCGAGGCCGTTGATGAGTGAGGCGCAGGTGGCGTCTTCGTCGGCGAGTTTTTCGAGGGTGTCGCGCTCGGCGATGGCGGGGTATTGGCTTTCCTGATAGTAGGGGAAGTGGCCGGAGGTGCGGTAGAGGTCGAGTTTGCCGATGTGTGGGGTGAAGACCTGGAAGTATCCCTGTTTGTCGAGTTCTTCGGTGATGAAGTCCTGGAGTTGGCGGCGGACGAGCGAGCCTTTGGGTTTCCAGAGGACGAGGCCCTGGCCGACGGCTTCGTCGATGTGGAAGAGTCCGAGTTCGCGGCCGAGTTTGCGGTGGTCGCGTTTGCGCGCTTCCTCAAGGCGTTCGAGGTAGTCCATGAGTTCGTCTTTTTTGGCGAAGGCGGTTCCGTAGAGGCGTTGGAGTTGGCCTTTTTTTTCGTCGCCCATGTAGAAGGACGATGAGACGGACATGAGTTTGACGTTTTTGCACTTCGAGGAGTAGCCGATGTGCGGGCCGGCGCAGAGGTCGATGAATTCGCCGTTTTTGAAGCAGGAGATTTCCTCGTCTGCGGGGATTTTTTCGATGAGGTCGAGTTTGAATTTGGACGGGTTGCCGGGGCGTTCGGTGAGTCCGCCGAGGCGACCGGATTCGGCCATGGCGATGGCATCGGCGCGGGTGAGGACGGTGCGCTCGAATTTCTGGTTTTCCTTGGCGATTTTTTTCATCTCCTTTTCGATTTTCTCGAAATCGTCGGGAGTGATGCGGTGCTCCATGTCGAAGTCGTAGTAGAAGCCGTTTTCGACGGGCGGGCCGTAGGCGAACTGGGCGTCGGGCCAGATGCGGAGGATGGCGGTGGCCATGACGTGGGCGCAGGAGTGGCGGAGGCGCTCCAGGTCTGACATCTGCTGGCGTTCGTCGAGAGTCTTGCGTTCGGTCATGGCGGCGAAAGAGAAAGCCTGAGCGGGAGGGTTTTGCAAGGTGGAAGAAACGGGAAGATGCCAAAAACCATGGGGAGGTGCCGGGATCGGGGTTTGGGTTGGGTGGCGGGTAGCGCCCTGCGAGCTGTTGGGTGGGCTTACACGGAGATGCGAAGGTATGAAGTGAGTTGGGGCTTGGGTTGTGTGGGGGGGACAGAATGATTGGTGGCAGAATGATTTTGCTTGGGTTGGGGGCTTGGGATTTGGGGCTTGGGCTGGGGATTTGAACCGCCAAGACGCGAAGGGCGCCAAGGATTTTGGGATGGGGGGCTTGGGATGGTGGCTTGGGTTGAGGGGGCTTGGGTTGGGGGATGTGCTTCGCGTGGTGCTTTTGCTGGGCAGGAGCGGCTTCATTGGCGTGCGCTCTCATCGAGAGCGCGCTAGTGCATCGTCAGTGAAGTAGCGGTCATATCAAGCGATGCCGGTTTGTTGGGCGATTTGAGTCAACTTGATGATCTTGCTCAACTTTTCTGGTCCCTTGGTCCATGTGAACGGTCCGCAGGTCTGATTATATGTTTCGA
>JAUTCT010000061.1 GCA_030673875.1 Verrucomicrobiota bacterium JB025 | reverse complement strand
CATCATCCCTTGGGAAGTCGCATCAGCATCTGGAGTCGGCAGGTGAATAGAAGCTGGGTTCAACCGCCGGATGCGGAAAACCGCATGTCCGGTGGTGTGGAAGGGTCATGGGGCGCAATCCCCATGACCCCATCCGATCTTACCTGATTCACCGGAGTCGTGCGTGATGCCGCGTGATGGCTCCTGCAGGGGAGGGCGGGGCGTCGGCCGTGCCGGGCGTCGGCCAAAAAAATTCCCACGCAGTGCCGCTTGGTCAGCGGGTGCGTGGGAATGATGAATCGGTGAGGCTCTCAGTGAGCGGGCATCAGCCGCGCTTGCGGCGGAAGAATGCCAGGGAGCCGAGGCTCAACAGAACAAGTGAACCGGGCTCGGGGACGGGAAGAACGGACTCGAGGCTCGTGCCCAGGCGGATCTCGTCGAACTCGCCGGTTTGGGATTCCACGATGTTCAGGGTGTTCAGTGAGGCCTGTTCGGTGCTGCTGAAGTTGAACGTTGTGGTTGAGAATGCCGTCGGCAGGGGATCGCTCAAGTCGGTGATCCGATAGAACGAAAGCACGTCCTCGGTGGCGCCCCACTCGATGCTGAAAACAAACAAGCTTGTCGCGTCGAGCACGGTGGCGTCCGTGAGGGTGGAGGTTGCGAAACTCGCAGCCGTCGCGCCTTCGTAGACGATTGCCTCAGTGTAAACGGTATTCTCGCCAATGGCGAGGCCGACCCCGTAGCCCGCGGCGCTGAGAACGTGGTTGTTTGCGACCGCTGCTGTTGTCGAGGCAAGGCTCAATGAGCTGTCGGCGTTGAATCCATCACCATTGCCGTCGAGATAGAGAAAACTGCCCCACAGCGTGGTGCCATCACCCGTCAGTGCGGCAACGGAGGTCGAGTCTAGCACGCGTGCACTGGTGGTGATGTTTGTCTTTTCCGCGCGCAGGATGCTGCCACCCGTGGTGAGGAGACCGGGGAAGGCAATGCTGTCCGCACCAACCGTCAGCGCCGGGCCGGAGCCGTTGTTGGTGGTCCAGGCGGAATCGAAGCCGGTGCCGCCAGCGCCGCCGGCCAGAGTCGAGCCTTCGGCGTAGTCGAAGCCCTCGTAGACAACAAGTGCCGCACTGGCCGAGATGGTTGTCAGTCCGGCAGTGAGGCCGAGTGCTGACAGGTGTTTTACGATATTTGGTAATCTCACGTCTTTGTTTTCTCGCTGATGTTTCAATTTGATTCCGGACACCTCAGGGTGTTCCGGGGATCCGGAATGCGGACATCACGCCCGGTATGGGACGCTATGCTTTGATGCTGAACCGCTTCGATGTTCCGGTCAAGGCCGGGATGCTGCCGGGCAGGGCCGGGAGTCGGATGATCCCCCGCCGTGGCGTCCGGGAGGGAGGCATGGTTGTCGGTCGCCGTGCGAAACTCGTTGGCCGGAACGGTAAGGATGGGCGGGATGGGAACGTAAGGGTGGGCGGAATGGAAACCGGCCGAAGGGCATCGGGAAACGCAGGTAGAGGAGCTCCGGCGCATACCCTTTTTCGGCGAGATCCCTTCGGATGCGCTTCATGCTAGACTTTTTTCACTTCGATGAGGTCCACAGGACTTCGCGCGGATTATTACGATAAGCCCCATGAGAAAGATCACCTCAACCCTGTTCGCCCTGCTGTCGGCTTCAGTCTTTGGATTTGCGGCGGAAAAGCCGAATTTCGTCATCATTTTCACCGATGACCAGGGATACGCCGACCTGAGCTGCTTCGGCGGCAAGCATGTCCACACGCCGCACATCGACCAAATGGCGTCGGAGGGCGCGCGGCTGAGCAGCTTCTATGTGGCGGCGCCGCTGTGCACGCCCTCGCGGGCCGCGTTGATGACCGGTTGTTATCCTGCGCGGATCGACATGGATGTGCCGTCGTCGATCACCGTCGAGGGCGTCAGCGAGAAACCGTTTCCGGTCTGCCTGGCGGGCGACGGGCGCGGGCTGAACCCGAAGGAACTGACCATCGCGGAGGTCGCGCAGTCCGCCGGCTACAAGACCGGGATGTTCGGCAAGTGGCACTTGGGTGACCAGCCGGAGTTTCTGCCGACCCGGCAGGGGTTTGAGGAATACTTCGGCATTCCCTACAGCCACGACATCCATCCGAAGCACCCGCGGCAGAAGCTCTTCAAGTTCCCGCCGCTGCCATTGCTGGAGGGTGAGACCGTGATCGAGATGGAGCCGGACGCCGACTACCTGACGCGGCGGATCACCGGGCGGGCGGTAGATTTCATCAAGCGCCACAAGGACGAGAATTTCTTCCTCTACGTGGCCCACGCGCTGCCGCACGGGCCGCTGGCGGCGTCGCCGGAGATCAAGAAGGAATACGCCGGGGTCATCGGAAACAAGAAGGCGAAGAAGGGCATCTATCCGACGGCCATTTACGAACTCGACTGGTCGGTCGGCCAGATTCTGGGAGCGCTCAAGGAGCAGGGGATCGATGAAAACACGGTCGTCCTTTTCACCAGCGACAACGGGCCGGCGAAGGGGTCGGCGAAACCGCTGAGCGGCAAAAAGGGCAGCACCCTGGAAGGCGGACAGCGGGTGCCCGCGGTGATCCGCTGGCCGAAGGGAATCCCGGCGGGGGCGGAAGTCGACAAGGTGCTGACGGCGATGGACGTGCTTCCGACGTTTGCCAAGCTCAGCGGCGCCACCCTGCCGGAGGGGCTTGTGATCGACGGCAAGGACATGATGCCGACACTCGCGGATGGGGCCGGGAGCCCGCACGAGTATTTCTTTTACGCCCACTGGGGCACGCTCGAGGGGGTGCGGTGGAAGTCGTGGAAACTGCGCATCGTAAATGGCAAGGAGGCGCTCTATAATCTGGAAGAGGACGTTTCCGAGAAGAAGAATGTGGCTGCCAACCACCCGGAGATCGTCCAACAGCTGAAATCCGCGATGCGTGGCTTTGAAAAGGAAATGGCGGCCGCTGTCCGGCCCGCGGGTTCAGTGGAGAACCCGGTCCCCCTCAGCATCAAGAACTAACGAATTGTGCACATGCAACGAATCACACGAATGATCCAAACGCTCGGGCTGGCGCTCACGTGCGTCTCGGCCGGGGTCGCGGCGGAGCGGGCGAAGCCGAATTTCATCGTCATCCTCACCGATGACCAGGGCTATCAGGATGTCGGTTGCTACGGGTCGCCGGACATCAAGACGCCGCGTCTCGACCGGATGGCGGAGGAGGGCATGCGTTTCACCAATTTCTACGCGCAGACGGTGTGCGGTCCGTCGCGTGGTTCCCTGATGACGGGGAGTTATCCGCTGCGCTTTGCGCGGCAGGACGATCCGGATTCGATCCACCCGGAGCTGCATTCCGACGAGGTCACCATCGCCGAGGTGTTGCATGCGCATGGCTATGCGACGGCGGCATTCGGCAAGTGGGACCTGGCCGGCCACAACCCGTCGAGCTACAAGAAAGAGCTGCTGCCGCCGCACCAGGGGTTCGACACCTACTTCGGCACGCCGGGCAGCAATGACAGCGTGGTGAACCTGATCCGCGGCACCGAGGAGGTCGAAAAAAAGGCGGACATGTCCACCCTGACGCGGCGCTACACGGACGCGGCGCTGGCATTCATCGAGGAGCACAGGGAGCAGCCGTTTTTCGTCTATCTGGCGCACACCATGCCGCACACCAAGCTGGCGGTGTCCGCGGACTTCAAGGGCAAGTCGGCCGGCGGGATGTATGGCGACGTGATCGAGGAGCTCGACTTCCACATCGGCCGGGTGCTCGACAAGGTGAAGGACCTCGGGCTGGATGAAACGACCTACGTGATTTTCGCCAGCGACAACGGTCCGTGGTTGATCCGCAAGGACCACGGCGGACATGCGAAGCCGTTGCGCAGCGGGAAAACCAGTTGCTGGGAGGGCGGACTGCGGGTCCCCTGCATCATGCGTGCGCCGGGCAGGATTCCGGCCGGCAGCGAGTCGGATGCGGTGGTGGCGACGATCGACCTGATGCCGACGCTGGCCGGGCTGGCGGGGACCGCGCCGCCGTCCGACCGGGTGATCGACGGGATCGACGTTTCGAAGGTGATGCACGGCGAGCTGGACCGGATCGACCGCACGTATTTCTACTACCAGCACGACTGCCTGCGGGCGGTGCGATCGGGCAAGTGGAAGCTGATGCTGCCGCATACCGAGCCGGTGAAGACGAGCATTGCGACGAAGTGGAGGAACCACATCGCCAAGGCGGACGCCATCCGCATCAAAAAGGCGCGTCTCTATGATCTGGAGTCGGACATCGGTGAGCGCACCGATGTCGCCAGGCAACATCCGGAGGTGGTCGCCGAACTGCAGAAACTGGCGAAGCAGGCGCGCAAGGACATCGGCGATCACGATGTCTTTGGCGGGAATGCCCGCACGTTCGGGGCCGCCCGGCGCACGCTATCCGGTGAAGCCGGATATGCCGCGTTGTTTCAACCCCCGGCTCGCAGGAAACAAGGGAAATGAGATCCTCGGACTGAGGCGGTCGCTGCCGTGGACGGCGTGTCACTCAGCAGAGATGCCTTCAGCCCGGGACATCATGAATCATGGACGCCTGGGTTTCATGGTCCGGATGCTGCGCCGGCCTGCGGCATCGAGCGGGTGATCGGGGGTGGAGGATTGCTCGGAATGGCGAACGACCTCATGGTTCGCGCGACGATTTCCCTCGAATGAGGTGGAGAATCCGCCCGATTGGAGTAAGAAGGCGGGAATTCGCCAGTAAGAATGCACCCGACCCGAAACCACACGCTCAATACGACCATGAAAAGAAGCACCCACACGCCACGACGATGGTTTTGCCGGCTGTTCGCCGCATTTCTTTTGCTTGGCGGCGCGATTGCCGTCGGCGCCGAGGCCGGCGCGGACAAGCAGACCGTCCTGATCACCGGTGCCAACCGGGGGCTGGGGCTGGAACTCAGCAGGCAGTTTGCCGCTGACGATTATTACGTGATCGGCACGGCGCGCTCACCTGAGAAGGCCACCGAGCTGAAGCAGGTCGCCGATGAGGTGCTGCAGCTCGATGTCACTTCCGACGAGAGCATCAAGGGGCTGGCGAAAGCGCTTGATGGAAAAGCCATCGACATCCTGGTCAACAATGCCGGCTACTTCGGCCCCACGCTCGGGCTGGGAAGCACCCGCGAAAAGTCGGCGACGCTCGAGACCCTCACGCGCAGCGAGGTGCTCGACTGCTTTGCCGTGAACGCGGCGGGTCCGATCTTCGTCACCCAGGGGCTGATCCCGAATCTGCTCGCCTCCGAGCAGCCGAAGGTCGTCGTGATTTCCAGCCGGTCCGGCATCATCAACCAGAGCAGAAACGCGGGCGCCTACGGCTACCGGATCAGCAAGACGGCGGTGAACCGTGCGGTGAAGATCATGTCCGTGGACAAGGCCCTGCGCAACGCGATCGTGGTGGCCATTGCACCCGGCCACAACCGGACCGACATGGGCGGCGACCGTGCGAAGCTGACGCCAGAGGAGAGCATGAAGATGGTCAAGGGATTGATCGAAACGCTCACGCCAAAGCACGACGGCGGTTTCTGGTATTACGACGGCAAGGAGCTTCCGTGGTGAGTTTCGCATCGCCCGAAATCCCCCGAAACACCCGAATCAAGTGAGGTTTTCCACGCTCTTTTCCAAGGCAACCCAGATTGCCCCGAACGAAGTGAAGGCGGCGGTGACGTCGTTTGTTTTCATCTTCCTGTTGATGGCGTCCTACATGATCGCCAAGCCGGTGCGGGACTCGCTGTCGAGCGAGTTCACCGATCCGGAGTTGGCGCGGCTCTGGACGCTGACGTTTCTCGCATCGATCGTCGCGGTCTTCATCTACAATCTGTTTGCCGCCCGGCTCACCTTGAAACGTCTGGTTCCCGGGGTGTTTGTGGTGTTCGCCCTTTCGTTCATCCTGACCGCCCTCGCCCTGAAGACCGGCTACGACCGGGTGCTTTTGGGCAAGTTCTTCTACGTCTGGATCAGCGTCTTCTCGCTCTTCCACATTTCGGTGTTCTGGAGTTTCATGTCCCAGCTGTATTCCAAGGGGCAGTCCAAAAGGATATTCGCCTTCATCAATCTGGGCGCGAGTGCCGGGGCGATTCTCGGCTCGCTGGCGGTGAACCAGTATCTCTATCAGTTTCCTCTTGAGGTGAAGTTGGTCGTCACGAGCGCGACCCTGCTTGTGGTGATTCCGCTGATCCGGGTCCTCGATCAGGACATGAATCCGAAACCGGATGCCAAGGCGTCCGAGTTCTCAAAGCTCAACGCCAACCCGTTTTCGGGAATCAAGGAGTTCATCACCCACAAGCGGCTGATCGGGATCGCCAGTTTCATCTTCATCTTCGTGGGGATCGGCACCTTCTTCTATCTGGCGCAGAAGGAAATCCTGTCCGTCTACAGCAAGCCTGAAAGGGAGCAGATCCTCAGCGTGCTCAACATCATCGTGAACGTGCTGACTTTCCTGCTGGGGCTCTTCGCGACCAACCGGATCGCGGCGAAATTCGGCCTGGCGACGGCTCTGGCGGTCATTCCCGTGATCATGGCCGGTGCGCTGATTCTGTTTTCCACGGTTCCCACCGTGGCCGTGTTCCTGATTCTCGAGACCATCCGGAAATCCGGCAATTACGCCATCACCCGACCTTCCCGGGAAATCCTCTTCACCAGTGTGGACCAGGAAGCGCGTTTCAAGACCAAGCCCTTCATTGATGTCGCCGTTTACCGTGGCGGTGACGTGTTCTGGGTGTGGTTTTTCGTGGCGCTGGGGGTTGACGGGATCTTTGGTCTCGATCTTCCCCAGAAACTGGTCGTTGGCGCGGTGATTGCCCTCGTGTGGGCGGCTCTTGGTTTCTATCTCGGAAGGAAGCATGAGCAGGAGGAGATCGAAGCGGATGCGATCAAGAGCAACGAGTTGGACCGGGTGTCTCAATAGTCCGGGGCGCCGGCGATCGGTGGGGACGAGCTGCCGCGAGAGCGGGAGCGAGGGGCGCAAAAGGCTGACTTTACACGAGAGCAGGATATGCTCAGGATCACAGTCCCTTCCACGCCGGAAAACCCAACCAGGACGGTGGGGAAGGTGATATTCCCTCATCCAGGAGGCTCCCATGACAAAACCCATGTGCGTCCTGTTCCTTGCGCTAGTAGGAGCGGGTCTTGCGTTTGCAGACATCAATATCCAGGCGATCGGAGACGGCAACGGCTACGACGAGACCGGCATGCGTGCGTTTCGGTCCACCGGCGTGACCAAGGGTTTCGATGCCGACGGCAATGACGAATACGGCAGCGCGGGGGTGTTTTTCTTCGGCGTCTCAGACGGCACCCCGGCCAACGGCCAGGGGTGGGACGGCAACACCACCGAGGCGGGGCCGTCATGGGTGACCGGCTATGCGCAGGGGGCGGAGTTCAACTCGGTTTCCGAGCATACCGGATACGGCCCGTATGACGACCCGACATTGAGCGGGACGGATGTCGCGGACTGGTCGATGAATGGCATCGGCGTGGCGATCGGCGGTGGCGTGGGAGCCTGGGCGGAGGTGATGACTTTCAGCATCGATGACAGCGCTCCGGAGAATTTCCGCGTCGGCATCATGTCCGGCACGCAAACGACATCCGACGGGCGTTGGGACCCGACCGGTCTGCGGCTTTCCGCCGACGGCGGGGCGGCGGTGGAAGTCACCGGGCTGGAGCTGACCGACGGGTCGACGCCCGGCTGGGTGTTTTTCGACATCGATCTCAACGGCGCGGCGGGCGCGACTTTCAGCATCGAAGGGCAGAACCGGTTGGCCGGGCAGGGGACTGCGATCAGCGGCGTGACGTTTGACCAGGTCGGGGTCGAGGAAATGCTCGCCGGCTATGACTTTGATGCGGACGCCGCCGATCCGGGCGCGGCGACGGTGGTCGGGGCGAATCTCACGGCAGGTTCGTTCACTTCGCCGATGGACATCGCGTTTGTGGCGACGGTCGGCGATGACAGCGGGCTGGATGCGACGGGCGAGGGGTTTGGCGATCCGGCGACGGTCGGGTGTGTCGGGATCGGCGTGGATGATGCGACGACGGAGAGTTTTGCCGATGCGGTTGCGGGGGATGACTACATGACCTTCACCGTCACGCCGGACGAGGGGTTTCTGTTCCAGCTTTCCAGCATTTCGTTCAAGGCGACCAAGAAGGCAGAGACCTCGGTGGATGAATATGCCGTCACGGATGCCGCGGGAAACCTGATCGGCAGCACGGCGGCGATCACCAACGTGCTCGGCCTGACCGCCGGCTACGACGGGGTGCTTGTGGATTTGTCCGGCACCGGGATGGAGTTGCTGACCGATGCCACCGAGTTCCGGATCTACGCCTGGGGCCGGGGAACCGCGAATACTTCGAGCACGCTGGCGGCGCTCGACAAGGTGGCGCTCTATGGCCGGTCGATCCCGGGTGTGGCACCGGTTGTCGACAACAGCGCCGGCGTTTCCGACCTGCTCCATGACGGTGCGACTCTGAACGGCACGCTCACCAGCACGGGCGAGGCGGCGACGCAGGTTTGGGTGTGCTGGGGGCAAACGGATGGCGGCGAGGATCCCGACGCGTGGGAGTTTACCAGTGAGCTTGGGACTCTGGAAACCGGCGCGTTTTCGGTGGTGGCCGGCGGGCTGACCGAGGACGCGGAGTATTTCTACCGCTGTGGCGCAATGAACGAGTATGGCACCGCGTGGTCGGGGCTGCAGAGTTTCACGCCGTCGGTTCCGCGCATCACGGTGGATCCGGTGCAGCTGGTGGAGGGAAATTCCGGCTCGACGCAGGCGGTGTTCACCGTCCGGCTTTCGCGCGAGTATCCGCTGGAGGTCGAGTTCAGCTATTCCACCGTCGACGGCTCGGCGGGCGCCACGGATTACGAGGGCCGGAGCGGCACGCTGACGTTCCTGCCGGGGGAAACGGAGAAACAAATCGCGATTGCGGTCTGGGGCGACGGACTTGACGAGGGCGATGAGTCGTTTTTCCTCAGCATCGAATCCGCCGGCAGCGCCCTGGTCGATGGCGGTCCGGTGGTTTGCACGATCCTCTCGGACGAACGCGCGGACTACCTATCGCCGAGCGAGGTGGTGGCGGACGCGTCCGGCCGCCTGCTGTATGTGGTGGAGTCCACTGCGGGGCGGATTGGCGTGGTCGACCTCGACTATGGTGTGCGGATCGGGTCGGTCGTGCTGCCGCAAAACCCGTCCGGGGTGGCGCTTTCGGCGGATGGCGGCACACTCTACGTGACCGGCGGAGTGGCGGATGGGGCGGTGTATGTGGTGGATACGGGGACCTTGGAAGTGGCGCGGACGATCGCGGTCGGGCACTCGCCGCGGGCGCCGGTTCTGGTGTCGGGGGACCGGCTTTACGTGTGCGAGCAGTTTGCCAATGCGGTGGTCGAGGTGGATCTCACGGCCGGGGCGGTGGTGGAGCGGGTCGCGTTGTTGCGCGAGCCGTTCGGCGCGGCGCTGAGCCCGGATGGGAGCCAGTTGGTGGTGGCGAATTTGCTGCCGCACCAGGCATCGACTGAGACCGGCGTGGCGGCATCGGTGAGCGTGATCGACACGGCGACCAACGTGGTCGACGCCCACATTCCGCTGCCGCCGGGGTCGCACAGCCTGCGCGATGTGGCGGTTTCTCCGGATGGGGCCTATGCGGTGGTCGGCCACGCGCTGGGGCGCTACCGGGTGCCGGCCACCCAGATTTTCCGCGGCTGGACGAACACCTCGGCAATGAGCCTGATCGATCTCGATTCGCTGACGCTGAGCAACACGGTGGTGGTCGATGATCTGGATCTGGGCGCGGCCAACCCGTGGGGGATCGGCTTCACCGATGATGGCGGGACGCTGTGCCTGGCGCACTCCGGGACGCACGAGTTGAGCGCGATCGACTGGTCCGGACTGTTGGCGAAACTGGCGACGGCCAGCGAAAACGTCTGCGACGACTTGGGCTATCTGGCCGGGTTGCGGCGGCGGCTTCCGCTGCCGGGCAACGGGCCCCGCGGCATCACTGTGGTGGGCGCGAAGGTGGTGGCGGCGAATTATTTCAGCGACTCGCTCGCGGTGGCCGAGCTCACGGAGGGCCGGGAGTATGCCGCGGAAGAAATCCAGCTCGGCTGGGAACTGCCGCAGACGGTGGTCCGGCTGGGCAAACAACACTTCTTTGACGCCACCCTCAGCGCGCAGCAGTGGCAGAGCTGCACGAGCTGCCATCCGGGCGTGCGCGTGGACGCGCTCAACTGGGATCTGCTCAACGACGGCTTTGGCAACGCGAAGAACACCAAGAGCCTCGTCTATGCCCACGCGACGCCGCCGACGACGTGGACCGGCGTGCGGCCCAACGCGGAGACCTCGGTGATCTCGGGCATCCTGTTCAGCCACTTCGTGAATCTGCCCGAAGAGGTGAACCTCGCGATCGACGAGTTTCTCAAGGCGGAGCAGCCGGTGCCGAGCCCGTATCTGGTGAATGGGGGACTGAGCGAGGCGGCGGTGCGCGGGCAGGCGATCTTCAATGCCAGGTGCACCCACTGCCACAGCGGTCCGTATTTCACCGACCTGCAGCTGCACGACGTCGGCACCGGGACGGGCAACGAAGAGGGCACGAGCTTCGACACGCCGGGCCTCAACGAAGTCTGGCGCACCGGCCCGTATCTCTACGACGGCCGGGCGGCAACGGTGCGCGAGGTGCTCGACACCTTCGGCCACGGCAACACGACGGGCCTGTCGGATACCGATCTCGACGATCTGGTGGAATACGTCAACTCGCTCTAACGAAAGGATGGGAACGATGCATGCCATGAAAACCAAACTTCTCATGCCGCTGGCCGCGGCGGCCGTTCTGGCGGGCGACCTTCGCGCGGAACTTCCCGCCTGCGTCACCAATCAGCCGATCCTGTTCATCTACCGGCAGCAGTATGACCGTGACCACCACAACACGGCGACCTTCTTTCCGTCCTGTCCGAACGAATACAACACCGGCGACTACCGGGCGGGCGGGGCGCTCAAGGTGTGGGACCCGAATGGCGGCGGCGTGACGACCCTGCTGGAGACCGCGGAAGGCATGATCCGCGACCCTGACGTGCACTTCAGCGGCGAGAAGATCGTGTTCTCGATGCGCAAGGACCTCGACGACAGCTATCACATTTACGAGATCAACGCCGACGGATCCGGACTGAAGCAACTGACGTTTCTGGAGGACACCGACGATCTGGATCCGATCTACCTGCCGGACGGGGACATCGCTTTCACCTCGACGCGCGAGATCAAGTACATCGGCTGCAACCGCCACATCTCGGCCAACCTGCACAAGATGGATGCCGACGGTGCGAACATCAACCAGATCGGCCGCAGCACCCTGTTTGAGGACCACCCGAGCCTGATGCCCGACGGGCGCATCATGTATTCGCGCTGGGAGTATGTGGACCGCAACTTCGGCGACGCGCAGGGGCTGTGGGTCTGCGACCCTGACGGGACCGGCCATGCCATCATCTATGGCAACAACACGACCAGTCCCGGCGGCGTGCTCGACGGCCAGATGATTCCCGGCACGCCCTACATCGTCTGCACGTTCAGCTCCTGCCACGACGTGCCGTGGGGGGCGATCGCCATTCTCGACCGCCGCAAGGGCGTGGATGGCAGCGACCCGGTGGTGCGCACCTGGCCGGAGGGGCTGGAAAGCTGGGTGAAGGTGGACGGCCAGGATTTCGACCGCTTCAAGAGCACGTCCATCAAGCACGAGGACCCGTGGCCGCTGGTCGATCCGGACAGCGGAGTGGGCGGTCGCTATTTCCTCTGCTCCCGGCAGATTTCCGCCTCGAAGATGGGGCTCTATCTGCTGGACATGGAAGGCGATGCGACCCTGCTCTACAGCGAGGGCAGCAGTCCGTGGGGGTGCTACGACCCGATGCCGCTCGCGCCGCGGACCGTTCCGCACGATGTGAACGTCTATCGCAAACACAATGGGGCGGACGGGCGGTTCTATGTGCAGGACGTCTATGAAGGCACCCACATGGAAGGTGTGGAACGCGGGGAAGTGAAGTATCTGCGCGTGATCGAGGCACCTAACAAAACCGATTTCACCTGGTCGGCGCTGTGGGGTGGTCAGGGGCGGGAATCGCCGGGGATGAATTGGGAAAATTTCCAGAACAAGCGGATTCTCGGCACGGTTCCGGTGGAAGAGGACGGCTCGGCGCATTTCAACGCTCCGTCGAACACATTCCTGTTTTTCCAGTTGCTGGATGAAAACAAGATGATGGTGCAGTCGATGCGCACGGGAACGATCATCCAGCCGAACGAAACCCAGGGCTGCATCGGTTGTCATGATGACCGCACCACGGCGCCCCCGGCCTACGGGACGAACTCGCTGCCGCTTGCGACGATGCGCGATCCGAGCGAGCTCGAAGGCTGGTATGGCGATGCGCGGAACTTCGGCTACCTGCAGGAGGTGCAGCCGGTTTTCGATAGCCACTGCATGCCGTGCCATGACTTTGACGGCGAGGCGTCCGACACGCTGATTCTGGCCGGTGACAAGGGCTTGTTTTTCAATGCGTCCTACACCGAACTCTGGAACAAGGGCTACACGGGAGGCATCGGCGCGGGGCCGGCGGCCATCCAGCAGGCGAAGAGCTGGGGGTCCCACGCCAGTCCGCTGATGGCGAAAATCCAGTCCGGCCATCACAGCGGGTCGATCTCAACCGAGGAGCTCGAGCGCATCATCACGTGGCTGGACATGAACTCTCCCTATTACCCGCACTACAGCGCGAACTACCCCGACAATCTGGCCGGTCGCTCGCCACTCAACGATGCTCAGATCGCCAGCCTCAAATCGCTAACCGGATATGATTTCGCCAGCATGAACGGGCGGAACAAGAACCCGGGGCCGATGGTCTGCTTCGACCGGCCGGAGAAGAGTCCGTGTCTGGACGGGCTGACGGTCGGGTCCGGCAATTACAATGCCGCGCTGGCGATCATCCAGGCCGGGCAGGACGCGCTCAACGCCCTTCCGCGGGAAGACATGGAGGACTACACCAAGGCAACCGAACTCGACCTCTGGCATGAGGAAACCTGGGTCGCCCGTCGCAACCGGGAGGCGATGAGCCAGGCGGCGATTGAGGAAGGCGTGAAGGCCTACGACGACCAGCCGCTGGTGCTGGTGGCGAACCGCGCGGCCGAGGGGATCGACGGGGTTTCCGCCCTGGTGAACGGCGAAATCCTCTTCTCTGCCGACAATGATCCGGTGACGGTCACCGTTTGCTGGGGGTCGTATGACGGCGGCGATGACATTGGCGACTGGCAATACAGCACCGAGTTGGCGGCGCAGTCCGAGGGGCTGTTTTCGCTGACGCTCACCGGTCTGGTGCCGGGCATGCAGCTTTACTTCCAGGTGTTTGCGACGAATGCCGACGGCACCGTGGGGGCGTATGACAGCGTGGCTTTCGACACCCGCTCGCTGATCGACCAGGATGGCGACGGCATGGCGGACGATTGGGAGACGAGCCACTTCGGGTCCAGCACGGCGGAAGCGGGAATCGCGGACAAGGACGGCGACGGCATGACCAACGAGCAGGAATACTGGGCGGGCACGGATCCGACCGACGCCGGGTCGCGGCTGGCGGTCGAGGAGTTCTCCATTTCGGGGACCGACTACTCCATCGCCTGGCAGAGTGTGGAAAACGCGGAATACACGCTGGAATACACCACCGACCTGAGCGTCGATGCCTGGATCCCGGTGGAGGTCAACCGCGCCGCCGAGCCACCCCGCAACATCTACACCGGCACGGTGCCGGAGCACGTCAAAGCGGCCTTCTTCCGGGTGCAGGGGCGACGCACCGACCGATAAGTGGTGGCGGTCCCTCGAATTTTCCATCAAAACCAGCGTATGCGTAAGACAATCGAGCTTCTGCTGCTCATTCTAACGGCGACAGCCCTCGCATCGGCGGAGCTGTCCCAACCGGCTGATTTCCACGTGGCTCCGAATGGATCCGACCGGTGGTCGGGCCAGCTTGCCGAGCCGAACGCGCGCGGGACTGACGGGCCGTTCGCGTCCTTGGAGCGGGCGCGGGATGCGGTCCGGGCGCTCGGCGACCGGAGGAGCCGGGACGTCGTGGTGCGGATACGCGGCGGGGTCTATCAGGTCGATGAAACCGTGGTGTTCGGGCTGGAGGATTCGGGGCAGGGAGGGGCGACGGTGAGCTATGCCGCCTGGCCGGGTGAGACGCCGGTGTTCAGTTCGGGCGAGGAAATCAGCGGTTGGAAACAGGTGACCGGCGCACTGCCGGGACTGCCTGCCGCGGCGCGTGGCAAGGTCTGGGTGGCGGAGACTGCGCGGAATTTCCGCACGCTCTATGATGCCGGCGGGATGCTGCCGCGTGCGCGGTCGGCCGGGTTCATTCCGGAAACGGGCGGCAGCCGCGACCGTCTGAAGTTCCCGGCCGGCCGGCTGAAGGCGTGGCCGAACATCGAGGATGTCGAGATCATCGTCCGGCCGCATCATGCGTGGATCGTGAACGTGCTGCCGCTCAAGTCGGTGGACGCAGCGACGCGGACCGCCCGGACGTCGATTGCCGCGACATATGCGATGAACCCGCTGCATTTCCTCAAGACAACCGAGTCGTGCTGGGTGGAGAACGTGATCGACGAACTCGACGAACCGGGCGAGTGGGTGCTGAATACGAAGGAGGGGAAAGTCTACCTCTGGCCGAGGGAAGACGGGGCCCCGCGGGGGATTCTGGCACCCACGCTGGAGGAAATCCTCCGCGTCGAGGGACGGATCGATGAAGCCGGGCCGAAGGACGATCCGGTGCGCAACCTGCGTTTCAGGGGCCTGACCTTCACCCATGGCGAGCGCTACCGGATCGCGCCGGACGATGCCGGGCTGCAGCACGACTGGGACTTTCTGGACAAGGGGAACGCGCTGGTCCGGCTGCGCGGCGCGGAGGACTGCGCCATCGAGGACTGCCATTTCCTGCACAGCGGCGGTGGCGCGATCCGAGTGGACCTGCACGGCCGGCGCATCCGGATATCGGGCAACCACGTCGAGCAGATGGGCGGTGCCGGGATCCTGCTGTGCGGCTACGGGCCGGGGACCAAGGACGTCAACAAACAGAACGTCGTGTTCAACAACCACGTCCATCACACCGGCCGCATTTACTCGCACTCGCCGGGGATCATGGTCTGGCAGAGCGGGGAGAACCGGGTGGCGAACAACCTGGTGCACCACACGCCCTACACGGGCATCATCATCTCCGGCTGCATGACCGAGTTTTTCAACAAGCGGGGTCGCGAGCTGGGCCGGACGATCCGGCGGCACGAGGTGGGTGACCTGCCGAAGAACCCGGACATCGATGACGTGCGGCCGTTCCTCCACACGCGCGACAACCGGATTGAATACAACGAGATCCACCATGCGATGGAGATGCTGGGCGACGGCAACGCGATCTACATCCGCGGCGCGGGCGCGGGCAACGTGATCCGCCGCAACTACGTGCACCATCTGGTGGCGCCGATGATCATGCAGTGCGCGATCCGCACCGACGGCGGCCAGCGGGACACCCTGATCGCCGAAAACCTGATCTACAAATGCGTGTCCCAGGGGATCATGATGAAACTCAACACGCGGGTGGAAAACAACATCGTCGCGGACATCATCGCGCCGCCGCGCGGGTATTATCTAGCGGTTCGCGAGGGGCCGCTGACCGGCGCAACCATCAAGCGCAATATCTTCTATTCTTCCGGCCCGGAATGCACGTTCATCAGCGAGCTCGGACCGGGCAGGGGACGCACGGGCGAGGACCGCCGAGGGCGCAAACTGGCGCTGGCGAAGGACGCCGACGCCGACTCCAACATCTACTACTGCGCGGCGGACCCCGGGCGCGGTGCGGAGCTGCTGAAGAAACACCGCGCCGAGGGCGTGGATGAACACAGCCGGTCGGTCGATCCGTTGTTTGTCGATCCGGAGAACGGCGACTTCCGCTTCAAGCCGGGATCGCCCGCGCTGGAAATGGGGATCGCGCCGATCGACCTGTCGAGGATCGGGCTGCTGGATGCCTCAGAGCAGCCCTGATTTGTAGCCCTTGGAGACGGCGGCCGGGGCGTTCTGGACCTCGAGTTTCTCGTAGATGTGCTTGATGTGATAGGCCACGGTGGTGACGGCGATGTCGAGCTGCCCGGCGATCTCCTTCTTGACCAGGCCGTCGGCGAGCAGGGTGAGGATTTCCCGCTCGCGGGTGGTGAGGGATTTGGCGGGTTCGGGTGACCGGTGTTTCAGGGTGTCGAGCACGTGTTTGGCGACGCTCGGGTCGAGCGAGGCACCGCCATCCGCGACGGTTTGGATGCTCTCCTTGATCTGGTTGGTGGTGGAGGATTTCAGCAGATAGCCGGAGGCTCCGCGCGAGATGGCGGTCATGATGTCGGTCTCCTTGTCGGACTGGGTGATGATGATGACCTTGATGTCCGGGGCGTAGTTGAGGAACCACGGGATGGCCTCGATGCCGGACATGCCGGGCAGGTTCAGGTCGAGCAGCACGATGTCCGGCTGGTCCGCCTGGTTCTGAAGTTCGCGCAGCGCGACCTCCGCCGTGCCAAACTGGCTGACCAGTTCGAGTTGGGGGGCGGATCGCAGGGTCCGCGCGATGACTTCCCGGTAGCCGGGGTGGTCTTCCACGAGAATGACTTTGATCGGCGGTTTCATGATTTCGAGGGTTTGGGATGGGCGCGGTGAAACGGGAACAGGCGGCGGATGTTGAGTTTCAGGGTAATGCGGGTTCCGCCATCGGTCGAGTCCTCGCAGCTGACTTTCGTCCCGAGCAGGCGGGCGCGGCGTTTGAGTGAATCCGGCTGGGCGCCCCTCAGGCCGATGCCGTTGTCGCTGACCACGAGCGTCAGTTTCCCCGGGACTGCAGTGAGCCTGGTCGTGACCCGGGTGGCGCCGGAGTGGCGCAGGATGTTGGTCAGGCATTCCTTGTAGAAGAGATAGACGTAGATGCGCCTGCGCGGCTTGAGGTTCTGCAGGTGTTCCTCGCCTTCGATCGAGAATTCGTGGTCGATGTCGGCGAGCAGGCTGGCGGCGGAGAGCTCCATGTCTTCGATGAGGTTTTCGCAGACGCCGCGGGCCTCCAGGCGTTTGCTCCAGTTGCGGATGGTGGCGCCGCAGCGTTCGGTGAACCCGCGCGACTGCTCGAGGAGTTCGACTTGTTCCTCCCTGGTGTCCGCGTCCCTGGCGAGGTCGCAGAGCAGGCCGATGGTGTGGATGTTGGCGCCGAGTTCGTCGTGAAGGTCGGCGGCGAAGCGCTTGCGCATGTTGTCGGCCTGGCGCATGCGCAGCATCCGGTCGGCGAGGATGGTGAATGCGACGCCCGCGGCGAGCACGGCGGCGAGCCAGGTCATGATCCGGAGGTTGCGTTTCTGGCTTTCGTAGCGGCGGTTGAGCTCGGCGGCGACGAGCGGGCGTGCGGTTTCCAGGTCGTGCCGGTGGGCCAGCTGGTTCATCCAGATGCGGATCGGGAGCACCCGGCCGTAGAGGTTGTGGCCATCGGTCAGGGCGGACAGGAAGCGGCGGGAATTGTCCGATGATCCGGTCGATTGTCCTTCGGCGCGGATCGGCCGGCCGGCCGCCACATTGGTGTCGCCGGAATAGATTTCGATCTCGGCGAAGCCGAACCGCTGGGGGCTGTCACCTCCGGGATAGACGACCCGGACGTAGCGGCAGACGGATTCCGGGAGCGGCCACATCATCACCGGTCCGGTCTCCATGATCGAGTGCAGATCGAGGTCCAGCAGCGGGGTGAGGTCGGAAAAGTCGGCCGTGCGGGCCCCCTCGATCATCAGCCGGGGCGGGACCCCCAGGTTTCCCGGATAGGCCTGGGGGACGGTGTCGCTCTGGTCGACGGAGTGCAGGTGGATTTCCGAGAGCGGGTATTCCGCGCCGAGGTCGATGGTGAGGGCGTGGTGACGTGAAACGGAACCGATGTAGGCGATGCTCGGGCCGCCCCGGGCGGCGTCCATGAGGTAGGGCATGTGGCCATCGACGAGGTAGCGCTTGTCCCACGCGTTGCTCAAGCCCCTCTGGTCTTGCGAGGATGCGGTGACCGGCCGGCGCAGCGCGACGTTGCGGGGACCGCTGAAGACGAGCAATTCGGAGAGCTGGAAGACCGGCTGGCCGTCAAACGCCCGGCGCGACAGCCGGGTGGCTTCGATCCGCACCCAGGCGGCCGATGTCCGGCGGACCGGAATGATCACCGGGGCCGTGCGCGGCAGCAGCTTGTCCGCGCCGTTGAAACTGGCGATCACGGTGCCTTCGTCGAGCAGGTCGGTGCCGGCGACGATGCGGAATGCCTCGGGGAAGCCGTCGGCCTGGAAACCCGCCTTTGAATCGCGCCACAGCGTGGGCACCAGCACGATTTCGTCGATGTCATGGGTGCGGTCCAGATCGACCCGCACCCAGACCATCGAATCGGCGGCGACTTGTGCGATCGACCGGTAGCCGATGGCGCCGACTCCGCTGCGCAGGCTGCCGTGGGCGAGGCGGGTGATCTCGGCGTCGATTTCCGGCAGGCGTTTTTCGAGTTGCTTGAGGGAAAGCTCGCCGGGGTCCGGGCCGGCGGGTGCGGCGGTGGCGGCGGTGGCGGTGGCGGTGGCGGCGGTGGGCAGGATGCCGGCCAGCAGCAGGGTGAGCCATCGGTGCCTCGCGTGGAACATGCACGCTTGGTACCACATGGGTGTTGGTTTGTGGCGATAAAAATCGCGCCGCCCACTGTGCCGGGGTGGGAAGTGGAGGAAATGCGGACTTGTCACCAGCGTGGCCGTTGGATATGGCTGGGATATCACTTTTGCCACAAGAGTGACCGGATTTTTCATGCAATGATCCCGCTAGATTCACGCAATTCTCTGGATGTCAGTTCCTTTCGAAACCGCGGGTGCGTTTCGCTCCGTGGGGATATCACTGATATTGCCCTCCAAGCCATTCGCGTCAGCTTAGGGCCTGAATGCCTGATTCTATCGAGGATATCCGCACGCGCGTGTCCCGCTTGACGTGCCGGACATCAAGCCATTGCTCGAAGAGCCCAAGTTCTGCGATGTCGACCACTCCGATCAGATAGGAACTCAGGGCATGGTAGAGCTTTTCATAACTCAACCGCGCCCGCCCGACACGAATACCCACCGCCTTGGCGAATCTCATGCCGAGCTGGTGGACGATCATCGCGGCAATGACCAGCGCCTGGATATGGTGCTCGTTGCTCACACGGTTGAGGGCCTTGGCCAGATTGAGCGACTGCTTCCAGCCGCGGAACTGGATCTCCACCGCCCAGCGG
>JAUTCT010000060.1 GCA_030673875.1 Verrucomicrobiota bacterium JB025 | reverse complement strand
GACTCCGCCGGTTCATCAATGCTTCATCCCGCCAGACAACCATCCGTCGAAACAGCGGCCGCCAAACCGCAGGGAAGAGAAAGTTGCCCACAACAGTCCGCTTCTCCGACGAGTTAGAGCCCCATTCTCGAATCGGCCTGTTGTGGACAACTTTCAAGAGGCTCCCGTCGCTTCGCGGCGGTTAGCACGCGGTTTCACCCACTGATTTGGCGGAAGAGGCGAAAAAGTATGTTCGTCAGAAATCCTATCTTCTTGAGCTTCTGAAAAAATGCGGATTCCCCATCGATGGACTCAATTCAACAGAGGAGATTCATGCGGAAGTTATGGAACATCTCAAGCCTTCGATTGTCCTTGGTGGACTGAGCCCCAAAGACGGCCTGTCCATGGGAGACCTTTCGAAGTGGTGCGAAGATTTGAAGCTACAGACATCGGGCCTCAAGGGTGAGAAGATTGCCAGAATCATCTCGTTCTATGACAACCTTCATGAGAAAGACGACACGAACGGTGACGAGCGCGAGGTTTGGTATACCGTTTTCGAGGAGTTCGGATGCAGAAACCTCCAATTCCTTCGAAGCCAGCAACTGATCAACAAAGACTTGGAAGTTGAACGCAACTTCGAATCGGCGACCAACTACCTTTTCGAGAAGAAACTCGGCCACAAACCCCTAAAGCTGATAGGAACTGCCCATGCCGATGGGGCCCTCTCTCACGGAGATGCGCTCATTTACTGGGACAATAAATCCAAGGAATCTGATGTAAGCCTGAAGGATCACATCAAACAATTTGATGGCTACATCCGAAACGCTGAAAAGCCACTCACCTGCTTCATGGTCATTGCTCCCGGGTTTACGGAGGATTCGCAAACCCTCGCAATGCAATACAAGGTGCAGAACGGAACCGCCATTGTTCTGATCACAGCCGGAGAGCTAAAGAAAATCGCCGACAAGTGGGCAGCCCAGCAAACCTCAAGCAAGGAAACCTCCTTCCCACTCGGATATTTCGAGCAAACCGGTCGTTTCAACCCGGCACTTGTTCCTCTGTAGGGCCCAACCTCAATCACCCCATGGATTCCATGCGTCCGCGGTGCGGGAGAGTCCCCTTGACCAACGACTGCCCCCCCCCTGGCCTGGACATCGGCATCCTGTGGCAGAAACTCCGCGCTTCCGTCGCCGCAGGACTTGGGGACGATCGCCCGGCCTTCGGAGTGGGAGGCGACGACGACCGTCGCCAACCGCTACACCGCGTAGTTGCAGATTGCCGCTAAAATGCCCGTCCCGTAATCCTCCTCCGGTGCATCGAAGTAAACTCACATATCCCGCATCCCGAGCCGTTGGGATGCGAGCTTTGCGCAAAAATCCGGATCCATTTTGCGCAGTGTCATGAGGGGGCTCCTGCCGGCGTGGGCAGGCGATTGGCGGACTCGTTTCTTGACGGAAAACCTGCGGGTCTGTAACCGTAGAAAACCGAGATATGAAAACCATTCTATTGGGATGCCTGTTGGCCGCCGTCTTCCTTCCGCCTCTGTCTGCGAGGACCTGGACCAACCGGAAGGGGCAGTCCGTAGAGGGGGATCTCGTGCGGATGGATGGTGATGCGCATGTCCTCGTGAAGATCGGGATCAAGGAACACCGCCTGGCGGTCTCCAGCCTGTCGGAAGCCGATCAGAAATGGCTGAAGGAGCATCAGCAAGGGGAGAAGCAAAGTGGGGGTTCCGGAGCAGCGACCCTTCTCGGCGTGAAGATCAAGAAAGGACGGAATGAGATCCCGATGGATACGAGTTCCTATCCGTTCAGTGACGAGAACCGGGAGCACTCCGCCAAGTCGACGATATTCCTGTATGTTCCCGAGGGTTTCGATCCGACGAAGAAATACAACCTCATGCTGACCCTGGGAACCACCTCGGGAAAAGGGTCCAAGCAGGGAAACTCGATCCGTCATTTCGCGGATCCAGGCATCGCCAATGGATGGGTGGTCATGACCTCCGACAACGTCAATGGCCGCCCGCCCGACTACAGCCTCGAATGGAGGGTGGAGATGATCGACGCGGCGCTCGATGTGCTCAACAAGGAATGGCCGGCATCGCTGGAGTGGAACATCTGCGCCGGCGGATCATCGGGAGGAGCGAAGGCCGCCCAAGGCGTGTTGGCGGTCATGGGGAGCAAACAATACGGCAACCGCCGCATCGCCGGGCTATTTCTCACCGGTTGCAACCAACAGGTCTACACGTGGGGTGAAGGATCCTCGAAGCCGAGTCGCAAGACGACCCGGAACGTTGCGGTGTTTTTCAGCCAGGGAAAGAACGACAAGACGGCGCCGCCGGATCGAGCCAAATTGGTGCTGGAGGAACTGAAGGACACGGGAATCCGGACCCAGAAGTATGTTGAGTTTGACGGTGGGCACGGGGTGCACGCTCCGCATATTGCCGAGGCCTTTCGGTGGCTCGGCGAGCATTGCGCGGGACTCGAGTATTGAGTGGCCGCCGGGCCGGATGAATGCCGGCCCCGGTGAAGACCGGCGATCAATCAGCGGTTGCTTGTCGGGCAAAACCTTGCGATCACGGCACATTCCGGAGATCGTTGATTTTTAGCGATCCTCTGCGTGCAAATCATGAACCACCATTCCCGAATCCTATTGTGGATGTTGGCCGCCTCCACCCGGATCATTGGCGCCCAACATTTCGTCAGCTCGGCAGACGAGTTCCATTCCCTGACCCTGTCAGCCGGAGACGAAGTGATCTGGGCGAACGGCACATACAGCGATGACGATAACATCAATTTTTCCGGGGACGGGACGGCGTCGAACCCGATCACCCTGCGGGCGGAAACTCCGGGTGAGGTCGTCTTCACGGGCGGGATGACGATGACGATCCCGGGAGATCATGTGGTCGTGGACGGGTTCTACTGGAGCGGCGGCGACGGCCGGAACAACCATATCCAATTCAGAAACAACACCGATTACGCCAATCACTCGACGATCCGGAATTGCGGCATCAACGATCTCACGGCAAGCGGCACGGACAAGCACCGCTGGATCGTGCTGTATGGAACGAACAACACCGTGGAAAACTGTTCCTTCGTGAACAAGCGGAGCCCGGGTGCGTTGATTCTGGTGGAACTGGATTACCATGATGCGGCCACCCCTGTGGGGCATACGATCCGAAACAACTACTTTTACAACTACGAATACCGTGACCCGGAATCCACGCACAGCGGGGACAGCGAAACGATTCGGATCGGTTCGAGTTCCGATCAGGCGAAGAGTGCCAGCACCGTGGTCGAGAACAACTACTTCCAAGCCTGCGACGGTGAGAATGAGATCATCACGAACAAGAGCACCGACAATTCCTACCTCCACAACACGTTTCGGAATTGCCACGGCTCGCTCGTGTTGCGTCACGGCGCGAATGCGCGGGTGGAGGGAAACTTCTTCCTTGGTGAGAACAAGGTGGGCTCCGGAGGCATCCGGGTTTCCGACAGTTTCCACACCATCATCAACAACTATTTCCAGGACCTCAACAACGCCGATGACAAATGGAATAATGCGATCACCCTCGTCGGAGGGTCGGATGAAACCGGGGGGACGAGCAATGGATACCAGAAAGTCGACGGGATCCTGGTGGCGTTCAACACCGTCTACCATTGTGATGATCCGCTGTTCTATAATGACCGCTCCTCTTACGACCCCACCGGGGTGTTCGCATACAACCTGCTGCACAGCACCAGTTCGGATGCCGTGGGCGGCGACATTTCCGGCACCGGTCAAGGGATGAGTTATGTGGGAAACATGGTCAGTGTTTCAGACATTGGCATCACGGACCCGGGCTTCGCAATGGTGAGTCCGGGCTTTGTGGCCGATGGGGAAATCCATCGGCCCAGCAGTTCAAGTCCCGTTTCCGGTGCCGCTGGAAGCGATTATTCCTCGATGGTTGATTTTGACATCGAGGGGAAAACCCGTCCTGACAGCGACATGGACGTGGGTGCCCACGAGGTTTCTGGCGGCGTTGGCAGCGCCGCCCATGCCCCGCACACCGATGACGATGTCCGGACGCTCGTCGGGGCCGGCTTCCTGAATGCCGCAGGGGAATACGTCGGGGATTCCGGAGTCGGAACCCTCTCGGTGGGATCGCCACCTGAGTTCCCTCACCTTGCCGGAAGCGTGGCGATTTCCGTGTCTTGCGATGTGGTGTGGTCGGCTGTGGAGGAGGAGGACTGGATCTCCATCGCACCATCCTCCGGCACCGGAAACGGGAGCGTCACCATTTCCGTTACCGAAAACACCAGTGGTTCCGGGCGGTCCGGGACGATCACCTTCACCACGGAATCCCTGACCCGGAGCGTCACGGTGACCCAGTCCGCATATGTCGAACCGGTGCCGGGACCGCCACCATCACGGTGACGACCCATGACGGGAACTTTTCCGGCACCAGCGCCGTTACCGTCACCGGGATTTCCTCCGTGGACAACCTGGCCCTGGGCAAGACGGTTACGGGCAACGAACCGCAAGCGGCCAATCCCTTGAGCCACCTCACAGACGGTGACGCCACCAACCGCTGGTCGGCGGAAACCTACCCGCAGTCCGTGACGGTGGATCTGGGTGAACTCTGCAGTCTGGAGCGCAGCGAGCTGGTGATGTACAATGACCGTGCCTACCAATATACCATCGAGGTCGCGACGGATCCCGCCGGGCCCTATACCGGGGTGATCGCCCGGACGGACAACCGCACAGCGGGAACCAGTGACGCTCCGGTGGTGGATGTTTTTCCCGAGGTCGAGGGCCGGTATGTTCGGATCACCGTGGTGGGCGCGCACGAATACACCGGGGACTGGATCAGTCTGAGCGAGTTCCGGGTGTTTGGGGAATCGTTGGCGACGTCCACTGGATACCGCAAGTGGCTAACGGAGTATCCCGAGCTGTCGGGAACCGCGCCCGATGACGATTCCGACGGGGATCATCTATCGAATCTTCTGGAATACATCCTGCGCGGCGATCCCCGGCACTTTGACCAGAACCACTGGATCACCTGGCAAACCAACACCGAAGGATGTCAATTGAAGCTCAACCGATCGAGCGATTCTGTGAACGATTCGATTCAACTCCTCCAATACAGCAGCGACATGGAAAGCTGGCGTTCCATCGACTTTACGACCGATGCCAACAGCGGCGTGAATGTCGAAACGAACGAAGCCGTGGATACGGTTACGATTCTGATTCCGGGCGGGGAAATACCGGACGATCAGTTGTTCTGGCGGATGCGGGCGGAGTTGAAATTGTAACGGAACAGCCGGGCGGACGATTGTGAGATGCAGACGGCCCGCATGCCGCATGCCGCATGCCGCACTTTGTTAGACCGCGCTGCTTTGGTATGTGCGGGGCACCTCCGTCGGTCCAGCGAGGTCGGCGGCCGTGGCGCGGGATCCACCGGTCCCTGCCGCACAGGCGGCGGGGCCGCCGTGAGTCGGGGATGCGGTCGCTGGCAAAAAAAAATCCACAGAATCACGGCGGACTTGCCGCCGTGTCTGTGGATGAATGTGGCACGCGGGTTCCTCACGGAACGCCGCGGGATGGCTCACTTGCAGACCGACTGCCAGCGGGCGACCCCCTTGGCCCAGACATCGGCGTCCTGTGGCAGGAACTCCGCGCCTTCGTCGCCGAAGGACTTGCGGATGATCGCCCGGCCTTCCGAGAGGGAGGCGATGTCGCCCATCGCCAGCATCTGCACCGTGAGGTTGCCGATTGCGGTTGCTTCGGTCGGTCCGGACACCACGCGGCGGTTGAGCGCGTTGGCGGCCAACTGGTTGAGCAGGCGGTCCTTGCTGCCGCCGCCGACGATCCGGAGCGTGTCGAGCGCCTTGCCGGTGACGGACTCCAGCATCGCAAAGGTGTCCGCATAGAGGAACGCAAGCCCCTCGTAGGTGGCGCGCAGGATCTCGGTATGCGTTTCCGGAACCTTCTGTCCGGTCTTGCGGCAGTATTCGCGGATGGTCTCCGGCATCTCGCCGGGCTGCACGAACATCTCGTCGGACGGGTCCACGCAGAACTGGAACGGCTCGGCCTCGGCGGCCATTTTCTCCATGCCCATCCACGAGTAATCCGCTCCCTGCGCATTCCAGTTGCGGCGCAGTTCCTGGATCATCCACATGCCCGAGAGGTTCTTGAGAAAGCGCACGGTATCGCACACGCCCACCTCGTTGGTGAAGTTCGCGGCCAGTGCTTCCGGGGTTTTCACCGGTTCCGGCAGCTCGGCGCCGAGCAGGGCCCAGGTTCCCGAACTCAGGAACCCGCACTCCTCGCCATCAGCCACCGGCACGGCGGCAAAGGCGCTCGCGGTGTCGTGGCTGCCCACGGCCACCACGGGCAGGCCGTCGGTATCGCCGATCACCGTGCCGGGGTCGACCAGGTCCGCGAACAAATCCGTCCGCAGGCCCAGCTTCTCCAGCATCTCGAACGCCCAGTTCCTGGCAGCCGGATCATAACACTGCGAGGTGCTCGCGAAGCTCCGCTCCGCAACCATGTTCCCCGTCAGCCAGTAGTTCAGCAGGTCCGGCACGAACAACAGCTTGTCCGCCACCTCATACTGCACCGATCCCTCCTGCTTGAGCGCGAACATCTGATAGAGCGAGTTCAGCTCCATGAACTGCACCCCGGTGTACCCGTAGATCTCCTCCTTCGGAACGATCGCGGCGACTTCCCCGATTTTCCCCTGCGTCCTACTATCGCGATAGTTGACCGGGTTTCCGAGCAGCCTGCCCTGTTTGTCGAAGAGGCCGAAGTCCACGCCCCAGGTGTCGATGCCCATGGAAACCAAGCCGTCGCCATACTCCGCCCGGGCGAGGTCGATCCCCTCCCGGATGTGGCGGAACAAATGGACGAAGTCCCAGTGGAGCGTGCCGCCGATCTCGGTCGGCCCGTTCCAAAACCGGTTCATCTCCTTGAGCGTGAGCACGCCGTCGTCGAGCGTTCCAACGATCGTACGACCGCTGGATGCCCCCAGATCCACTGCCAGATAGTGCCGTTTCATAACCAGGAGGGTTTCAAGCTGCCGGGTCAGTAGAGCGGTCCGAAGTTCTGGCAGGCGCGGAAGTCGGCGCCTTCCAGGTCAGCGGTGCCGAAGGCACGCCACGCACTCGGGCGGAAGATGCGTTCTTCCTCGATGTTGTGCATGTAGACCGGGATCCGCAGCATCGATGCCAGCGTCAGGTAGAGGTGGCCGACGTGGCCGGCGGTCATCACGCAGTGGTTGGCGCCCCAGTTGTTCATCACCTCGTAGGTCGAGCGGAACGCACCCTGGCCGGTCAGGCGCGGTGCGAACCAGGTCGTCGGCCAGGTCGGGTTGGTGCGCTGGTCGAGCACGTCGTGCACGTTTTCCGGCAGGTCCACGGTGCAGCCTTCGGCGACCTGCAGGCACGGGCCGAGGCCGTCGACCAGGTTGAGGCGGATCATGGTCGCATCCATTCCGCCCTTGGTGCGGTAGCGGGTGCTCATGCCGCCGCCGGGGAAATACTCGGTGACGCTGGGGTGCCAGGTCGTGTTCTTGAGGCTCGCCTGCACTTCGTCATCGGTGATCTCCCAGAACGGTTTCATCGTCGGGTTGCCATCGGCGTCGGTCTGGTCGCCGGTGCCGTCGAGCGCGGCCGGGCCGGAGTTGATCAGGTGCAGCAGGCCGTCTGCCGCGGCACCTTCGAGCTTGTAGCCGTCCGCCACGCGGGCCACGGCATCCGGGCTCCAGTAGGTGCGCAGGTCGGCGAAAATCTGTGCGCTGTTCGTCAGCAGCTGGCCGAAGAGCATGCCCGCGCCGTTGAGCGCGTCATTCTCGGTGGCGACGATGAACGGCGGGCGCTTGCCGTCCCAGTCGAACGAGCTGTTGAGGATCGCCTCCATGAAGTCGCCGTTGGGGAAATGGTCGGTCCACTGGCGCTGGCCCTGGAATCCGGCGGCCAGGGCGAAGTGCCCCTGCGCCTGTTCGCCGTATCCGGCCTCGGCGAGCTTCGGATTGCCGACCATCAGGTCTTTCGCGATGAGCGCCATTTTCACGGAATCCGCCCATTCGCTGTCGAGTTGTTCGCGGCTGCGCTTGGAGGCTTCTTCGTTGTAGTCTTTGCCCTCGGGGCAGTTTTCCTTCACCCACGCCAGCGCACGATCGAACTCGTCCTGGTCGTAGATGCCCTTGCGCATGCGGCCGGCAAACTCGGACATGTCGATCGCTTCCACCCGCATCCCGAGATAGCGTTCCCAGAGTTTGTGGTCGACCACCGATCCGGCGATCCCCATCGACGTGCCGCCCATGGAAAGATAGCTGGTGCCGCGCATCATCGCCACCGCCAGACCGGCCTGGGCGAAACTGAGCATTTTCTCCACCACATCCGCGGGAAGCTCCGTATCATCGGCTTCCTGAACGTCCTTGCCATAGATCCCGAAGGCCGGGATGCCCTTCTGGGTGTGGCCGGCGAGCACCGCCGCCAAATACACCGCGCCGGGGCGCTCGGTGCCGTTGAACCCCCAAACCGCCTTCGGCCGGTGCGGATCCATGTCCATCGTCTCCGAACCGTAACACCAGCAGGGCGTCACCGTCATGCTCACCCCCACGCCCTCGCGCTGGAACTTCTCCTCGCAAGCCACCGTCTCGCGCACCCCGCCGATCGTCGTGTCGGCCACCACGCACTTCACCGGCGTGCCGTCCGGGTATTTCAACTCGCTCTCGAAAAGATCCACGACCAGCTGCGCGAGCTTCATCGTCTTGTCTTCCAGCGACTCACGCACGCCACCACGGCGGCCGTCAATCGTCGGGCGGATTCCAATCTTCGGGTATTTGAATGCTCTGGGTTTCATAGGAGGGCAAATTGTCAAATTCCGGCCTTGCCGCAAAGGGATACTCATGACCATACATGGATATTCTTGATCATGAACTAGCCCCTCATCCGCCATGCCCGACCCGCTTCCCAGCCTCGTCGATCTGTCCCCGAAAGTCCGCCGCCACCGCTACTCCGCACCCGCCTGGATCGAGCCGGAGGAACCCGGACTTTTCCTCATCGGCTACGAGGAATGCGAGCCCGACTACGAAGTGGAACGGCGCAACTTCCCGTTCTGGACGCTCGAGCTGATCAACGCCGGAAACGGCTGGCTGGAATGCGACGGCAGCACCCAGCCACTCGCGCCGGGCGACCTGTTCTGCCACGGCCCCGGGATGCACTATCGCTTCGGAAACCGCCAAAATTCGCCATTCCGCAAGTATTTCCTCGTCCGCGGCGACCGCACGTTTCCGGAGGATTGGAAAAACGCCGGCCTCGCCCCGGGTCGCGTCCTGCGCCTAGGCCAGTGGGTCCCGCTGGTCGAGACCTTCGAACAACTCATCTCGGAAGCCCATGAGGGAACCGTCGGCACCCGCCGCATCACCGCCTCGCTCGAAACCATTCTCACCGCACTCATCGAGCGCCACAGCGGCAGCACGGAAACCACCGTCTCCGGCTCCCGCGCCGCCCACGCGCTGGCCATGGATGTGCTCCGCCACGAATTCCGCACCCTGCACTCCTTGACCGATCTCGCACAGCGAACCGGCTACAGCCCCGAGTACCTCTGCCGGGTCTTCCGCAAGCACCAGGGCGCCACTCCCTATCAGGTTCTTCTGCGCCGGAAAATGAACGCCGCATGGCTCCTGCTGCGCGACCACCAACTGCTCGTCGCCGAGGTCGCCAAGGAAGTCGGATTCGCCGACCCGCTCCATTTTTCCCGCTGCTTCCGCCGCGTCATGGGCTGCGCGCCCAGCGCCGTCAGCTCCCGCTGAGCACCGGCGCCACCACGCCACGCCAACCCGGTGCCTCCCCCACCCGCGTTCAGGAAAGCCGATTCCCCACTTGTCGGGGGAAATCCACCCACTACCCTCGCCGCCATGCTCCATCCGCACAGTCTCCCGCAGCCGGGAAAACGCACCCTCGCCAGATGGCTGGCCGTCGCTCTGCTGCCCCTCGCCGCCACCGCCGCTGCCGCCGCCGAAATCAAAACCGAAGCCCTCGATGGCAAGGGCGTCTGGCTCGACCCCAGACTCGAATCACTCAACCCGAAATCCCGCATCCGCGCCACCGTCTGGTTCGAACAACAACTGCTCGGCGACGGCGCCGCCTACCTCCGCAGAAGCCGTGAATTCGACACCATCGGACGCACCGAACTCCGCGAACTCACGATCCGGGCACTCAAGTCCGCCGCCGAATCCTCGCGCGAAAAAGCCCGCCCGAAACTCGAAAACATCGACGACATCTCAAACCTCGAGTTCCACTGGATCGTCAACGGATTCTCCTGCACCACCAACCGCGACGGCATCGACGCACTGAAAAAAGTGCCCGGCGTGCGCAAGATCTTCCTCGCCGGCCGCAACCGCTCCGGCAGCCCCCTGCCACCAGACAGCCCGGCATGGAAAAACAGCAGCGAAACCGACCCCTTCGACCCCGCCTCCGGCAACCCGCTCTGGTACATCGAAAAACTCCACGCCGACCGCGTTTGGAAGGAACTCGGCGTCACCGGCAACGGCGTGCTCAACGTCGTCCATGACAGCAACTTCATCCTCTCCGACTGGATCTCCGGCACCCTCTACCAAAACCCCGCCGACCCGATCAACGGCCGCGACGACGACAACAACGGCCTGATCGACGACACCCACGGCTTCAATTTCACCCACAACGACCGCCAACTCACCACCCGCATGCTGCCGAAAACCGGCCGCCTCGGGCCCGCCCTCCACGGCCACCAGTGCGTCGGCATCATCTGCGGCCGCGAGGGCGACAAGCGCCCCGTCCAGCCCGGCCTCGCGCCCGACTCCCGCTGGGCCGGCGTCACCGCCAGCCAGCGCATCGAATCCGCCGTCGAATGGGCCGTCGAACACGGCGCGGACACCTACAGCATGAGTTTCTCCAGCCCCGGCCTCGGCGACTACCGCTCCCACTGGCGCAAGGTCATGGAACACGGGTCATTCTGCGGCGTGCACTTCGTCTCCGGCGCCGGCAACTTCGCCAAGACCGCCAAGGTCCCGGTGCAGATGCGCATCCCCGAGGACATCCCCCACGCCGTCTTCGCCGCCGCCGGCGTGCAGCGCGACCTCAGCCGCACCCCGTTCTCCAGCCAGGGCCCGGTCGAATGGAACACCGAACACTACCACGACGGACAGGTCGACAAACCCGAGGTCTGCGCCTTCAACTATCAGGTGCCGATGCTCCTCCCCACCGGCGGCCAACCCACCCAAACCGTCAACGGCAATTCATTCGCCGGACCGATGTATTGCGGCACCATCGCCCTCGTGCTCTCGGCAAACCCGGAACTCAAACCGTGGGAAACCCGCCGGATCATCATCGAGACCGCCACCGACGTCGCCGCGGAAGGCTACGACTTCCAGACCGGCCACGGCCTGATCAATATCTACGAAGCCGTCAAACGCGCGCAAGCGACGCGGAAAGACCGCTAGATCACCGGCCACCACCGGCTTGAAAGACCCCGGGCAATGTCCGGGGTCCATCCGCCTCGAACTCCACCGGGCCCGTCGCATCACAGGTCCACTTGCCGTCCTTGCCCCGCCGCAGCGAGGCACTCACCGGCCCCGGCCCCTTCGACATCACCCGCAGCCCCGGCATCCCGAGCCGGCGGCCGTTTCCCAGATACAATTCGTCGATCCGCCCGCCGCTCCCCAGCACCGCCGCGAAGCATCCCTCGAACTCCAGCCCCTCCACCTCCAGGCGCTCGCCCGGACGGCCGGACTCCATCAGCACGGCCACATCCCCGCCCGACCGAACCACCACTCCGGCCGCCCCACTGTCGCCTTTTGCCTCACGCACCGAATCGAGGCCGCCGGCCCCGACACACGGGTGATAGACCGCCACAAACGGCCGTTCCCACGCCTCACCCTGCTGCCTCACCAGCACCGTTGGCATCGGCCTCCTCCCGACGATTGGCGGCAGGTTGTCCCGGATCGCATGATTCGGCGGCGCATCGAGCGCAAACAACCGCCGGCCCTCCCCGCCGGTCATCCACAACTCCATCACCGGCGGCTCGCCCTCGGTTAGCGGCAGTTCGAAGCGCGCTCGAAACCCGTCCCTCCATCCGTCTTCCCACCCGGCGGACCGCTCGTCGCGGAAATAATCGTAGCCCTCCATGTCGCCGTGGCGCGCGCCCAGAAACCCGCTCTTCACCAGCTGCAGCCCGCTCCCGTCCGCGGCGGACACCTTCAGCTCCTTCCCCATCCCGTGGAAAAGATAGTCATGGCAGCGCTCCCGCCGGGCGTCATCCACCCGCGAGCGAAACACATCAAAGTAGATCCCCGCGCCACCCTTCAGGCGCACCGTCGCCACCGTCCGGCACTGGGTTGCCCCGGGTTTCAGAAAGTGAAACCGGTTACGGGAAAACCCGACGTTCGGACTCAGCGCCGCCTCCCCGGTTTCCGGCTCCAGCGTCTCCACCGTCATCGCCAGCTGCTTCGGTGGCTCCGGATGATAGTCGGCGAACCCATTCGGAATCACCGTGTTGTGCGACGGCAGGCGCGAATAATAATGCCGCTGGTCCCGCTGCCAGTAGCTCGTCCCGCGCCCCGGGTCCGGCCCCATGATGTAGCCGGAGCCATACAGCTCGAGCGCCATCCCGTTGGAATGCGCGTGCCCCCCCGCCGTCCCGTAAACCGCCGCAGACAAGCTCCTGCGCCAGTCGTCATGCGGCAGCCGCATCATCAACACGTTCACCGGACCGGCGAAATACGCCCGCGAACTCACCGCCTCGGAGGCCGGCACGTCCTGCAGTTCTCCCACGTAGTTGGTCAGCGCATACAACCCGGACTGCCGGGTCCGGCTGTAGCGCCCGGCGTCAATCTCGCGCATCAGGATCGCCGTCAGCCTCCGCTCCTGAGCCGTCTTCCCCTGCTCGCGCGCCGCCGCGATCAACATCTCGATCGCCTCTTCATTGATGCTCACGTTCCACGTATCGCCGAAGCCGACGGACAAGCCGTTCGGATGCGTCAGCTCCGCTTGTGCCAGGATCGCGCGTTCCAGCACCCCGTTCTCAAGCAGCGCACGGCCCTCCTTTTCCCCCGCCACGAGGTTGGCCACCGCCAGGATGCTCGCCGTGGTCTCAAACGCATACGACGTCGCCTCCGGCCACAGCGCCGTCTTCCGGTCGTAGCCGTCCTCGACCACCTTCATCAGCCCGCGCTGACCGGGCAGGTCCGCGTGCAGGATTAAATCAAGGAAATGGTTCCGCCCCCGGCCGTCCGCATACGCCTCGTCGCGCCGCAGTGCCAGCGCCCCGTATGCCGCGATCTTCGCCTGAAACAAATTCCAGTTCCCCTCGTTCAGGCCGCCGTCGATCACCCGCTGCGTCATCCGGCGCACGCCTTCCTCCACCACCTCCGGGTTCTTCCCCTGCGCCACCAGATAGGGCTGGATGAAATCATAACAAATGCTGATCCAGATCAGGATGTCCTCATGGATCACCTCGAACGACGTCGTCCCGATGATCCGCCCGGACCCGCTCTCCGGATCCTCAACCCGCGGCGGAAGCACATGGGAATACCCCTCCATGAATGTCCACAGCACCGGCAGCGCGACCTTCGCATAGCGCTCCTCACCGGTCATCCAATGGAGAAACGCCGCTTCCGCCGCCAGCCGCATGAGCTTCGCGTTGGCGGCCTCGATCACCAGCCCGGTTTCGCTCGGGTGCACCCACTCGCCCTCGCCATCGGTCTTGCTTACCAGCCAAATCTGGTCGCCCCACGAGTTGAACGGCCGCCAGTTCGAAATATCCCCCGGCATGGTGAAGTCGGTCTTCCAGTCCCTCGAGCCACCGAACCTCGGCGTCGGCACCGGCGCCCGCCCCTCGCCGCCGATCCATTTCTCCTCAAAGGTCACCGGCAGAATGTAGTGCGTCTCCCAGTTCATCATCAGCCGGGACCTCAGCCAGTCCGGGTCCTTCTCGACCTCGCGCGCCACCCGGTCCACCCGCCGCCGCAGATGCGAGAACCCGCGCCCCGCCCAGCCGAATTCCTCGATGATTTTCAACATCACCTCCCTTTCGCCGGACCGGATCAGCACCCGCGGACGCTCCGCCACCGCCATCACCACGGAAGCGGAAATGGCCACAATCATCGAAATCACGGTCTTCATGGGGTCGAATCGTCGGAGCCTCGGCTGGCTCGCTCGCGACAGGAATACCATATCAGGCTCCCGGCCAAAACCATCACTCCTCCGCACAGGACAAAACAAAGCCGGCCGGAAAGCGAGTTGGGAATCAATACCAGCCCGGTCACGAACGCACCGTAGGTCAGGCACAGCCTGCCGATCGACCTGCCGATCATCGTCCCCCTCGCCAACTCCTCCTCCAGCGGCTGCGCGCACGGCGCCTGCTGCCGGGCGAAAAACTCGTCATGCCGCTTCACATAGTCCTCGTCCTTCCCGGTGTAGAACAAGCGACTGCCGAAAAACCAGCTGCAGCAGATCCCCCCGACCAGCAAGGCTCCCGCAAAGATAAAGAACGTCGTCCTTTCCTCCTCCAGAAACGGCCCCTCCAGCCCCGGAATCCACCCGCACATCTCCGGCCGGAACCACATCCGCACCATGAACGACACCGCCAACCCGATCACCACCGTGCTCCACGCCGCCCACGACGGCGTCCGCTTCCAAAACAGCCCGAGAAACAACGGAATCGACATCGGCAAGCCCACGCTGATCGCCACCTGCGTCATCAGGTCGAACAACTGCACGTTCCGCAACGACTCCCACGCGCACGCGCACACCACCATGATCGCGCCAAACGCCCCGGTCGCGACCTTGGAAACCCACAGCAGGCGCCGCTCCGGACAATTCGGGCTCAGCACCGGCAAAAAGAAATTCCTGACGAAAATCCCGGCCCCCTGGTTCAGCCCCGCGTCCATCGACGTCAGGGTCGCCGCAAAAATCCCGCACAACAACAAACCCAGCATCCCGTTGGGAAGCACCTCGATGGCCGTCAGCACGAACGCCCCCTCTTCGGGAAACTTCAGCGTCCCGAACACCCGGCCGATGTCATCGCCGTGCCGAATCGCCGCCACCGTCGGCGGCACCAGCCACATCAAGGGCCCCAGCGCCATCCCCACCAGCGGAATCACCAGCGATAACCGCGCGTCCCGGTCACTCCGCGCCATCAGGAACTTCGCCGACTTGTCGATCGAGTTTTCCTCGAACAACTTCGTCAGGATCAACGCGAAAAACCACAGCCCCACAAACTGCGGCCGCGAGAAAAGACTCCAGTCCTTGTGCGCCGCCGGCGCCTTCTCGATCAACCCGGAAATCCCGCCGATGTCCGGTTGGTTCAACGCCAGCACCGCCACGATCAACGTCACCAGCACCACCAGAAACATCTGCACGAAGTCGCTCGCCACCACCCCGAACGATCCCCCGAGCATCGCCAGCAAGGTCACCGAACCACCCAACAACACAATCACCAGCGAGGTGTCCGCCTCCAACACCGCCGCCATGAAAACCCCGACCGAGTTCAGCGTGATCCCGCCGAACACCAACAGAAACGGCAACCTCGCCCACGTGAAAAACTGCTGCGTCCCCGGACCAAACCTCAAGCGCACCCCCTCAAACGGCGTCACCACCCGCATCCGCCGGAACCGGTGGCCGGTAAACACCACCAACACCACCAGCGGCAGCAGAATCGCATAATACAACAACACCGTGTAGGCACCGTTGTGGAACATCTTGCCCGCCGCCCCCGTGAACGTCCACGCGCTGAAACCCGCCATCCACGTCGAGGCTCCCGTGATCCACCACGGCAGCGTGCCCCCCGCCCGGAAGTAGTCCGAGGTATTCCTCGACCGCCTGGCATAGGTCAGCCCCACCCCGATGATGAAGGCCAGATAGAACGCGATGCTGATCAGGTCGTAGCCGCCAATCATTTCACTTCCTCCATTTGCCACCCCACCATGCCGGCGCAAGCTCCGGCCATCGGTTGCAGTCCGCTCTCCGGCCCTTCGGAAAGCCGAATGCGGTTTTTCATCACTGGAAAAGCTCCGGACATCAGGGTTTGACTCTCAACATCACGAAAATCACGGCCCAAAGAACACCGTTCTCCGGCCACATTTCGTGACAGGCGGCTGTTGTACGTTTTCCATATGAAAAATCGATCATTATTCACCCACCGGTTCCCGCCGCCCCCCGCCCGGTCGATCCCATGCGGGGGCATCCACCACCGGCATCCACTCCGAATCCCAGCACACTCCGGTCATCGACCATCGGCCCGGCTCCTCAACCCAGCTATCATCTAATCGCACGACACCTGCCAATCCGCGCACCAGAAAATCCCCCCAATCCAAGCAACCAAAACGAGCAACAGGGAAACCCAATCCACTTCTGTTCACTGCGAAGCAAACCCGCTTCTTTAGCAAGCAAGGTCATCAGGCTGCCAAAAAAACATATTCCTGAATCCAACCCGGCAGCCTAACCGCAAATCAAAAACTCATGAAACTCAAACGTTCCCTGTTCCCCTCGATCATCACGATCTCCGCCGCCGCAGCATTGACCGCCAGCCTCGCCGCAGCTCCCATCACATGGAGCGGAACCACCGGCACCGACTTCGCCACCGACACCAACTGGCTGGGCGACACCGCGCCAACCAACGACCTGTTCACCGACACCGCAACATTTTCCGCACCCGTCACCGCCAACCTCCCGGACCTCAGCACCGGCGACTTCAGCGTCCTCGGCCTCGATTTCCAAACCGGCGGCTACACCCTCGGCGGCTCCTCGTCGCTTTCACTCGGCCCCGGCGGCATCGAAGTCGGCGGCGACAGCATCATCTCGACCGCAGGCCTCGTTCTGAATGAGGCGATCGACATCAACCTCAGCGGCGGCACGCTCGACATCACCAGCCAACTCAGCGGCAGCGGAGCGGTCACGATCAACGACACCGGAGCCAGCGACCCCACCGTCCACCTGTTCTTCAACACCAACTCGGCCACATTCAGCGGCGACTACACCGTGATCGGCAATGCCGTCCTTCGGTCGGAGAGATACTCCCTCCATTATGCCAATGACATCAATCCCCTCGGCACCATCACCCTGCAGGACGGCGGCACGATCACCGCGGATGGCGACCACCTCGACCTCAGCGGACGCAACATCGTCCTCACCGGCACCGGCGGCACCCTCCAGCATGCCCACGCCAGAAACGTCTACGGCCTCACAAACATCGTCATCTCAGGCACCGAACTGACCGTCTCCGGCGGCGGCGATACCTCCACTGCCGGACGCATGCAGCTGGAAGGCACCAACACCTACACCGACGGCACCCGCATCGTGAATGGCGGCCAGGCATGGGTCTACTCCGATGCGTCATTGGGCGCCGCAGACACCCCGGTGACCTTCGCCACCGGCACGATCTACGCGGCCAACAATGTCGATTTCAACAACCGCGCGATGATCATCGACGAGGCCGCCACCTTCAACATGAACGGCAAAACCGTGACCGTCGACGGAGTCATCTCAGGTGACGGCTCACTGACCGTAACCAACGGCGGCAACCTCAACATCACCTCTGAAAACAACACCTTTGCCGGCGGCACCACGGTCGACGGCAGCTCGCTCATCAACCTCTATGGCCAAACCAACGCGCTCGCGGCCGGAGACATCACCCTCGATAACGGTGGCGGACTGAAAAACCGCAACAACCGCCCGACCATCGCCAACAACATCATCCTTGGCGATGGCGTGCTCGAAGAGGAAGAAACGGTGGATGGCGGCACCCTGACCGCCGGTTGGACCAACCGCAACATCACCGTGACCGGATTGATCTCCGGCGACGGATCCCTCACCATCGGCGATGACAGCAGCGCCGTGATCATCACCAATGCAGCCAACAACTATGCCGGCGGCACCACCATCCATGGCGCCGTATTAACTAACGGATCACTGGGAACCGGCGACATCACCCTCGGCAATGCCAACGTCGATCGCGGCATGCTGATGAACAACGACTCCAACACCACCCTCACCAACAACCTCGCCATCACCGCGGATGGCGCCCGCCTCAAGGCCGGCTGGAACAAGCGCCTCACCATCGTCGGCGAGGTCTCCGGAGACGGCCCCCTCACCGTGATCGACGACAGCGGAACCGTGGAACTCGTCGGGGACCATACCTACACCGGCGAAACCATCCTCGCGGACGGCGACGCCATCGCCGACGCCAACGTCTCGCTGAAAGTCACCGGCTCCCTGTCCGCCGGAAACCATGCCGGACTCATCAGTGGCGACGGCACCTTCGAGTTCTCCGGCACCGGCACCCAGATCCTCTCCGCCACCAACACCTACACCGGCGGAACCACCATCAGCGGCGGCACCCTCCTGCTCAATGATGTCAACTCCATCGGCACCGGCCCCGTCACCCTCGCCACCGGCGGCACGCTCGATGTCAACGGCATCGTCCTCCCGAACACCTTCGCGGACAGCCCGGCCGGAACCCTCCAGAACACCGGCGCGGCCGTCGATTACAGCACCACCGCCATCTCCAGCAACGGTGCCAACCTCACCGTGGACGGCACCGGCGACATCACCCTCGGCGACATCACCCGCCTCGGTGGCAACCCGACCGTCACCAAGAATGGCTCGAACACCCTGACCATGTCCGGCACCGCGGACAACGTCTCGTTCCGCGCCGAGGTCAACTCCGGAACCTTCGTCATGGCGAAAACCAGCACCGGCAGCGTGCACACCATCGGCGGCTTGCTCACCGTCAATGACGGCACCGCCCAACTCGGCGGAACCGGCAACGACCAAATCTATAACGGCTCCACCGTGACGCTCAACGGCGGCACATTCGACATCAACACCCGCGACGAGCGCATCAAGTTCCTCAACCTCTTCGGCGGGGACATCACCGGACCCACCGGCGTGCTGACGGTCAACTCGTTCAGTGGTGACGGCTTCATCGACGCCCGGAGCGGAACCGTCACGGTCGCGATCTCCGGCGACGCCCCGCTGGTCAAGACCACCGCCGGAACGGTCACCCTCTCGGGTGCCAACACCAGCACCGGAGACACCACCGTCTCGGAAGGCACGCTCACGCTCGCAGCGGCCAACCCGGCCAACGATTCATCCGCGGTCGCCATCGCATCCGGCGCCACGCTTAACCTCGACTTCTCCGGAACCGACACGGTCGACTCCTTGTTCCTCGGCGGCGTGCAACAAGCCTCCGGAGTCTATGATTCCTCCAACTCGGGTGGACTCATCACCGGCACCGGATCGCTCACCGTGGCCTCGGATCCTCCCGCCGGATTCGCTGGCTGGATCACCGGCATCTTCGCCAACGGCACCGTTCCCGCCGACCAGCAGGGCGCCAACGACGACCCGGACGGTGACGGCATCGCCAACCTCGTGGAATATGCCATCAGCGGCCAGGATCCCACGGTGGCAAACACCAAAATCAGCACCTTCGCCGACGGATCGCTCAGCTTCGCAAAAAGCGCCACCGCCACCGGCATCACCTATGCCATCCTCGAATCCACCGACCTCGGCTTCACCGATGCCTGGACCGAAGTGACCGGCACCGCTTATGTGAACGACCCGGCCACCATCTCCTACGAAATGACTCCCGGCTCACCGGAGAAAAACTTCATCAGGCTCCAGGTCACCCGGGACTGATCCCCGCACCGCGGTCAACCCCGTCTCATCAGGCGGCAGCCGATTGGCTGCCGCCTTTTTGCGTCCCGCCGCAAAAACAAGTTAACATGGTAACCATAATCCCCATTCTCCTCCGAAACCCACTGGTTATGTATCAATCGTACCGGTGTATCCGGACTTACATCTAAAACCCATGAAACTCAAAAAACTCCCCTGGTTCTCCACTCTCCTCCACCCGCTCTGCATCGCCACCACCCTCGTGGCCACCGCATCCGCCGACACCATCATCTGGGACGGCGGCGGAGACGCCACCACCTACGAGGACGACCTCAACTGGACCGACGACATCGCTCCCGCCGACGACCTCACCACCGACATCGCCCAACTCACCGGCGGCAGCGTGGACCTCTCGACCACCCGCCAGGTCAGTGGCCTCGACTTCGCCGTCGGCACCACCCTCGGCGGCGCCGGCAGCCTCGAAATCGGCGCGGACGGCATCACCGTCGGTGCCAACAGCATCATCAACACCCTCGGCCTCGTCCTCAACGAAGCCGACACCACCATCACCTTCACCGGCGGCCGCCTCTCCTGGGGCACCGGCATCGCCGTCAGCGGCACCGGCGCGCTCACCCTCTCCGGCAGCAACACGCTCTTCATCGACGGCAACGCCAACACCTTCTCCGGCGGAACCACCATCACCGGCGGCGCCACCGCCAGCCTCAAGGGCAACGAAGGCCTCGGCTCCGGCCCCATCACCATCGATGACGGCAAACTCCACACCAACGGCACCAACACCCACCTCGACGAACCCGTCACGATCGGTGCCGGCGGCGCCGAACTCCGGGCCAGCAACGGACGCCTCAGCCTGCAGAACACCATCACCGGCGCCGGTGACGTCACCGTCGTCAGCCCGACTGGCTCCGGCGGCGACCCCACCGTCTATTGGGACGCCGACAACAGCGCCACCTTCACCGGAAACATCACCGTCACCGGAGAAACCGCACTCCTCACCGTGAAATCCCAGAGCGTCGCCATGGACGTCGGCCCCGCCAACCTCACCCTCGAAGACGGCGGCACCCTGAAGGCCAACGGCAACATCAATACCAACAACCGCAACCTCATCGTCAGCGGAACCGGCGGCATCATCAACACCGCCGGAAGCAATGTCGCGATGAACAGCACCACGCTTTCCGGCACCGCCCCGCTCACCATCATCGGCGGCGGAACCTCCTCCATCAACACCGGACCAAACACCCACTCGGGCGGCGTCACCCTGGATGGCGCGCAAATGAACCTGCAAACGACAACCGCCGACGCCCTGGGAACCGGAACCATCACGCTCGACAACGGCGGAGCGATCAAAAACAGCAACAACCGCCCGACGATCAACAATGAAGTCATTCTCGGATCCGGCGGCGGCACCCTCATCGCCGGCTGGAGCAACAAAAACATGACCGTGAACGGCCTCATCTCCGGAGACGGCACGCTCACCATCGGAAACGACAGCAGCGCCGTCATCCCCACCAACACCGCCAACACCTACACCGGCGGAACCATCATCGAGGGCAACGTCCTTGTCTCGACCGGCACCGAACTCGCAACCGGTGACATCACCCTCGACGACATCCACGGCGCCCGCGCCAAAATCCAGAACAACGACTCCCACGCCACCATCGCCAACAACATCATCCTCAGCGCCAACGGTGGACGCCTCCAGGCCGGCTGGAACAAAAGCCTCACCATCAATGGCGTCATCTCCGGAACCGGCCCCATCACCATCGCGCCGGACAGCGGAACCGTCACCTTCGCCGGCGCCAACACCTACTCCGGGGAAACCATCGTCGATACCGCGAAACTCGCCGTGAACGGCAACTCCATCCCGGACGCCGGAACGCTCAGCCTCACCACCGGAGCCGTCGTCAACGTGACCGGAACCGAAACCGTCTCCGCCCTCAACCTCGGCGGCATCGCTCAAGCCGAAGGAACCTACGGCGCCACCGGATCCGGCGCAGCAACCATCGACGACACCTACTTCACCGGAACCGGCGTCATCGAAGTCGCCGCCCTCACCGGATTCGATGGATGGGCCGCCACCAACGCCGGCAACCAGTCCGCAAGCGAGGACTTCGACGGAGACGGCACACCAAACGGCGTCGAATACTTCATGAATGCCGCCGCGGGATTCACCGCCAACCCACAGCTTGACGCAACCAACAAAATCACCTGGCCCAACGGCGGCAACATCGCCGAATCCCAATACGGCACCCAGTTCGTGGTGCAAACCTCCACGGACCTCGTGATTTGGAACGATGTCGACTCCAGCGACCCCAACCTGGAGAACCTCACAGACTCGCTCTCCTACACGTCCGCCGGAGCAGAAACCACGGAGTTCGTCCGCCTCATGGTGACGCCCCAGTAATCCGGGCCATCACACGCACCCACCCTCAAGGCGGCGACCGTTGGGTCGCCGCCTGTTTTCTTCGCGCAACACCGCCCCCAACCCCAGCGCGGCAATGTGCAACTAGTAAACTCAAATCCGATTTCTACCATCTTGCCGTCCCGAACTAACACCCTACTATCCCACCATCTTCGTGATAGCTCACAGGCCTGTCCGAAATTTCATCATCTCACCAACCCACCATCAATCACCTATGAAACCCCGTTTCGCAAAGTCCACCTTCGCGCTGGCTCTTGTCAGCCTTACCGGACTCTCATCCACCCTCACCGCGCAAACCGCCGTCACTTGGGACGGAGCCGGAGACGGATCCACCTATGAAGACGGAGGCAACTGGGGCGGCACCGCTCCCGCCGACGACCTCACCACCAACATCGCCACCTTCACCGGCGGCACGGTCGACCTCTCCACCACCCGGCTGGTCGCCGGCCTCAACTTCAGCTCCGCCTCCACCCTCTCAGGCTCAGGCAGCATCGAAATCGGAGCCTCCGGCATCGCCGTCGGCGGAGACAGCGTGATTTCCACCGCCGGCTTCACCTCAAACACCAGCGCCGCAGTCACCCTCGACGGAACCTTGGAAATCGGTAGCGCCCTCATCGGAACCGGCGACATCACCTTCACCGCCGGCACCGCCTCCGGCCTCACCCTCTCCGGCACCAGTGGAGACGACAATTCATCCAGCTACTCCGGAAACCTCACCTTCGATGGCGTCAATGCCACCGTCAGCCGCTACGCCCTCGGCGGCGGTCAGTCCGGCAAGACACTCTCCATCCTGAATGGAGCCACCCTGAACGCCAACGGCAACCACTTGGTTCTCGGAAACCGGGACATCGTCATCAGCGGCGGCGCCACCATCCAACACGCCCGCAACAGGAACATCTACCGCTTTGAAGGCGTGATCTCCGGCACCGACGGACTGACCTACGGCTGCACCAGCCCAGACGGTGCGGGAAGCGGCAAAATCCAGTTGGACGGAACCGCAAACACCTACACCGGCGGCACCACCTTCGGCGGCGGCTCGGAAGTCTGGGTCACCGCGGACGGATCGCTCGGTGCTGCCAGCGAGGGAATCACCTTCAACAACGGAACCTTCTACGCCAAGAGCGACATGACCCTCACCGGCCGCGCCATCACCCTCGATACCGGCGGAGGCAGGTTTGATGGAGGCACAGGCGCACGCGTCACCATCGACAGCGCGATTTCGGATGGAACAACACCAGGACTCCTCACCGCTGACAGCGGCGGCATTCTGCGGATCAGCACTTCAGGCAACACCTATTCCGGTGGAACGATGATCGACGGCTCCACTGTCGAGGTCCGCAACAGCAGCGGTGGTGTTCTGGGAACCGGAACCATCACCCTCGACAACGGCGGCAAGATCGAAGGCTCCGCCAACCATGTCAACTTGGATGGCATCACTAGCATTGTCATCGGTGACAACGGCGGAACGTTCCAGAATGCCCATGGCAGGGCCTTCTACAATTTGGGAGGCGCCACCATTTCAGGCACCGGCGTATTGACGCTCGAAGGCGGAGGCAGCACCAATGCGAACAGCCGCATTCAGATTGGCGGCATGAACAACACCCTTACCACCGGTCTGGTCATGCAAAACTCGGCCAACGTGCAGGTCAGCAACGATTCGGACCTGGGCATTGCGGGCTCCAAAGTGACCCTTGATAACGCGAGGTTTGTCAGCACGGACGGCGGCGATTACGGCACGCGCGAATTCGAAATCACGAGCGGTGGCGGCACACTCGCCCTCGACGGCGCCACCACGACGATGAGCGGTGCCCTCACGGGCACAGGCGCATTGGCAATCAATGGTGAACAAAGAAATTACGACTCTGCCAATATTGGCGGCACCTTGATAATGCATTCCACCGGCACCCTCACCGGCGACGTCAGCGTCGATGGTGTCGGCATCGAAATGTCCGCCGACAACTCCCTCGGAACCGGCACGGTCACCCTCGACAACGGAGCCCGGCTCAAAAACCGCGACAGCGATACCGTCTTCGACAACGACCTCCTGATCGGCTCCGGCGGCGGCGAACTGATGGCCGGCTGGAACAAGAGCCTCACCCTCAACGGAATCATCTCCGGAACCGGCCCCGTCACCATCGTCTCGGACAGCGGAACCGTCACCTTCGCCGGTGCCAATACCTACTCCGGGGAAACCACCGTCGATGCCGCGACCCTCGCCGTGACCGGAAGCTCCATCCCGGATGCCGGAACGCTCAGCCTCACCACCGGAGCCGTCGTCAACGTGACCGGAACCGAAACCGTCTCCGCCCTCAACCTCGCCGGCATCGCTCAAGCCGAGGGAACCTACGGCGCCACCGGATCCGGAGCCGACAATATCGACGACACCTACTTCACCGGAACCGGCGTCATCGAAGTCACCTCCCTCACCGGATACGCTGGATGGGCCGCCACCAACGCCGGCAACCAGTCCGCAAGCGAGGACTTCGACGGTGACGGCACACCAAACGGCGTCGAATACTTCATCAACGCTGCCGTTGGATTCAACGCCAAAGCCCAGCTTGACGAAACCAACACGATCTCCTGGATCAACGGCGGCAACATCGCCGAAACCGAATACGGCACCCAGTTCGTTGTCCAAACCTCCACGGACCTCGTGAACTGGACCGACGTCGACTCCAGCGATCCCAATCTGGTGAACCTCGCGGACTCGCTCTCCTACACGCTCTCCGGAGGAGAGACCGCCGAGTTCATCCGCCTCATGGTGATGCCCCAGTAATCCGGACCATCACACGAGCACACCCTCAAGGCGGCGACCATCCGGTCGCCGCCTTTTTTTATCCACTCCCGTTCACCTGGGAAACCCGCCTTCGCCGTCACCTCTTGAAATGCACGGCCTGCCGTTCCGTATAGAAACCGCCCGATCACACCCAACCATTCTCTTCCGAGAAACAAGCCCATGACCGTTTTCCGAACCTCCCTGCTATCCCTCCTCTCTTCACTCGCCATCGCATCCGCCGGGACCATCGAAAGGGACATCGTCGTCTATGGAGCCACCTCCGCCGGCGTCACCGCCGCCGTCCAGGCCGCACGCTCCGGAAAATCCGTCGTCATCGTCGAGCCAAAACGCCACATCGGCGGAATCACCACCGGCGGACTTGGCGCCACCGACATCGGCAACAAGAACGTCATCGGCGGCATCAGCCGCGAGTTCTATCAGCGCGTCGCCAACCACTACAAGGACGACTCGAACTGGAAACACGAAACCCGCGACAACTTCTTCGAAAACCGCTCGAAACGATCGAAACTCTCCGAAGTCATGAAGGACGACGGCACCATGTGGACCTTCGAACCCCACGTCGCCTCACGGATCTTCGACGACATGCTCACCGAAGCCGGAGTCGAGGTCCGCAGCCAGCAACCACTCGATGAAATCACCATGCACGGCACCCGGATCGCCTCGTTCTCAACCACCGCCGGCGACGTCTATCAGGGGAAAATGTTCATCGACGCCACCTACGAGGGCGACCTCATGGCGCGCGCCGGCGTCTCCTACACCGTCGGCCGCGAGGCGAATTCAAAATACGGCGAACAAGCCAACGGCATCCGCAGGGAAACCCCGAAAAACCAAATCCACGGCAGCGTGGATCCCTACCTCGTTCCCGGCGATCCCTCCAGCGGGCTCATCCCGCTCATCCAGCAGGGCGACGGCGGCAATCCCGGCGACGGCGACCACCGCGTCCAGGCCTATAACTTCCGACTCTGCTTCACCAACATCCCCGAAAACCGCCTGCCGCTCGCCAAACCCGACCACTACGACCCCCACACCTACGAACTCGCCGCCCGCCGCGTCGAAAAAATCCTCCACGCCGGCAAGCAACCGGTCATCAACAACTTCTGCAACCCGGTCTGGATGCCCAACGGCAAAACCGACATCAATAACAGCGAGGGCATTTCCACCGACTTCATCGGCGCAAATTATGCCTACCCGGACGCCGACCACGCCACCCGTGCCGAAATCTGGAAAGCCCACGAAGACTACGTCAAAGGCTTCTGGTATTTCATGTCCACAAGCCCCCGCGTCCCGGAACAACTGCGCAACGAATTCCTCTCGTTCGGCCCCTGCAGGGACGAATTCACCGACCACGACTTCTGGTCGCCACAGCTCTACGTCCGCGAAGCCCGCCGCATGATCTCCGAATACGTCATGACCGAGCACAACTGCCGATCAAAAGCCATCGCCGAAGACCCCGTCGGCATGGCCGCCTACGGCATGGACTCCCACAACTGCCAGCGCATCGTCCAGAACGGCGCCGCCCGCAACGAAGGCGACGTCCAGATCCACGGCCTCAAACCCTACGGCATCTCCTACCGCTCGATCATCCCGAAAACCCACGAATGCGGAAACCTCCTCGTCCCCGTCTGCGTCTCCGCCTCCCACATCGCCTTCGGATCCATCCGCATGGAACCGGTCTTCATGGTCCTCGGCCAGTCCGCCGCCATCGCCGCATCTCATGCCATCGACGAAGACGTCACCGTCCAGAACGTCGACTACGCAAATCTCAAACCACTTCTTCTCAAGGAAAAACAAGTCCTCAAACGGCCCGTGAAATAGCTCCGCTCACGCGGCCAAAACCTACCCACGATGACCTGCAATCCACGCGCAACTTGGAAACCCATTCTTCCATCATGACATCTTGCCCTCCAAAAAACGAAAAAATAGGATTTGCGGATGAGGAGTCATGTTCTCCGGGTGACCACGTCTCCAGAATCAAACCCCGATACAAGCACCCGAATGATCCAACCACTCGCACTACCCCCTATGAAAGCTAGATTCATGAGATCACCCCTGGTCTTGGCCGTCGTCACCCTGACCGGCCTCACCACAGCCCTCACCGCACAAACCGCAGTCACCTGGGACGGAGCCGGAGACGGATCCACCTACGAAGATGGAGGCAACTGGGGCGGCACCGCTCCCGCCGACGACCTCATCACCAACATCGCCACCTTCACCGGAGGCTCGGTCGACCTCTCCACCACCCGTCAGGTTGCCGGCCTCGACTTCAGCGCCGCCTCCACCCTGTCCGGCACCGGCAGCATCGAAATCGGAGCCTCCGGCATCGTCGTCGGCGGCGACAGCGTGATCTCCACCGCCGGCCTCGCCGCAAATACCAGCGCCGGAGTCACCCTCAACGGAACCCTCGACATCAGCTCGGCTCTCAGCGGCAGCGGCGACCTCACCTTCACCGCAGGCACTGCCACCGGCCTCACCCTCACCGGCACCAGCGGTGACGACAATTCATCCAACTACACCGGCAACCTCACCTTCGATGGCATCGATGTTATTGCCGACCGCTACGCCCTCGGCGGTGGCCAGTCCGGCAAGACGATTTCACTCCTGAACGGCGCTTCATTGGGTGCCAACGGCAACCATTTGGTTCTCGGAAGCCGGGACATTGTCATCAGCGGCGGCGCCTCCCTGATCCATTCCCGCAACAGAAACATCTACCGCTTTGACGGTATTGTTTCCGGCACTGGTGGCCTCACCTACGGCAACGACAATGCCAGTGGTGCTGGCAGTGGCAAAATCCAGCTGGACGGAACCGCCAACACCTACACCGGCGGCACCACGATCAACACCGGTGCTGAAGTATGGGTCACAGCCGATGGTTCGTTGGGTGCAGCGGGCGAAAGTCTGACCTTCGATGACGGCACCTTCTATGCCAAAAACGACATGACCCTCACCGGTCGCGCGATCACTCTGGATGCGGGCGGAGGCAGGTTCGACGGCGGCGCAGGCAAACGCGTCACCATCGACAGCGCAATTTCAGGTACCGGACTCCTCACCGTTGATAGCGGCGGCATTCTGCGGATCAGCAGCTCGGGCAACACCTATTCCGGTGGAACGACGATCGACGGCTCCACTGTCGAGGTCCGCAACAGCAGCAGTGGTGTTCTGGGAACCGGAACCATCACCCTCGACAACGGCGGCAAGATCGAGGGATCCTCCAGCCATGTCAACTTGGATGGCATCACTAGCATTGTCATCGGTGACAACGGCGGGACGCTCCAGAACGCCCATGGCAGGGCCTTCTACAATTTGGGAGGAGCCACCATTTCAGGTACCGGCGTATTGACGCTCGACGGTGGAGGCAGCACCAATGCGAACAGCCGCATTCAGATTGGCGGCATGAACAACACCCTTACCACCGGTCTGGTCATGCAAAACTCGGCCAACGTCCAGGTCGATAGCGATTCGGATTTGGGCGCGGCTGGCTCCAAAGTGACCATTGATAATGCGAGGTTTGTCAGCACTGACGGCGGCGATTACGGCACGCGCGAATTCGAAATCTCGAGCGGTGGCGGCTCACTCGCTCTAGACGGTGCCACCACGACGATAAGCGGTGCCCTCACGGGCACAGGCGCATTGGAAATCAATGGTGAACAAAGAAATTACGACTCTGCCAATATTGGCGGCACCTTGAGGATGCATTCCACCGGAACCCTCACCGGCGCCGTCACCGTCGATGGCGTCAACATCGAAATGTCCGCTAACAACGCCCTCGGAACCGGCACCATCACCCTCGACAACGGAGCCCGGCTCAAAAACAGCGACAGCCATACCACCCTCGACAACAACGTCGTGATCGGCACCGGCGGTGCCGAACTGATGGCCGGTTGGAACAAGAGCCTCACCATCAACGGCTCGCTCTCCGGATCCGGTGACCTCTCCATCGTGAACGACAGCGGCACGGTCACCATCGCCGGTGACGCCTCATCCTACACCGGAACCACCACCTCCGCCGGCACCCTCTTCGTCAGCGGTGCCCTGGGAGGCAACACCACCATCTCATCCGGTGCCACCGTCGGCGGACCCGGATCGATCGGCGGAAACCTCACGCTCGAAGGAGGCGCTCAATTCTTCTTCAGCGAAACCGACACCCTCAGCGTCACCGGAACCGTCATGCTCGACTCCACCTTCGGTGTCGACGACCTCGTCGGCCTGACCGCCGCCACCACCGGAGGCACCTACACCCTCATCGACACCACCGGAACCGACTTCTCCACCCTCTCCATCGAGAACTGGGGAGAAGCCAACGCCTACGACCTCGGTGGCGGCGTCACCGCCTGGTTCGAACAGGGAAGCCTCAACCTCGTCGTCAACATCCCGGAACCCGGCGCCGCCCTGCTCGGAAGCATCGGCCTCCTCGCACTGCTCCGCCGCCGTCGCGACTGACCCCTGCCGTCCCGGCAACTCAACGCCAGAGCTCATCCTCTGGCGCTACCTTCCCATCAGCCCCGGGTGCCCGCCACCCGGGGCTGATTCGTTTCCACCACCCACCCCACCCGCGCCCCACCACCTGCTGCGGCCCGTCGCAATTCGTCGGTTGCCTCCAAAAACGTAAGCGTCCTAAAATCGACCTCCTAGGCGCGAACGGCTGACCGGCTATGCTGGCCGACATGTCCAGACCACCTGTTTCCACCGACCCGCCGTTCTGCACTGACATCGACTTCGTCGAGGTCGATCTCGACATGCCCGCC
>JAUTCT010000059.1 GCA_030673875.1 Verrucomicrobiota bacterium JB025 | reverse complement strand
CGCCCTCCGCAGTCATGCGGACACTGCGCCCCTCCCTTGCAAAAACCGCAGTACCGAGCAGCGTCTCCAGCTTTTTCACCTGCATGGAGACGGCCGACGGCGTACGGCCGATCACCTCGGAAGCCTTTGAAAAGCTTCCCGTTTCCGCGATGACGAGGAAGGTCCTGTACAGGTCCGTCTCGATCAGCGGCGTGCCTTTTCCCGGCACCAGATCCATGGCTCGGCCTCCTGGTGGTTCAGTTCAATGAAATTGATCATATACATGAGTTCTTTTGGTTTGCCTGATAGCACGAATGCGACCATATCCCCGGTCAGAGCGGCAGGACAGTTCGCCAGCGCGAACCGCCCGAACCGCAACGGCACACGCAACTCGAGCATATGGAGAGCACCCATGTCCTACCTGACCCGGGTCCTCGGCAACACCTTCGGTATCGCAACGCGCGTCCATGCGCTCTCGGTCGCCGACTCCGATCCGCGCACCCTTGCCGATCTCGGCATGTCGGGCGACGCGGCGAAGCAGGCCCGCTTCCAGTCGTTCCGCGCCGGCGAGCCCGGTGCCTCGAACGCTGCCCGCCTCGGACTGAACGGTCGCTGAGCACGCATCCCCGCCGGCCCGACGACCGCATCGATCCGCCTGAACGACAAACCGCCGAAGCTCACGCTTCGGCGGTTTTCGTTTTCGTGCAGGCGCGACGAGGAACCGCTGCTCAGAGGCGGCGGTTGACCAGGTTCTCCAGGTATTCCTGACGGCCCGAGACGGGACGCGGGTCGATGCCCTCTCGCTCCACACGCGCGGCAATCTCTTCCAGCGTGCGCTCGCCCTTCAGCATGGCCGCTGCCTCCGGCGCCTGCCATCCGGCATAGCGCTTCGCCACCGCATCCGACAGGTCGCCCTTTTCCATGAGCTCGGCCGCGGCCAGAAGCCCGCGCGCGCAGGTGTCCATGCCACCGATATGGCCGTGGATCAGGTCGGCCGCGTCCAGCGACTGGCGGCGGAGCTTGGCATCGAAGTTGAGGCCGCCGGTGGTGAAGCCGCCCATTTTCATGAGCACGAGCATGGTGTTGGTGGTGAGGTAGAGGTCGGTGGGAAATTGGTCGGTGTCCCAGCCGACGTTGGGGGTGCCCATGTTGGCGTCGATCGAGCCGAGTGCGCCGGCGTCGAGCGCGGTGGTGAGTTCATGCTCCATCGTGTGGCCGGCGAGGGTGGCGTGGTTGGTTTCGATGTTGAGCTTGAAGTGGTCGAGCAGGTCGTATTGGCGCAGGAAGTTGAGGCATGCGGCGGCGTCCGAGTCGTATTGGTGGGTGGTGGGTTCCTGCGGTTTGGGTTCGATGTAGAACTGGCCGGTGAAGCCGATTTCCTTTTTGTAGTCGACGGCCATGTGGAGGAATGCGGCGAGGTGGTCGAGCTCGCGCTTCATGTCGGTATTGATGAGTGAGGCGTAGCCTTCGCGGCCGCCCCAGAAGACGTAGCCTTCACCGCCGAGGCGGTGGGTGATTTCCATGGCTTTTTTGACCTGAGCGCCGACGTAGGCGAAGACGTTGGCGTTCGGGCTGGTGGCGGCACCCTGCTGGTAGCGCGGGTGGACGAAGGCGCATGCGGTGCCCCAGAGGAGTTTTTTGCCGGTTTCCTTCTGGAGTTCCTCGAAGGTGTCGGCGACTTGGTCGAGCGCCTTGTTGGACTCGGCGAGGGTGGCGCATTCCGGGGCGATGTCGCGGTCGTGGAAGCAGTAGTAGTCGATTTGGGTTTTCTGGAGGAAATCGAAGAACACGCGGGCGCGGTTTTGTGCGTTGGCGATGGAGTCGGAGCCGTCGTCCCACGGGTGGTCTGCGGTGCCGACGCCGAAGGGGTCCGCGCCGGTGCCGCGCATGGTGTGCCAGTAGGCACAGCCGAAGCGGAACCAGTCGGCCATGGATTTGCCGGCGATGATTTCGTCAGCCTTGTAGTGTTTGAAGGCGAGCGGATTTCTGGAATCCGGGCCTTCGTATTTCACGGGTTCACAAGGAAATGTGTTCATGGATTTGAGGTGATGCTGGGTTTTGGTTTGGGATTCCGGGTCATGTGATTTCACCGGATAGGAAGAATACGCAGGAATTTGCTGTCGTTTCTACCGCAAAATCCGGTATCTTGTTGATGAAATGCGTCCGGATGGTGAAGAAATCCCGAATCAGGATCGGTTCCTGGAGAGTTCCAAGCGGATTGCGGTGGTGCAGAGTGCGGTGAACGTGCGGCGATTGACGCCGGGATTGGCGCCGTTTGCGGGATTGGGGTATGATTTCTGGATCATCGATCTGTATCGGGATCCGGACAAGTTGCTGACGAGTCTGCGTGAGTGGAAGCCGGAGGCGATCATCACCGAGGTGCAGCCCGGGCTGACCGAGCGATTGGTTGGGCTGGGGTGTCCGGTGGTGTTGGTGCCAACGGATCAGGCGCTGGATGGTGTGGTGCGGGTGGATGTGGATGATATTGCGGTCGGGCGCCTGGCGGCGGAGCATTTGATTGCGCGGGGATACCGGAAGCATGCGTTTGTGGGCAGGGCGGGTGCGCACTATGCGGAGCAGCGGCTGGAGGGGTTCCGATCGGTGGTGGGTGAGGTGCCGGTTTATTGGGAGGATTTCCGCGACTGGAGGCAGTATGACGAATACTGGCGGGATCCGGACGAGGACATGATGGACTGGCTGAGGGCGCGGGAGAGGCCGTTGGGGATCTTTGCGGCGCACGACCCGACGGGGCGGCATGTGCTCGAGGCGTCGGCGCAGGCGGGCTTGGAGGTGCCGTTTCAGGTGGGGGTGATCGCGGCGAACGACGATGAGACGGTGTGTGAGATGGCGCGGCCGGCGCTCTCGAGCATCCGGATGCCGTGGCACCGTCTTGGCGGCAAGGTGGTGGAGGTGATTGAACGGTTGTTTGCGGGCGGGGAGATTGCGGATCCGGTGTTGATTCCGCCGTTGGAAATCGTGCCACGCGGTTCGAGTTCGTATGCGGCGGTGGGTGATCCGGTTGTCCGGCGGGCGATGCGTGAGTTGGTCGCGCGCATTGCCGAGATCGGGACGGTGGAGGAATGGGCGGCGCTGGTGGGGGTGTCCCGGCGGGTGATGGAGCGGAGGTTCCGCGATGCGCTGGAGCGTTCGCCGCATGAGATGATGCTCCACGAGCGGGTGGAGCGGGCGAAGAGTTTGTTGGGGGCGGGCGATCTCCCGGTTTCGCATGTGGCGGAACGCTGCGGCTTCCAGAGCAACGAGCGGCTGACGGTGAATTTCCGCAAGTTGGCGGGCGTGTCTCCCTCGGATTACCGGCGGGGCTTGCGCAAGGACTGAGAACGCGCCCGCGATGAGGCGGCCGACGCAGGGATGCGGCGCCAGCAGCGACGCTGCCGGCGGGGCATGGGGGTGCCCGGGCCGGGCGGAGCCGGACGACCGCCGGTCAGCGCTCGGTGATCGGCGTGTAGGCGCGCTGGGTGGGCCCCGTGTAGATTTGGCGGGGTCTGGAGATTTTCGGTTTCTCCTGATCCATGACTTCCTTGTAGTGGGCGATCCAGCCGGGCATGCGGCCGATGGCGAACATCACGGTGAACATGTCTTCGGGGATGCCGATGGCGCGGAGGATGATGCCGCTGTAGAAGTCGACGTTCGGGTAGAGTTGGCGGGAGACGAAGAAGTCGTCGGCGAGGGCGATTTCCTCGAGTTTTTTGGCGATATCGAGCAGCGGGTCGGACTTGTGGAGTTGGGCGAGCACCTTGTCGCACTGTTGTTTGATGATGGTGGCGCGGGGGTCGAAGTTTTTGTAGACGCGGTGGCCGAAGCCCATGAGGCGTTTGCCGGCCGCCTTGTTTTTGACCTGGTCGAGGAATTTGGTGCCGTCGTCGCCGTCGCGGCGGATTTCCTTGAGCATGTTGAGCACGGCCTGGTTGGCGCCGCCGTGGAGGGGGCCCCAGAGGGCGCAGACGCCGGATGCGGCGGATGCGAAGAGGTTGGCCTCGGATGAGGCGACCATGCGGACGGTGGAGGTGGAGCAGTTTTGCTCGTGGTCGGCGTGGAGGATGAAGATGATGTCGAGTGCGCGGACGATTTCGGGTTTGAGTTCACAGGGTTCGCCGGGGTGGGAGAACAGCATGTGGAGGAAGTTCGCGGTGTATTTGAGGTTGCTGCGCGGGTAGATGAAGGGGAGCCCGTGGGCTTTGCGGTGGGAGAACGCGGCGATGGTGCGGACCTGGGAAATGAGCCGGGCCGCGTGGTAGGGGAACCGGCGGCGGCGGTTTTTCCCGCTGATGAGATTGGGGTGGTAGGAGGATGCCGCGTTGATCATGGCCGAGAGGATGGCCATCGGGTGGGCGGTCGGGGGGAAGCCTTCGAAGTGGTTGCGCATGCTCTCGTGGAGCATTTGGTTTTCGGTGAGCTGGTCCGAGAAGTCGGAGAGTTCGGCGCGCGACGGGAGGTGGCCGTAGATGAGCAGGTAGGCGGTCTCGATGAAGGTGCTTTGTGCGGCGAGTTCGGCGATATCGTAGCCGCGGTAGCGGAGGATTCCCTTGTCGCCGTCGATGAAGGTGATGTTGCTCTGGCAGGCACCGGTGTTGCCGTATCCGGGGTCGAGGGTGATGGCTCCGGTTTCGGCACGGAGCTGGGAGATATCCACTCCGATTTCGCCTTCGGAGCCGACGACGCAGGGAATATCCAAGTGTTTCCCATCAACGGTGATTTCGACTTTTGGACTCATTGTGACTACAATTAGCGAGATTTGCGGAGTGTGCCAAGGAAAGTTTGGGCGTGCGGCGGGTGGCTGGATTCGGTTGGTGCCCGGTCGAATGGTGGTCGGTGGGTGCGCCGCGCGGCGGAGCGGGCCGGCGTTGCGAGGTGCCCGGCGAGGGTTTCCGCCGGGCTCACGCCGGAGGTGCGGTCAGAGCCATTTCATGCGCTTGAACAACAGATATTGGACGACGCCGAAGAGCACGAGCAGCAGGCAGACGGCGGCGAATGCGAAGTGGTTTTCCGTGCCGGGGATGCCGCCGACGTTGATTCCGAGGAGTCCGGTGATGAGGCCGAGCGGCAGGAAGATGGCGGCGACGATCGAGAGCACATACATGGTTTTGTTCATGCGCTCCGAGATGTGGTTGTTGAGTTCTTCCTGGGTGATGGCGGCGCGGTCGCGGGCGGAATCGAGGTCGTCGACGAATCTGGCGGTGCGTTCGGCGATTTCGCGCAGGCGGACGCGGTCGAGGTCGGTCAGCCAGCTGAGGCGCTGGCTCAGCAGCTGGCTCAGGACGTCGCGCTGGGGTGAGATGTAGCGTCGCAGGCTGATGGTTTGGCGGCGCAGGTTGGCGAGTTTTGGTCGCAGTTCCTCGCTTTCTTTTTCGACGACGAGTTCCTCGAGTTCATCGACGCTGTCATCGATTCCGCTGATCACGTTGGAGATGCGGTCGGTGATCCTGCCGGCGGTCATGTAGAGGAATTCACCGGTTGTGGTGGGGCCGTCGCCGGCGTGGATTTTACGATTGATGTCGTCGACGGCCATGCTTCGGCGGTTGCGCATGCTGATGATGCGGTGTCCCTCGAGCCAGATCCGGATGGAGACCATATCTTCGGGGTCGGCGCCCGGGTTGCAGTTGACGCCGCGGAGGATGAGCAACAGGGAATCCGCGCCGACGACCCAGCGCGGCCGGGTTTCTTCGGCCAGCAGGGCCTCGCGCACCACTGGATCGAGCCCGCTTTGTTCGGCAAGCCACCGCCGTGACACCTCGTTGGCGTAGTCGAGGTGGATCCAGAGCAGCCCTTGCGCGGGGGTCCACTCTGCGATTTTTGTCCAGTCCATGGGCAGGGATTTGCCGGCGGAGAGGATGTGGGAAAACACCAAGCCCTCATGATCATGCGGCCTGGGGTCGGTTGGCGGGGTCATGCGGAGGGGGAAGAGTCGAAGGTCGAAGGTCGAAGGTCGAAGAGTCGAAGGTCGAAGAGTCGAAGGTCGAAGGTCGAAGGTCGAAGGTCGAAGGTCGAAGGTCGAAGAGTCGAAGAGTCGAAGAGTCGAAGGTCGAAGGTCGAAGAGTCGAAGGTCGAAGAGTCGAAGGTCGAAGGTCGAAGGTCGAAGGTCGAAGGTCGAAGGTCGAAGAGTC
>JAUTCT010000058.1 GCA_030673875.1 Verrucomicrobiota bacterium JB025 | reverse complement strand
CACTCTTTCCCTACTCGTCGCTCTTCCGATCTGGCGATCAAGATGGGAGAAACGCTTGATCAGCTCGGCAGCAGAACCACTGAATTCAATGATGGTTCTCTATCTGGCAAGGCATGGTGCTCCGAATGTCTCGCGAGTTGGGAGGTCTTCACCCTCAAAGGTCTTAAAAAATCAGTGAAATCCGTCTCATCAGTCTGAATCCGTGGTTCTTATTGGCGCTTCCTGAGTGGGTTGTTCCTTCGCTTGATCGCCCTGGCGCTGCGGACCAATCCTCTTTCTTGCATTCCACGGCATCCTCGCCACGCTTCCCCCCATGCCCATCGAGCCCAAACCCAACACCGCACTCCTCATCGTCGGCCACGGCTCCACCGAAAACCCGGACTCCTCCACCCCCTACTTCGACCACGCCGACGAGATCCGCTCCCGCAACCTCTTCGCCGAAGTCCAGACCTGCTTCTGGAAGGAAGAACCCTCCATGCGCGAGGCCCTCTACATGGTCGATTCCGATGAAATCTACATCGTCCCGGACTTCATCAGCGAAGGCTACTTCACCCAGGAAGTCATCCCCCGCGAATTCGAACTCAGCGGATCCACCACCCACCGCGCCGGCAAAACCCTGCATTACTGCCCACCCGTCGGAATCCACCGCTCGATGACCCAGCTCATCCTCCGCCGCGCCCGCGAAGTCGCCCCGGACATCGACCCGTCCACCACCACCCTCATCATCACCGGCCACGGCACCGGCCTCAACCAGAACTCCACCAAGGCCATCCGCGATCAGGTCGAACTCATCCGCCAGTCCGATGCCGGCTTCGCCGCCGTCCACGACGCCTTCATGGAAGAACAACCATTCGTCGCCGACTGGGACAAACTCTCCAACACCCCCAACGTCATCGTCGTCCCCTTCTTCATCGCCGACGGCCTCCACTCGTTCCAGGACATCCCTGTCCTCCTCGGCATCGAAAATGAAGTCGGCGCCGCCGCCAGCCAACGCGAAGTCTTCCGCCACAACCCCCACCACCTCCGCGGAAAAAGACTCTACTACAGCTCAGCCATCGGAACCGAACCACTCATCGCAGACGTCATCCTCGACCAAATCGCAGATTTCGACAAATCCCTGCAAAACAGTCACTCATAATCAATTTTCACCAAGATCAGAAACTCATGTCCATCGCCAGCAAACTTGACGCATTGATCCAATCCGGCATCCGCAGAATCGGCGAGCTCATGATTCAAGCGGATGCTTCCAACGGGAACTTCGTGCTATCGCATCACCAAGACGCCGAATTGGTTCACCAAGCCAGCCACGGCGGCCTCGAACTCCACACCTCAGCGGCCTCCGCACGCGCCATCTCGACCTATTCCGACGACGGCACCTACCGCTTCGCCAAGGCCCAGTGCAACCTCATCCGCGGCTGGGTCATGGTGCTCGAGACCCCCGAAGAACTCCTTCAAGCCCTCGATATCTTCTACCCCGCGGCCGTCGGCCTCCACCTCGCCCGGCGCGATGGCCAGCTCGACGTGCAGCACCTCCGCGACAAGCTGGAACGCCAGACCGGCATGTATCGCTTCACCCGCACCATCACCGACGAGGACGCACAATCACTCGTGCAATCCGTCTGCGGGCCCGCCCACCAATGCGCCAAACGCATCCTCTGGCAACTCGACGCAGACACCCCGCTCGACGACAGCGAAGCCAGCCGCTTCAACGGCATCCCCACCGCCGGCCCGAAAAACGAAGCGATCCCGCTGCTCTGCCGGGAAGCCTGCAACCACTTCGTCGCCGAGTGCCGCCGCCTCGTAAAGCAGCGCAACCAACGCTGATCCCCGGGACCGGCGGAGCATGGCCACCCTGCCCTGCAAAAATGCCCGACACCCGCTAACCACGCAGTTTCCTTATCACCTTTCCCGGCAGCACCAACCCGGTCAGCGCAAAAATCGTCACTCCCGCCACCGCCAGCATCGGCCCCACACCACCCCATTCCAGCGCCAGCCACCCCAGCGCCGTGACCAGCACGGATTCAATCAACTGGATCCTCGTGAGCTTCGGCACCTGCCCGGTCCCAATCATCATCGCATGATTCAAGTGCCGCCAGACGTGGGCAACGAAATACAACCCGTAACAGGCCAGCAAACTCCGCGGCAGCCCGGCAAATTCCTCGCCCAGCCAGAGCTCCAGCACCCACGACCCGACCGCCACCAGGCCGACAAACGAACACACGGCAAACAACGAACCCAGTCCGTAGAGCCGCTTCGCCGCACCCCGCGCCCACGCCAGATCATCCCGCGCCAGCGCCTCCGCCACCGCCGGCCAGGTCGGCGCACTCAGCATCACCACCAGCCCGAGCTGCATGATCGTCATCGTGATGAACACGCCGAAAAGCGCCACATCGTCCGGCCCCTGCGCCCGCCCGACCATCCAGCCGAACACGTTGTATTCCACCAGCCCGGGAACCAGCGTGCACACCGAAAACAACATCCCGTCGCCAAACAACGAACGCGCCACCCCCGGATCGAACGCCGATATCCTCGGTTTCATCAGCGGATGCCTGCGCCACAGCGCGAAGGTGTTCGCCAGCTTCGCCACCACCAGGGATCCATGCACGGCGATCACCAGAAACCAGACCTCCGGCACATACCACACCCCGCCGGCCACACAAACCGCCGCCAGCACATTGCCCACCGCGCCCCACGTGTTGTTCGCCGCCACCTCAAGGTGCCCTTCCCGAATCCGCTCGGTCAGATTGAGCACAAACAACATCAGGAACAACAAAAGCCCCACCCACAGCGCCGGGCGCAGCATGCCTTGCTTGCCCTCGAATTCCTCACCGTAAATCACCGGCAGCGGAACCGCCAACAGCACCAGCCCCAGCGCCAACCCCGCCAACAACGCCACCCCGGCCATCAGGAAAAACGCGCTCGACCCCAGCGCCCGCTGCAACTTCCCGTCGTCACCCGCCCGCGCCTTCGTCAGCCCGTGGGTCAGCGCCGGCCCCACCCCCACCTGCAGCATCGCCACCGTGCTCAGCGTCAGGTTCACCGTCGTATAAAGCCCGAACTCCTCGCGCCCCAGCACCCGGATCGCGATCGGCATCGACAGCGCCTGCAACAACACCGTCCCCGCTTTCGAGAGAAACGATGTCACCACCGCAAGCCGGATCGACCGGTTGCGGCGTTCGGCATGCGTTTCACCGTCGCTCATGGCCCGCATCCTGTCCAAGCCGGCTCACCGATGCGAACCTTTCGTCAACAATCGGAGCACTCCCCCGTCCGGCCGGAGCCTCCGGACGACCGCCCAGCCGAATCCGCTCACTCGTTGGCCGCCAGCATCGGAATCTGCGTGCCCGGCTGGTCCATCACCGCACGGCTGCCAAACTGCATCCAACGGTAGGCCACCAGCCACATCAGCCACATCACCGGATAGGCAAACAACAAACCGACACCCAGTGCCAGACAGCCGGCAATCACGACGCCAACCGAAAGCAACCACAACAACAGCAGCAATATCCGGTTGTTGGTCGTGAGCTCCGAACTGTATTGAAACGACTCCATGATTCCCAGATCACGATCCACAATCGCATTCAGGAACTGCCCGTAGCGCAGCGCGATGTAAATGCCGGGAACAACCAGCAGGATGAGGCCAACCACCACCGCCACACCAAAAAGAATCGAGGCACCGATCGCCTTGAGCAGCTTGTCCCCCTCACCAAACAACATGCCGACCGTCGCCGGCTTGCCCGACACAATGTTGAGCCCGGCACGCGCCAGCCCCAACGACAGGAAAACCGACAACACACCGCCGGCCAGGGTCGAAACCGGACCGTTCGACTGAAACTCGGCGGAGGCAGAGCCCGCACTGGACTGGAATTCCTGACTCGTGCCACCAAAACCAAGCATCCCGTCAATGAGCCCGAAAATCACCGACGAAACAAACGAGACCGCAAAGTAAACCAAACCGATCAGCAACACCGTGCCGAAATTTCTAACCGTCAGATCAAATCCACGCTTCAAACAGGCGATCACGTCGATCGGCTCGCTCCCCGGCACGATCGCACCGATCCCCACCTGATGATCCTGCACGGCAGCCGCTCCCGCCAGCGCCCCCTCGGACACGGCATACGGGTTGGACGGCTCGAGCACCTCCGGCGCGCCTGCCACAGCCGCGCCACCACCCGCGAGCTCCTGCACATTCGCCGCCGGCTGCCAGTCGCTCATCGACGAGGTCCAGACCATGTCCTGCGGAGTCAGCGTGCCATTCCGCAGCAGCTCAACCAACTGCTCCTTTGCAACCGGTCCATTCTGTTGCCCGTCTTTCGCGTAAAACCATTCGCTCATGCGCGTGTGGCATTACCAACAGACCGGGATGCTGACAAGAAGCATCGGCCTGCACCGCCAAATTCACGACTTGATCCACCCCGTCCCCGAAGTATGACTCCACCCATGACCGACACACGCTCCCTGCACGACCTCAGCTTCCCGGAGCTGGCAGATGTGCTTGCCGCCGACGGTGTCATCCACCACCACGCCCGCTCACTCTGGACCGCCCTCCAGAGGCACGGCGTCAGCCACCTCCACGACCACCATTTCCTGCCTCCACTCCAGCGCTGGATCGACAAACACGTCGGCCCCGGCCGCCCGTGGAAACTCGACCAACCCGAACAAGTCGACGAAATCCGCAGCACCGACGGACTCACCCGCAAGTTCCTCCTCAAACTCGACGACGGCCAGGTCATCGAAACCGTGCTCATGGGCTACCAAGGCCGCCACACCGTCTGCGTGTCCAGCCAGGTCGGCTGCGCCATGGGCTGCGTCTTCTGCGCCACCGGCCAGATGGGCTTCACCCGCCACCTCCGCCCCGGCGAAATCGCCGCCCAAGTCCACCACGCCCGCCGCGCACTCAAACAAAGCCACCCGGACCGCCACCTCCGCAACCTCGTCATGATGGGCATGGGCGAACCTCTCCACAACATCGACTCGGTGCTCAAGGCGCTCGAAATCATCTCCGACGACCGCGGCATCGGCATCGGCCCGTCCAAAATCGCCATCAGCACCGTCGGCGTGGTCCCCGGCATCCAGCGGCTCGCCGCGGAAAACTCACCCTACCGCCTCGCCGTCAGCCTCCACGGATCACGCGAAGAAGAACGCGCCGCACTCGTCCCCGTCAGCAAACGCTGGCCGCTGGACGAACTCATCGCCACCTGCCGCCACTACGGCGCAAAAACCGGCAAACGCATCTTCTTCGAGTGGACGCTCATCGCCGGAGAAAACGACTCGCCGGAAACCGCCCGCCGCCTAGCAGCCCTGCTCGCCGGCATCGACGCCCACGTCAACCTGATCCCGCTCAACCCGACCAACGGCTACGCCGGCAACGCATCCGACACCGGCCACGAGTTCCAGCGCATCCTGCTGGACGCCGGCTTCCCCTGCACCTTCCGCCAGCGCCGCGGCATCGACGTCGCCGCCGGCTGCGGCATGCTCAAGGCCGCCAACGACGCATCCTGAACCCACCGCACGAAAACCGCCGACCTCCCCGTCACGGGAAAGCCGGCGTTGGAAATCCGCCCGCCCGGCCGTCAGAACGAAAGTCGCGCACCGGTGTGCCAGATCCACGCGCTGGTCTCGTAGCCGCCGCCCGCTTCGTCCTTCATCGTCGCCCACTCGAGACCGTTGAGCAACACCAGCTTGTCCTCGTGGAAATGCACGTTGGCTCCGGCATAGAACGAATGGAACTCGTCGCCGATGAACGTCGGTGACGAATCATAGTAGGAATCCGAACCCGCCCCCATTCCGCCGAACAGGCCGCCCGCACCATTCGAATCCGCGTAATGATAGCGGCCGACGACCCGCACCACCCCGGGCATCACCCAGTAGCTCGGCGTGATCGTCAGACCCCACGCGCTCTCGTCGCCATTGGCGAGCTGGAATTCGGTCTCTAGCGCAAACTCCTCGGACTCCATCGAAATGCCGGTGGACAGCATGTGCTTGTATGCCGGATTCATCACGATCGCCTGACCGCCGTTCGCGGACAAATTGCCCGCCAGATCATACCTCGGGACCGACTCGCTGTCCTCGCCGTCCAGGTTATGCAGATAGTCGAAATGCCAGCGGGTCCGCACCACCGACCCACTGTCCAGCCGGGACGTCTCCTCATAGGCCAGATTCGCCGCAAGGAACCCGGCACCCTCGATCCCCGGAAGATAACGGTCCGAATCCGCGGAAAACCAACCGATCCCCCACGACCACGGCCCGCTCTCGTGCGAAAACCTCACCCCCATCGTGCTCGCCGGCATCAGCATGTTGGCCAGCAGCGACCGCTCCGGCGTGAGCAACTCGCTGGAATCCTTCGATTGCTCGATCCCGAACCCCGGCTGGAACTTGCCGTATTCCAGAAATGACGACCCCGCCGCCAATCGCGACGTGTCGATCCTGGTCTTCGCCTTGATCCGCTCGATCCGCTGGTAGTCCGCGTCACCGGCAAACTCCCCGACGACTTCAATCTCGGTGTTGCCGAAAATCTTCATCCGCGCACCAAGTCGCGCCCTGCGCGTGCGCGTGGTGTCGAGGTCCGTGTCCGACCCACCCTTGACCCTCGCGTCACCCCACGAGCCACCCCACTCGTATCCGCCCATCAGGGAAACCTCCTGAACCCACCGGTTGTTCTGGTTTTCGTAAACCGGAAGCCGGTCCCAAACCGCATTCATCTCCGGCCGCTCGGGATAGGCCACGGGCACGAAAACCGCCGGCGTTTGGTCGACCGTTTCCTCCCCGTCCCCGACGGGCGGCAGCTCGAGTTCGTTGATCCGCTCGTTGTTCTCGAGGATATCGAGCGCGTCGTTGGCCTCCACCTGCCCAGCCAGAGCCAGCACAGTGAGACCGATGGGAATATGCTTCATGATCATTTTTGTTAGGATGTCTTGTCTGCTTTCGCCGCGCGCTCGTCCTGCTCGCGCTCGTTGCGCTGCTGCTGACGGTCCGCCGCCCGCTTCACCTTGTTCACATAGGAAACCAGATCGTCCGAACTCCGGACCTCCTTCGCCCGGTCGAGATACGGCATCGCCTTGAGATACTGCTGTTCGCGCACGAACAACTGCCCGAGCGCCAGACTCGCACCGTAAACCACATCCTTGTCCGCCATGTCGGCGGCCATCTGCAAGCGCGTCTTCGCGTCGCTGGACCACTGCTCCCGCTTCGCGTCGTCCTGCTCGCTCTTCGCCAGCGTGCTGTAGTGCTTGCCCAGTTCAAGAAGCACCTCGCCGTTAGAGGGATCGCGGTCCACGAGGTCTTCCAACAGCTCGCCGACCCGCTCCATCTCACCCGCGCTGCGCGCGATCTTCACCTCGACCAGCTCCAGCTCGGTCCGGTCGGACTCGCTGAAGTCTCCACCCGCCCGGGAACGCACCTTCCGCACGAAGGCCTCCGCCTTCTCCGGATACCCGTAATCATTCAGGATCTTCGCCGACTTCAGCGCCTTGCCGATGTCGAATGCCTCGCTCTTCTCCATCGCCGCCAGATAGGCGAACAACGCGAGCTGCGGCTCCCCCTGGTCCATGTAGAGATTGCCCAGCAGCGTCAGGTTCGACTCATCGGCCAGCCCCTTCATCCGCAGCACCTCCAGATTCACCGCCGCCTCCATCTTCTTTTCCTGCCCGAGCAGCGCGCTGGTCTGCTGCAGCCACAGCTGCTTGTCCTCGGGGTAGGCGTCGATCAGCGTGTCCAGAATCGCCGTCGCCTCCTCGAGCTTCTCCTGCTGCATCAGCGCCTGGGAAAGACCGAGCTTCCAGTCCTTCGACTCCGGATCGAGCAAATACGCCTGCCGATACGCGTTCTCCGCCGCCAGCGGGTTCTGCTTCAACAGATAACAATACCCCAACAGACCAAACACCCGCGGACTGCCCTCACCCAGCGACACGGCCTGCTGGAAATGATGCATCGCCTTGTCGAAATCCTCCATGGAAACATATAGGTATCCCAAGTTCACATGCGCCCGCCGGAACTTCGGAAAACGCCGCAGCGCCTCGAGAAACGCCCGCCTCGCCTCGTCCGTGCGCTCCGAGGAGAAATACAGGTTGCCCAACACAAACACCATCGCCGCGCTGATCTTCGCCGGCTGCTTCGCCGGATCGCTCGGCGCCTCCACGTCCTTGATGAACCGGGAAAGCTCCTTCTCCGCCGCGGAAAACTGGCCTTTCTCGAACATCTCGCGGATCTTCACCAGCTCGCGGCTCTCCGCCGCGGTCACCTTCGGCTCGATCTCGGAATGAAACCCATAACTCCCCACAAACTCGCGCACGAACTGCGGGTCGCGGAACAGGTTTCCCGGAGGAATGATCCTCTCGCCGAATGACGGCACGCTCACCGCGAATAACAGAATGGTGGATAAGATCGGTCGCATGATTTTTCAGGGCTATCTCTTTACTTCGAAATTGAATGGAACGAGGGCCGTGGCCTTGACCTTCTTCCCTCCCCGCACGGCGGGCTTGAACTTCCATTTCCTCGCCGCTTTCAACGCGGCCGAATCCAAATCGGCATTCCCGGACGACTGCCGGACCTTCGCCCCGGTCACCTTGCCGTCCGCATCGATCGTCAGCGCGCACAGCACCTTGCCGCCGATCCCCTTGCTCAGCAGCCGGCTCGGATAGATCGGCTGCGACTTCGCAAACGCCTGCGGCGGACTGTCCAGATCACCACCGCCAAACGGGTCGTCTCCCCCGCCCATCGCAAACTTCGGAATCTCCACCACAAACCCGCCGCCGGCACCCACGCTCAGGTCCCCCAGATCAATCCCCAGGTCCAGGTTCGGCGCCTCTTCCATCGGCTCCTCGGGCGGCTCTTCCTCCACCTCTTCCGGCGGAGGCGGCTCGTCCATCTCGGCGAACTCCGGGGGCTCCACCTCAATCTCCGGCTGCGGCATCGCCGTCGGCGAAACCGCTTCGGAAATCTTCTGCGACAGCGGGATCGCCACAAACACCGCAATCGTCGCAACCACACCCGCGAGAATCGAGAATACTCCCGTGTAGCGCCCCCTCGGCGGTCGGTAAACGTGGAGTTCCTGCTTCATCCGTTACTTCGAGGAAATCGAAATCTTCTCCTTCTGCGCGCCCGCCAGCAACGCCTGCCCGTGCACCCGCTGCACCATCCCGTGCGAGGCATCCTTGTCGCCCTGGATGATCACCGGCATGTCCGGAGTCTCGGTGATCAGCGGCTTGATCTTCCCGATCACCCCCTGCACCCCGATGCTCTCGCCACCGTAAAACACCTTGTCCTCCTTGGTCACCGCCAGCAGGATCGAATTGCTGTCCAGCGCACTCGCCGAAGCCCCCACGTCGGGCTTGTTCACCTCCACTCCCGTCTCCTCCACGAACACCGTGGAAACGATGAAGAAGATCAGCAGGATGAAAAGACAGTCGATCATCGGCGAAAGGTCCACATGAACCTCCTCATCCGCATCGTCACTCGTACCACGTCCGAACATTGTTATCTAATTTTGGTTATCGTTTGAATCGCTTCGTCAGGATCATGCTCTCCAGCTGCGCCAGCGCCGCGGAAACCCCGTCGCGCTTCGCCTTCACCACCAGCGCGATGAATAGTCCGGGCAGGGCGATGGTCAGCCCCGTCTGGGTCGTGATCAGCGCCTCCTGCATGCCGCTCGCCACCGCCTGCATGCCGCCCACTCCCTGGCCTTGGGAAAGCCCGGCGAACATCGCCAGCATCCCCATCACCGTGCCCAGCAGGCCGGCAAGCGGCGCGGTGGCGGTCAGGGTGTTGACGACCATCAGCCGCCGGTCGATCGCGGAGACCACGTTCAAGCGCACTTCGGTGAAGCGCCGGTGCACCGTTTTGATCGTCAACCGGTCGCCGTGCAGGATGTAGCGCATCGCCTCGCCCATCCGCCCCTCGGCCTTGTCCGGGTTCTCCAGCCACGCCTCCCACTGGTCCGCGTCCCTGCCGTTCAGGTTGCCGCGAATCACATACCAGAGCGCGGCGAACGCCGTGGTGTAGAGAATGCACGCCACGCCTCCCAGCATGAACATGATCCCCCCTCCGGACAGGAACACCTGCAACGCTTCTCGAAAAATCCCGAACATCACTCAATTTCAGGCTGGATTGGAAACCAACTCGGGATCCTCGTCCTCGGGTTCGTCGTTGTTCGTCACTTCCTTCTTCGGAGCCACCTCGGACCCTCGTTTGTCCAGCTCGGTCGTGCCATTCATCAGCGCGATCGCCACCCCCTCGACTTCGTTGAACTTGCCCTTGGCCAGACTGCGCATGATGCCGTGCAGCACCAGCACCGGAATCGCAACCACCAGACCTTCCGCCGTGGTGATCAGCGCCTCGGAAATCCCCTGGGTGAACGCCTTCTGGTTGCCGGAGCCATACAACGCCATCGCCTTGAAGGTCTTGATGATCCCCAGCACCGTGCCCAGTAGCCCCATCAGCGGAGCCGCCGCGGCCGTCAGCCCGAGAAACGGCAGAAAACGCTCGAGCCGCGGCTTCACCACCACCAGCTTTTCAAACAACGCCTCCTCCAACACCCGGCGCTTCTCGTAGAACTGCTCGACACCGGTCTTCACCATCTTCCCTGACATTCCGCCAACTCGGGATGCCTTGGCCATCGCGCCCTTCTGGTCGTCGGCCAGCAGATCGTCGATGATCTCGTTGATCAACCGCCGGGATGGCACCGGGAACCGCATGATCTCGATCGCCTTGAAAACCGTCAGTCCGACGGCTATCAACCCGAGAATCAGGATCGCGTATCCCACCACTCCGCCTTTTTCAATCGTCTCGCCGATCGTCTCGTGCGCGGCCAGCACCTGGATCGCCTTGCCCATCGTCGGATCAAAGGGCAGTTCGCCAGCCCCCTCGTGGATCGCTTTTGCAATCGTTCCTTCGGCGACCGCTTCCTTGCTCAGCGCTACCACCGTCGGCAGCGCGGTGCCGCTCTCCGCGAATGTCGCCACCCCTTCGAACGAGCCATCCTTGGCCGCCATGTAAACCGACGGACCGTAAACCAACAACGATCCATCCGTCGCCTCGGTGCCGTTGCGCAGCGCCTCGCCATCGAACCGGTGACCACCGATCACCGCGCGCAATCGCTCCAGACCGACTTCCGCCGCAACGATGCTCGCGCCAAGCTCCGCCTCGGGATCATCCAAGGAAGCACCCGCCCTGGCCGTCGCCTCTTCCAGGCGGCTCCGATACAACTGGTTTTCCGCCGGGTGAACCCTCGTCAACAATGCCCCGCTGTAGTTTCCCAACACCCCGACGGCATAGTTGAACTCGGTCTCGCGAGCCTCGATCTCGCGCTTCAGGTTCATCGCGTTCGCGGACCGCCGCGCGGCTTCCTTCTCCAGCCCACGCAACTCGCGGCCGAACTCCAGAGCCTCGTCATCCAGCTTGTTGATCTCACGATACAACGCCCGGCGCATCGCCGTATACTCGTTGCGCGTCGCCTCAAGCTGCTCTCTCGCATCCGCGAGCTTCTTGTCCGTGGCACTCTGCCCACACACCACTCCCGCAAACGCAAACGGCAGGAGGAATCGGAATGCAAATCTCATTTCAGTTGAATCGGTAGATTGGTGAACTTGGCATCGGCATCCCCGTTGAGCACGGTGACCAGCTCGTTGATCGCTGGCGCCAAATCGTTGTTTTCAATGAATTCCCACCCCTCGCTGCCGGGCCTGCCGACCATGCCGTATTCCCCTTCGGCATCCACCGCATAGGCACCGGCGAGGCCGAAATAGACCACCTTCATATTGAGCTTCTTGCCGTCGCCAGTCACCCGGAGTTCATCCTTCAGGTGAATTGTCTGCTGCCATTTCTCAGCCTCGCTCAGCAGGTTGAGCACGTTGTTCAGCCGCTTGGTCAGCCCCTTCGAGGCATCGTCGCCCTTCAGCGTCACGTCCTTGCGAACCTGCCCCGTCAACTCCTTCACCCGGGGGTCTTCAGCCAGCGGCTGCGGCAACAGGTCCAGCATCGGCACCAGCTCCTCCTCCAGCTTCCGGACCTCTACGCCGAGCAGGTCCTTGGCCTTCACCAATGACTCGCGCTTCGCCGTATCGGATTTGGCCCCCTCCGCAGCTCCGGCCTTGTCGGCCTTCGCATCCGCGACCAGTTTTTGCAGATCCTCGATCTCGGCGCGCAGCGCGTCACGCTGGTCTTCCAACACCTCCCGGTCCCTCTCCCAATGGTCCTCCTCGCGCTGGATCTCGCGCATGGTGCCAATCCATTCGTGGACCGACTCTTTCATCTTCTTCGTCGGAGAATCCGACGCATCCTGAGCATGGGAAATCGTGGATAACCCCGGAAGCAGGGCAAACAATAATGGTAAAATACGCATGACTCGCAAAGCGGGCGCATCAAAGGAAGATCGCCGTCATTTATCGACACCTACCATGTGACGGTTTCGTCACCGTCACTCGAACCACCATGTAACAAAAAAGCCGCCCGGCCTTGCGACCGGGCGACTTCGAATCAATCGTCGGATCAGTGGATCATTCGCCCGCACTGAAGCGGTAGAACTTGGTGCCGGACGGCGCGTCCACACTCACGTCCTGCTCTTCGGTCCATTCGCCCAGCGTCGTGGAACCCTCGAGCTTGAGCGTGACGGTGGATGCGTCGCCGCTGATCTCAGCCGCGAAGTAACCGATGTCGAGCAACTCGCTCTCGGAGGACAGCGCGGTGAGCACCGCAGAGGCGTCGGAAACCAGCGGATCGAGCCCCTTGCTCTCCTGATAGATGACTTCGAGGCCGTCGGAGATGCCGTCGCCATCCGTGTCATAGAGCGCCGGGTTGGTGCCGATCACGGCTTCCTCGGCGTCGGTCAGGCCGTCACCGTCGGTGTCGGTCGACGAGCTGCCGCCGAAGTAGCCGTTCGCGTCGAGGAACGTCCAACCGGCCGCCCAGTTGGTCGTGCCGTCAAACGCACCGCGGTAGGCGGCGCTCACCGGCGCGCCGGAAGCCACCGAATCACTCAGCAGCGAGCTGCCTGCTGCCGGACGGGGATCGATTTGCTCGATGAACCCTTCAGCCGTGCGGGTGTAGGCCGTGAACATCGGATCGCTGTCCGGATCGGTGTTGTCGTTGTTCGGCACCAGGCTGAATCCGGACTGGCTGACGTAGTAGCCGGTCGGAGATGCGGCAAGCACGGAGCCCGCGTCGCTGCCGTCATACTGGCCGAACTCGCCCACGGTGTTGCTGTCGAACACGATGCCGCCACCGTCGCCGTCACTGGCGAACGAGGTCAGGAAATTCACGGAATCCGTGATCACCGAGTTGTAGACCTGGCCGTTGAAGTAGTCGTCCATGTAGATGCCGTTGTCCTTCGCGTCGTCGCTGTTGGTGAAGGAGTCCGCTCCAGCACCGATCATCGTCGCGTTGTAGATCTTCGGATTCGAGCGGATCACGCCCGCATTGGTCGAGCCCTTGGAGGCTCCGCCGACTCCGTCCCATTCGCCGAGGTTGTCGCCGAAGTTCGGGTTCTGGATCGTGAACCAGAACTGGTGCGTCCCCTGGTGGCCTTCGTCGATGTCGAACGAATCGTCCGCACAGTAGGCAACCACCATGTGGCTGGTGTTAACCGTGCCACCGAAGAACTCGACGCCGTCGTCCGCGTTGCCGACGACTTCCACGTATTCAACCTCGGTGCCGCTGCCGACACCCGCGAGCGTCAGCCCGTTGATCTCGTTGTCCGAGCCGAACTCGTAGCCGCCGTGCCGGATCGAAACGTATTTGATCGTGCCGCTGTCGTCCGCGTCGTCCTGCGCGAAGGTCGCGCCGACCGTGTTGGTCGTGGAGTCGTAACCATACTCGAGCACGTCGGGGCGGCTGTCACCGTCACCGTCGATGAACCCGGTCGGAACAAAGCCTTCGATGACCTTGTTGCCGATGTTGTCGCCGTTGGAATCGGTCACCGCGATGTAGGCGTTGCCGAGAACCACCAGGCCGCCCCACAGGCCGTTCGAACTCGGGCTGGGCATCGGTCCGATCAGGGCGTCGTCGTCATACGCCAGGTCCACGCCACGCTCGACTTCGAGCGTCTGGATCGCGTCAAACACGATCGGCTCGGCCGCAGTCCCTTCCGCTTCGAGCATGCCGCCGCGGCAGACGATCAGCGAACCAACCAGATCGTTGGAGGTGTCGTCGTCATCGTTGACGTTGGTGAAGGTGCTGTAGATCTTGGTCCCCGGCTCGATGGTCAGGGTCACGCCGTCCGGAACGTAAACGCGGTCGGTGAGGATGTAGACCTTGTCGCTGGTCCAGGTCGTGTCACCGCTCAGGGTGGCCAGACCGTAGGTGGCGTTGACGGACGTCTGTTCGCTCACGACATCGACCATGGTCGGCATCGCGGTCGCGTCAAAGAATCCGTTCGCGTCGAGGAACGTCCAGCCGGCCGCCCAGTTGGTCGTGCCGTCAAACGCACCGCGGTAGGCGGCGCTCACCGGCGCGCCGGAAGCCACCGAATCACTCAGCAGCGAGCTGCCTGCTGCCGGGCGGGGATCGATTTGCTCGAT
>JAUTCT010000057.1 GCA_030673875.1 Verrucomicrobiota bacterium JB025 | reverse complement strand
TTCGAGTGACCACAACCCGGAGCGGCACCCGCCACCCCGCAACGCGTCAACCAGCTTGAAGCCAAAAACGCCCGAAATCCGACCAACCCAGGGGTCAATTTTAATTGTCGTCAGCGCCCAGCTTTAATTGTCGCCGGACAGCTCATCCCCACGATGGGGAGGATCCCGCTCAGTGAGGTGATCTTGAGGGGGGCGTGAACCGGGGGCGACCGGTTGCAGAGCTGGAGTCCCCTCCGAAACCATCACTGGAGACGGTTCCGGGGGGATGAGGGTTCACTTTTCAGTGCTCAAGCTTCAGTCCTCAAGCGGCCAAACTTCCAAGCGGATGAACTTTTTCGAGCCATCGATGGGAACGGCAGCGGACATCACTTCCACATCGTCGATGGTTTCGATGACGGTCTCGGTCAGTCCATCGCCGGCATAGTGCCAGTCGTCTGCCATGAGTGAGGTGGACCATGCCGCCCGGACCTCAAGCCCGCCTGCGGTGCGCCGGCTGTAGTTGACAACCAGATTGGTGGAACTTTCGGAAATCGAGAGATTTGGAGCGTCGGCTTTCATTGGATCCAGAACGAGGACCCATTCCACAAGGTTGTTGTAGGCGTCGCCGTCCGGATTTCCTGCGGCGCTGGTATCGGTCCCCGCGGGAGCGCCGCTGAATGCAGTTGCGGCCCAGGACTCGTAGGCGGATGATGCCTCTTCGACGCGGATGTAGTCGATGGCGGTATCCGCCGAGTGCCAGGTGATCTCCTTGTTGGTGAAGCGAATGGTCACTTCAGCCAGGCCGGCGTATGCCGAGAGGTCGACGGTCGCCGTTGACCACGGCTCGTCGCTGCCGGAGTGCTGCTCGCCGTTGGCGGTCCACAAGGCCGGGGACCAGGTGGTTCCGTCGAAGACATCGACCGTGAGGTAGTCGATGAAAGCGCCATACATGTGGTAGTCGAAGGTCATTTGCGCGCTGGAGACGGTGCTGAAGTCGAAGGTGCACGCGAGTGAGGCGGATTTGTTTTTGACGCCCGAGTCGTGGCCTTCGAAGTAGACGTACCAGGACCCTTCGGATGCGCCGGACGGGCCGCTTGAGGTGGTTTCTGTGGGGCCGCTGTTGCGGGTCCAGTCGATATCGTCATCCGCCATTTGGTACCATGAGCCGAATCCGGCTTCGAAGGTTTCGACGTAGGGCAGGGGTCGGGGCAATTCGCGGACGACGATGTTGTCGATGGCGGGGTCGGCCGAGTTCCAGGTCGTGCGGGAGGTGCGGAAGCGGATGGTGACGACCGGGTTGCCGACGTAGGACGAGAGGTCGACGGTGGCCTGGGACCAGGGGTCCTCGCTGCTGGAGTGCTGCTGGTTGTCCTTGAACCAGACGTCGGTGGTCCAGCTGGTGCCGTCGTGGATATCGACGGCGAGGTAGTCGATGTAGGAGCCGTACATGTGGTAGTCGAAGGTCAGCTCGGCGGTGGTGATGGAGCTGAAATCGAAGGCGCACTCGACCTGGGTGACGTCGCCGGAGTCCGGGGAGTCGTGTCCTTCGGCAAACAGGTAGAAGTCGCCGTCGGAGGCGCCGGAGGGGCCTGCTGCGGAGCTCGGAGTGCCGCCGGTGCCGACTTCCCAGTCGTATGGGTCATCGTAGAACTGGCGCCATGCGCCGATGCCGTTTTCGAAGCTTTCCGCGTAGGGCAGGCTCTGCACTTCGGTGAGCGAGATCGGCAGGGCGGGAGTGATGAAGCGGAACCTCAGGTTGTCGTAGGTTTCGGTGTTGTTGACGACGTTGACGGCACCGGCATCGGTGAGGCGGAGGCGTTTGGATGTCGCGGGGTGGTCGATGTAGAACCAGCCGTATTCGTGTTCGGTGAGCTGCCATTCCACGGTGGTGCCGGTGGTTCCGGCGGGGGACAGGCCGACCGACGATCCGTCGTAGTGGAGGCGGCGGCCGTCGCTGAGGCCGACGATGTATTTTTTGCCGCCGGACGCGGATTGGAGCATGAACTGGTCGGTTGCGATGCGGTGGAGGATATCGGCGCTGGTGACGGTGCTTTCGTCCGGGTGGTCGATGAGGCGCATTTTTCCACCCTTGTTGTGGATGATGTAGGCCTTGTCATCGCGGACCGTGGCGTCGCCGTCCCAGCCGGCGAGGAGCAGTCCGCATTCGCTCAGGTCTTCCCAACCGGGGTCGTTCGAGTCATTGGAGATGTGCAGCGCGAGGCGCGGTGAGTCCATGGCGAACGGGTCTTCGCTGGAGGTGTCGTCGGTGGCGGGGTTGCCGCCGTAGAGGCTCCATTCGAAGACCGAGTATTTCTTGAGCCACGGGAGGCTCTCGGCGCGCCACATGAATTCGGCGAGGAAGTTGAAGTTATCGGCGCGGCTCCAGGTGGTTTTGGTTCCATCGAAGTCACGGGTTGAGAACTCGGTGAGCCAGATGGGTTTTCCATAGAGGTTGTAGAGGTACTCCATGTTGCTGATGAGGGTGCTCGGGCTGCCGGTGGAGGCGCCGTTGGGCGAGTACCAGTGCACGGCCATGTATTCGGCGCGGAGCCCCTGTTCATCGGCCATGGCTTCGTAGTTCTGGCGCCAGGATCCCTTGTATGCGGCGGGCACGGGGCCGACCAGCGGCAGGCGGGTGCGTTCCAGCCGGGGCCATTGGTAGGCGGCGGTTTCCTCGGTCATGTTGGACTGGTCGTCGAGGTCGGGTTCGTTGAATCCGAGCAGTGAGGTTTGCTTGGCGCGGCCGTACCAGGTCGGTTGGTAGCGCAGGATGGCGGGAGAGGAGGCGGCCATGGCGCCCCATTGCATGGGCATGTATTGTCCGTGCAGCAGGGAGTCTTCCTCGTCGTAGTTCCAGCGGTATCCCCAGCTCGGTTTGAACAACGAGCTGAAGTGGAAGTGGGAGGCCTGGCCTTTTTTCGGGTAGTGCGTCTGGTAGTTGATCTTCCATTGTTGGCTGGTGCTGCCGTCGGGTTCCTGTTGCACGACCTGGGTGCCGTCGACGCCGAGGACGAGGCCGGACCAGACGTTGACGATCTGGAAGTAGGTGCCGTCCACGGGCACGAGTTGCCAGCGTTGGTGGGGCATGCTGGAGTATTCGCCCTCGACGATGGCGGCGCCTGCTGCGGTGGAGGCGAGGGAGACTTCGAAGCATTTTTCGGTGGAGTGGCTGCGGATGCGGTAGCTGTCGGTGCCGAGGTTCAGCAAGACTTGGAACCACGGTTCGTCGGAGGTCAGCACGGACCCGGTTTCGGACGACGACAGGCGGGTTCCTTCCGAGCGGTTTTCGATGGTGTGGTAGGAGTCCTCGTAGTCGAGGAAACTGGCGCTTGGCGGGGCTTCGTCGCTGGCATCGGTGCCGAGGGGAAACCAGGGGTCTTCGATTTCCGGCAGGACGACGAGTTCGCGGACGATGGCCTGGGTCGAATCCAGCGAGCGGAAGCGGATTTTGGTGGTTTTCACCGGTGTGTTGAAGCGGACGCTGCGGTCAAACTCGGTATTTCCGGTGATCGATCCGCCGTCGAAGGTGACCCAGTTGCCGTCGCTTTCGTAGGCGACTTCGAAGTCGCTGATCTGGCTGCCGATTTGGCCTTGATAACCCGAGTAGAGGTGGATGCCGCCGATTTCCTCGGCGTAGTGGAGGTGGATTTCCAGGTCGTGCGGGCCGGCGGTGTTGGCACTGGCCCAGGCGGAGCTGTCATGGGCGTAGCCGTCGATGGCGAGTTTCGGGTAGTTGTCGCCGTCGACCGACGAGTAGTCGTACTGGCGCATTTTGGCGAAGTTGAGGTCGACGTCGGTGCCGAGGGGGACGGGCGAGCCGTCGTCGGTGGGTGCGTAGAGCGCTAGTTCGATGACGCGGGCGGTGCCATCGGTGCTGTAGAGGCGGAAGCTTTGCGCGGTGACCGGAGTATCGAAGAGCAGGTTCTGCTCGACTGCGGTATTGCCGGAACGGGCGGTGCCGGGGATGTCGGTCCAGCCGGATCCGCTGTCATACTGCATGACGAAGTTCGACATCGGGGTATTCCAGGTGCCGCCGCTGAAGAGGTGGGCGCTGCCGACCGTCATCGGGACGGCGAGGTCGACCTGGAGCCAGTGTGGTCCGCTGGAGCCGCTGACCCAGCGGCTGTCCTGGGTGACGAAGCCATCGGTGGCAAACTGCGTGGGCCAGGTGCCATTGGCGGAGTCGGCGGTGGTGGCTTGGTATTTCGCGAGGTTGAAGGGGCCGCGGGTGCTGGCAGCGGGCACCCAGCTCGATGAGGTGACGGTGAGGTTGTCGATCCATGCACCGCCGTTGACGGAGTCATCGTTGAAGATGCGCAGGGAGCTGATTTCGTCCACGCCGTAGGATTTGGGGCCGATGTTCACGGTGGTCCATTCGCTGTCGTCGGCGTAGTCTCCATCGGCGTTCCAATCGATGCTGAGCTCGGCTTCATGGGAGCCGGAGAGCGAAGTGGCGCCAGAAAGCTCGAGTTTGACGTGAACCATCGACGCGGTGTTCCAGCTGAGGTAGCCGTCGACGGCCGGGTTTTTGAAGCCGTTGTTGACACCGGTTGCGTTGGCGGAGCTGATGGTGCTGGTGCCGGTGGAATCCGTGGCGAGGAACTTCTTGGTGTTGTTCATCTGGAAGCCGAACTGGTAGGCCTGAGTGCCGCTGGCATCGTCGAGTGAGAAGTAGACGATTTGGTTGTTGGCCTGGCGCACGGCGTAGAGGTCCATTTCGAGCGTGAGCGTGTGGTTATCCAAGGCGACGCTTTCGCTGAAGTCGGCGGTGACCGAGTTTGAGCTGAGGCCGGAGGTGACCTTGTCAAAGACGAAGGAGTGGTTTCCGGTGCCGTTGGAAATGACGGCCCCCGGGGCTGAGGTGTCGGCGGTCCAGCTTCCCACGGCGGTTCCGCTGTCGAGGTTTGCCGCGGTGGCATTGGCGGTGACCGAACCAATCACGGCGGTTGAGGAATCAAAATCAGCCTCGAACACGACGCTCTGGGAATGAGCGAGCGAGCTGCATAGAAACAGGCTGACGGCAGGAGCGGCGATGGCGGCTCCCCATGATGATTTCAAAAGGCGTTTGGTTTTTTTTCTCATACTCGGATGGTTGCGGATAATCATTTGCTTGATGCCGGGGCGCTGCGGAAAGCAGTTGTCGTCCCAGCCCTGGCGGAAAACCCGCGCACTTCGTTCACTGTTGCATCGGGAGAATAAAGCAGGAAAAATTTTTAAAAAGGCGGACCGGTTTCATCAGAGGCATGGTTTTTGGGGGTCGGGGATGCCGTTTGGTTGGTTGATGTGCTTGCAAGAGATGTGAAACCAGTGGGTTGTGAGGATATTTCGCTTTTGCGGATGAGGTGCGGCGCAGGGTTGGCCGGGCGGCGGGTGGGGTTTGGAAAAAACCTCGGGGATTTTGGAGAATCAGGTTGCGGTGAGGCGCAGAAGTTCTTGTTTGTGGGGTGCGAATGATGCGTTTGAGAGCAGTGATTTTATTGATGGCGGGGTGTCTCGCGGCATGTGATCCGGCGGACGATGTGCGGTTCGCGCAGGGTGCGGACGGGCCGGCGGCGGTGGAGGTGGATTTGCCGGAGGTGGTTTCCTTTCATGAGCACGTGTTGCCGGTGATGTCCGAGTATTGTTTTGATTGTCACGGGGCGGACCGGGCGACGCGGAAGCCGAAAAAGAATCCGCTGCGGCTGGACCGGGCGGAGGATGCGTATGCGGGGCGCAAGGGCGGGCGGGCGACGATTGTGCCGGGCCGGCCGCTGGATTCGCCGGTGCTGGCGCGGATGATGTCCAGGGATCCCGGGAAGGTGATGCCGCCGCCGAAGAGTGGCCTGGTGATGACGCCCGGGGAGATTGCCTTGATCGCGCGGTGGATCGAGCAGGGCGCGAAGTATGATGCGGCGGAGGACGCCGGACCGGCGGGATCGTGAGAGCACCAGGGGGGGACTGGCGATGGTGGGGGCAGGCCGGAGCTGGGGAAATCAACCGGGATTCGATTTACTTCCGGGGCATCCTGGTGAAGAAAGGCGGCCTCATGGCTGCGGATGATGGCGCGGCAGGAACCGCCTCGGTGCCGGGGTGGATCGCGCCGGATGATGGCGGCCGTGAACGCCAGGAACCACGAACCAGAACATGCCGATGTCCCACGCCCACCCGTTCAGTCACCAGGAAATGCAGGAGCGCCTCAGGCGGATTCGGGAGGAGATGGCGTCCCTCGGAGTGGATGCCCTGATCACCAGCAACCACGCCAACGTCCGCTATGCGAGTGGATTCCGGGGTGAGCCGCGCACGCTTCTGCTGACGCAAGACGGTGCGGTGCTCTACACGTCGTTCCGGAGCTTGCCGTGGGCGGAAGCGCAGACGGAGCCGGTCGCTGCCGGGCTGGAACTCAGCACCACGGAGCCGCCGGTGGATGACATGGTGCGCCGGCTTGCGGGCCGGAAGCTGAGCATCGGTGTTGATGTGGCGCTCAGTCATGCGGGTTTCCTTGCCATGGAAGCCAGGTTTTCCGGCCACCGGCTGATTTCCGCCGACGCCATCGAGCGCGTCCGCCGGATCAAGTCCGCGGCGGAAATCGAGTTGCTGGAGCATTCCCAACGGCTCAACGAGAGCATTTTTTCCGCCGTGCTGCCGAAGATCGCACTCGGCATGAGCGAGCGGATGGTGCAGGGGCTCATGCTGGAGGAAATGGCAAAACGCGAGGCGGTGGATGGCTATTCGTTCACGCCGATTGTCGCGGTCGGCGGCAACGCCTGGGAGATTCATCACCTGCCCGACGACACCCGGATCCAGCGGGACGACATGCTTCTGCTCGACCTGGGGGTTTTCCGCCATGGCTATGCCTCGGACATGACGCGGACGGTCTGCGTGGGGACGGCGGACAGCCGGATGCGGGAGGTTTACGAGGCGGTGCGCACCGCGCAGGAGGCGGCGATCGCCGCGATGGAGCCCGGAGTGGGGACCCACGAGGTCGACCGGGCCGCGCGCGAGGTGATCACGCGCGCCGGTCACGGCAGGAGCTTCACCCACGGCCTGGGCCACAGCATTGGTCTGGAGACCCACGATCCGGGGCTGAATCTCTCGCCATTCACGGCAAACGAGGTGTTGGCGCCGGGGATGGCGTTTACCGTGGAGCCGGGGATCTATCTTGAAAATGGCTTCGGGGTCCGCACGGAGGACATCGTCATTGTCTCCGATGAGGGACGGACTAACCTCACGCAACAGCCCAAAGAACTTCTCGAACTCAACCTGTGATCCGCGACCATGCTGCAGCAATACAATCCCAAGAACCAGGACCTGATCGTCTACATCAATGGCAAGCTGAGCCACCGCGATGAGGCGGGAGTGAGCCCCTTCGATTCATCCGTGCAGAATGGTGATGCCTGCTGGGAGGGGCTCCGGCTCTATCAGGGGAGGATCTTCAAGCTCGACGAGCATCTGGACCGACTCTTCAAGAGTGCGGAAATGCTGCGCTACGAGGGCATGCCGAGCCGTGAGGAGTTGATCCAGGCGCTGCGGCAGACGCTGGAGGCAAACGACATGCACGACTCCGTGCACATCCGGTTGATTGTTTCGCGCGGCATCAAATACACCTCCGGGCTTGATCCGCGGATCAACACGCGGGGGTGTTCGATCATGGTTCTCGCCGAGCACAAGGCTCCGGTTTACGACACCGGCGGATTGTTCCTCATCACCGCCCGGCAGCGCCGCCCCTTCGCCGATGTGCTCGACCAGCGGATCCATTCGAGCAATCAGCTGACGTCCATTCTGGCCAAGCTCGAAGCCAACGACGCGGGGGCCGACGACGCGCTGATGCTGGATACCGAGGGCAACCTGGCGGAAACCAATGCCACCCACGTGTTTCTGGTGAAAAACGATGTGGTCATCACGTCGACCACCAAGGCGTGCCCTACGGGAATCACCCGCGACACGATCATCAAGCTATGCGGGGAAGAAGCGATTCCGCTGGAAATCCGCGATGTGCCAGAGGAGGAAATCCATCAAGCGGACGAGGTGTTCTGCACGGGAACGATGGGGGAAATTGTCGCCATCAACCGGATCGACGAGACGGTCTATCACGGTGGCAAACCCGGTCCGATGACCCGGCGTCTCGCCGCCAGGTATCAGGAACTGACACGCACGGAAGGCTACGTGATCGTCTGACGGGCCGGCGTCGCTGCGGGCGATCGGGGCTGATCCCCGGATTCATCCGCGACGGAGTGAGGCGCTCAGTCTTCGGTGCTGACGGTCGGCTTGAAGCCGGTATCGGCTGGGAGGATTTCCTCGACGAGGCGTTTGACGCCGTCCTGGGCGAGCTGGCTGCGCGGGTAGATGCTGCGCGCCTTGAGATACCATGAGAGGGCGGAGCCGGTCTGGGCGGGGGTGCGGTTTTCAAACTGCTGGGCCTGGTCGAGGGCTTTGGTGAAGTCGGCGACCTTGGGGGCAAGCAGTTCGAGTTTGCGGCCGAGTTTCGGGTCGTCCGGGAATTCCTCGCGGAGTTTGGCGAGTTGTTCCCAGGCGGCGTAGTTCTGGCCGATTTTGGAGAATTCCTCGGCTTTACCGAGGGCGGCCTCGATGGTGGTGAGGTTGGTGATGACTTGTTTGAAGGCGTCTTCGCGGGCGGGGTCGCCGCCGATTGCGGGGGCGATTTCGTATTGGCGGCGGTAGATTTCGCGGTAGTTGCCTTCGCTCATGAGGCGGTCGAAGTCGTTGCGGATGGTGACGACGGCGCTCGAGCTGGTGATGAGGTTGCGGAACTCGGTGAGTTTCGGGTTGGTCGGCCAGATTTCGGTGGCGGATTTGATTTTTTCCGCGGCTTTTTCGTTATCTCCGGCGAGCAGGTGGCCTTTGGCTTCCTCGATGGCGAGGTCGGACGCGAGGGTGTATGCGGCGATGGCGCTGTCGACTTTGGAGGACGGGAAGTCTTTGGCGCTTTGCTTGAGGCGTGCGGCGAGTTCCTTGGTTTTGGTGTAGTCGCGTGCCTGGAGGGTTCCGTAGAGTTCGTGGAGGTCGCGGGTGTATTCGAGGACGCGGCGTTTTTTCTCGAGTTCAAGGGTGGCGACGGGGGCGAGGTATTCGCCGAGCGCGTAGGCTTCCATCAGGCGCTGGGATGCGGAGTGGAGGTCGCCGCGTGAGAGCAGGAGTTCGAAGGCCTCGACGTATTTTTCGACTTCGCGGATGGCTTCGTTGGAGAGGGCGTCGAGCGAGGCGACGGTGGGGCTGACGCCGACGGATTCGGAGAAGAGTTTGGAGACGTCTGAGCCTTTTTTGATGCGCAGGGTGGCGTCGCCGTCCTTCCAGATTTGGTTGTAGAATCTGGCGGCCATGAGGACGTGTTCGTAGCGGCGCTGGACGAACCACTGGACCATGGAGACCTGGTATTGGGCCTTGGTGCGGAGGGTTTGTGCTTCGGTGCGGGCGATGTTGGCTTTTTTGAGGGCCTCGATTTCCGCGATGCGGCGCAGGGTGTTGGTGTAGCGGAGCGAGTTGGTTCCGGAGCCGGCGGCCTGGGCGGTTTTCGAGGATCTGGAGTTTTTCGGGTCGACTTCGCCGAGGGTGATGTCGCGTTCGTGTCTGGCTTTCCAGTCGCCGTCGGCGATGATTTGTTCTTTCTCACGCTCCATGGCGGAGTTGAGTTTCTGCAGGCCGTTGACGTCCTGCTTGGCGAGCATGGCGGTGTAGATCGACTCGGCGAGGGACCCGCAGAGGTTGGCGTCACCGGGGTAGCTGGAGGCGGCGGGGAGTTGTTTGAAGGCGGCGTAGAGGTCCGGCCCGCCGGCGCGGAAGGGTGAGATGGTGTCGAGGATGCCGGCGATGGTTTGGCGGTATTCCTCGGCGGCTTCACCGCTTTCGGGCGGTTGGCTGAGGTATTTTTCGAAGCGGGCCTTGAGGATCCGGTTGTCGCCGAGCGGGATGGCGACGCCGCCGACGGTGACGGTTTCCGCGGAGGGGTCGAGGAGCGGGATTTCCTGCCCGAACATGCTGGGGGACTCCTGTGGTTTGGCGCGGGTGGCGGTATCGGCCGGCGGGTTGTTGCTGTTTGCGGCCGAGTTGGCGGGCGGCGGCGTGTAGACCTGGGCGTGGGTGATGCCGGCGGCGAGGAGCGGGAAAAGGTAGCGGGCTTTCATGCGGAGTGCTTCGGGCGTTGGGCGTTGGAGTGGACGGTGCGTTGCGTTGCGTTGCGGGCGGGTTTCAGAGGCGGTTGACGCCGGTGGCGACGGCGACGCCGCCTTGTTTGAATCTGACGCGGAAGCTGTAGTTTTGCTTGGTGTCGATGTTGAGGTTATCGAATTCTGGCGGGATTTCGATGCCGATGAACTGGTCGCCGGATGAGGTTTCGACTTTCAGGCTGACGAGTTGGCCGTGGTCCGGCGTCCATTGGAGTTTTTCGTCGATCTGGCCCTGCACGACGTATTCGTTGCCGCGCAGTTGGTTGCCGTTTTCGAGCAGTTCGTCCATGCGGAGTTTCGGCAGGTCGCCGAAGGATGCGGATTGTTTTCCGACGAGGGATTTTCCGGCGAAGATGGCGACGGCGATGGTGGCGGCGACTCCGAGGATGAGGCCGGGATTGATGCGTGAACTAGCTCTGCGTGCCATGGGGATGGTGTTTTTTGCTGGATGGGATTGTACGCCGGATGGCGGTGGAATCGAGCGATAATTCCCTCAGTCCCATTGGGGTCTGGAGGCGCCGATCCATGCGGCGATCAATGCCACTGCAATGTGTGCGCATAGCGCATACAGGCAGGCCCCCTGGGCGGAGAGGCTGGTGTCGATGACGGATTTGACGGCCGAGTGGACCTGGGTTTGGAGGGCTTCGACGGAGCCGGACCATGCCCAGTAGGCGGAGATGAACGGGCGGGTGAAGGCGTCGATGTTTTCCGGCAGGGCGAGCACGGCGCCGGAGAGCGGGAGCTGGAAGCCGACGAGGTAGATCGAGAGCAGGGATGCCTGTTCGGCGGTGCGCATGAGCGACGAGATGGCGAGGCAGATGGCCGTCATCGAGGCGTTGATGAGCAGGAGGAAGGCGGCGTGTTGCACGAAGTCGCCGCGGAAGGGGCCGAAGAAGTTGACGAAGAAGGCCATCCACAGCGACTGGGTGATGACGAGGCAGGAGAGGAAGGCGACTTTTGAGGCGAGGTAGGCGGAGGGTCTGAGGCCGCCGAATTTCTCCTTTTCGTAGATTTGGCGTTCGCTGGCGATTTCGCGTGCGGAGTTGTTTGACCCCATGAGGGCGAGCAGGACGACCTGGAACATGATGATTCCGGAGACGGCGGAGCCGACTTTGGCTTGGTCTGCGCGCACGCTCTGGACTTCCTGGATCTCGGTAAAGACGTCGCTCGGGCGGGTGTCCGAGTAGCGGCGGATGTTGCCGGAGGCCTTGTCCGAGAAGAGGGTGACGATGATGGGGAAGCAGATGAGGATGGCGAGCTGGAGGAAGACCTGGCCTTTGTCGCGGAAGAAGATGCGCCAGCGGCGGGAGAGCAGGGTGGCGAACTGGCTGAAGAAGCCGGGGGTTTTGATGGGTGGCGGACCGGCGGGCGGGGTGGTCGCGGGTTTGTTTTTCCGGGTTTCCGGAGGGGCCGGCGTTTCGGTGGCGGCGGCGGTGTCCTGGCCGGCGGTTTCGGTCGGTTCGGCGGGGACCTGGAGTCCGCCGTTGGCGATGAGTTTTTCGCGGTTGTGCTCGAGCATTTTCCGGTAGGAGTCCCGGTGTTTGACCCATGACTGGTGCCAGCGGTCGGCGGTCTGGGTGGCGAGTCTCGGGTAGACTTCCTCGGTGTCATGCACGGAGAAGTAGTGGGTGAGGCGCTCGGGCGGTCCGTGGAAGGCGACGCGTCCTTCGTGGAGGACGAGGATCGAGTCGTAGAGTTCGAGGTGGGAGAGTGAGTGGGTGACGGAGAGCACGATGCGGCCGTCCTTGCGTGAGAGGTCGTGGAGGAGGCGGACGATTTCGCGTTCGGAGCGTGGGTCGAGGCCGGAGGTGACTTCGTCGCAGAGGAGGATTCCGGGGTCGGAGACGAGCTCCATGGCGAGGCCGAGGCGGCGTTTTTGTCCGCCGGAGAGGATTTTGACGTGGCGGTCGCTGATGGCGGTGAGGCCGGTTTCCTCGAGCACGCGGTCGATGCGGTGGTCGAGTTCGCCGGTGGTGGCGGAGCGGACGCGGAGTCTGGTGGCGGCTTCGACGGATTCGTCGATGGTGAGGGGGTCGTATGCGATGGAGAACTGGGGGACGTAGCCGATTTCCGCGGGTGAGAAGTCGCCGTCTTCGGAGAGGTTCCGGCCGTTCCAGTGGAGGGATCCGGCGGATTCCGGGTTGAGGCCGGCGATGGTTTTGAGGAGGGTGGTTTTCCCGCAACCGGACGGTCCGACGATGGCCATGAAGTGTCCTTTGGGCACGTGGAGGGAGATCTCCTCGAGCAGAGGCATATCCTCGCCATCCTTGCGGATGTTGAAACTGACGTCCTTGAGTTCTAACACTGGTTGATCGGGTCGGTTGGTTTTAACGGCGTGAAGCCGGGAGCTCTTTCATATTCGGTTGAAAATGAGGGTTTCACGCGCGTTTGCAGTCTTTCGTTATTGGTGATGGATTTCAAGCATCGGGTTTGGGTGCGGGGTGATGGCGCTGGCTGGCGCTTGTCAAGCGGGGCGGGTTCCCGGATGGTGTGCGGCATGAAGTTGCTATCGTGGAATGTGAACGGGATTCGAGCGGTGTTGAAGAAGGGGTTCGCGGATTTCGTGAGTGTCGAGAGTCCGGACATCCTGTGTTTGCAGGAGAGCAAGGCGCGGCCGGAGCAGGTCGAGCTGCCGCTGGAGTTCGGGGGTTATCGGAATTATTGGAGTTGTGCGGATAAACCCGGGTATTCCGGAGTGGTTGCGTTTTCCCGTGAGGAACCATTGGATGTGAAGGAGGGATTGGGGATTGAGGAGCACGACAAGGAGGGTCGGGTGCTGACTCTGGAGTATCCGGATTTCATTCTGGTGAATGTGTATACGCCGAACGCGCAGAACGAGTTGCGGCGGCTCCCGTACCGGTTGGAGTGGGATGCGGCGTTTCGCGAGCACGTGGCGCGGGAGGCGGAGCGCAAGCCGGTGGTGTTTTGCGGGGACCTGAATGTGGCGCATCACGAGATCGATCTGGCGCGGCCGAAGGAGAACCGGCGGAATCCGGGGTTTTCGGACGAGGAGCGGTCGAGTTTCACGCAGTTGCTGGATGCGGGGTTCACGGACACGTTCCGGCATCATTACCCGGACAAGGAGGATGCGTATTCGTGGTGGTCGTATCGGGCGGGTGCGCGGCAGAGGAATGTGGGGTGGCGGATTGACTACTTCGGGGTTTCCGACGGGTTCATGGACCGGGTGAAGGATGCGTGGATCCTGCCTGAGGTGATGGGGTCGGACCATTGTCCGGTGGGGATCGAGCTGGGGTAGCGGGCGTGCGGCGGAGGGTGGGCATTGTGGGTGCCACCTTGGGTGGGGAATAATCAAACGCAAAAGATTTGCATTAGCGAAAAGGTTGCATTAGTGCTGCCTGCGTGCGACGTGAGCGATTGACGGGAACGAGATTGGCGGGTGAGCGGGGGTTCACCCTGTTGGAGTTGCTGGTGGTGGTGGTGATGGTCGGGGTTATGGCGTTGGTGGGGTTTTCGTTGGCGAGGGTGGCCCGAGGGAAGGCGGACGAGGTGGCGTGCATGGGGAACATGCGGCAGATCGGGGTGGCGATGCAGCTGTATGCGAATGACACCGGAGCGTATCCGGAGACGGCGCATACGGCCTCGCTGGAGAATGCGTGGATTTATCAGCTGGAGGACTATCTGGGGGATTTTGACGAGACGCGGGTTTGTCCGGCGGATCCGAATGCGGCGGAGCGGCTGGCGCAGAAGGGTACGAGCTATGTGCTGAACAGCTATGTGTTTGTCCCGACGACGGATGCGTTTGGCAACGCGGTGGGGGAGGCGATGAACCGGCCGGCGTTGCTGGAGGACATGACGCAGACGCTTCTGGCGTTTTGTTGTTCGGACGAGGTTCCGGCCGGGCCGGGGAACGACCACACGCATTCGGCGCGCTGGACGTCGTGGTCGGCGGTGACGGCGGACATTGCGCCGGACCGCCACATGGGCAAGCGGTCGAACTATTTGTATGCCGACGGGCGGGTGGAGTCGCGGACGGCAGCGGAGGTGAGGAAGAAGATCGAGAGCGGTGAGAACATCGCCGTGCCGGTGGGATACGAATCATGATGAAACAACTGAGACAGGCGATAGTGGCGGGCGGCCTGACCGCGGGAACGGTGGCGGCGAGCGGGTTATCACCGCTGGCTGAGCATGTGGACGTGGTGCCGAGCTACGGGGACGGCGGGTGGTCCTGGCATCTGGAAACCAACACCGGGGTGGTGGATCCGGAGACGGTTTATCTGCCGCTGAGGGATCTGGACTTTCAGGATGGCGAGCGCTACGTGCGGCCATCCGGCACCACGTGGGAGTTCCTGGGGGTGGATGCGGGTGAGCCGGTTTGGATTATATCTTCGAGCGACTTTGGTTACACGTGGCCGGGTTTTCAGAACGCGCAGACGGGGGTGTTTGGTTCGTATGTCGAGACGGATCCGCGGGTGTCGGGTGTGGCGCAGCCGTGGATCAGGGTTTCGTTGGTGGAGGTGGAGGGGCCGGGGGAGTTTTCGATGTATGATTTCGAGGCGGGATCGGTAGTGGTCTGGATGTCGACGGTGGACGAGATTGATTCGACGGATGTGTTTTTCTTCGCATCTCCGGGCCATTCGCACGTGTATTGGTCGTTTGGAGCGCGGGGTGTTTACCGGGTGAGGATGAAGGCGGACGGCTATCTGGGGGATGGGGCGACCGACGCTGCGCCGACCAGTGATCCGGTGGATGTGTATTTCACGGTGGGTGGGTTCGCGGAGTGGAGGGCGGGGCATTTCCCGGCGGAAACGGTGATGGACGAAAGCCTGGCCGGGGCGGGCGCGGACCCGGATGAGGATGGGCGGGTGAATCTTCTGGAGTATGCGTTTGGCACGGATCCGGCGGGTGGTTCGCCGATGCACGAGGAGTTTGGCGAGGCCTCCGCGCCGGAGGTGATGATTGTCGAGGACGGCGGGGAGCATTATCCGGCGCTGCGGTTTTTCCGCAGGATTCATGAGGATGCCGGGGTTTCCTACGGGGTGGAGTGGAGCGATGGCCTGGCGGGTGAGTGGAGCGAGGGTGGAGTGGAGGCCGACACCGAAGCGCTGGATGAGAATTGGGAGCGGGTGACGGTGAGGTCGGATGCCACCGTTTCCTCCGGTGCCGCGTGTTTCGGCCGGGTGAGGGTGGAGACGCCGGCGAACTGAGGCGTGAACGAGCCAAGCAGGCAACGGGAAAGGGCAAGGGAAAGGGTAAGAGAAACCCCGCGTCCGGTGGTGGACGCGGGGTGGAATGCGGGGTGGGCAAGAGCGGGTGCCGCCCGGGTGGCACTAGCGCCGGCGGCGGAGCACCAGGATGAGACCGGAGGCGAGTCCGAGCAGCGAGGAAGACGGCTCGGGAACGACGAGGAATTGGTAGGTGGCGGTGGCGGACTTGTCGCCGTCGGTAACGTGGGTGCCGGAGACTTCGACCGTGATGTCGTAGGTGCCTTGTTCGGTGAAGCCCCAGTTGTAGTGGGCGTGGGAGCCGGCTGCGACGGTGAGGATGTCCGTGGAGTCGATGCCGTCGACGGTGGAGAAGGCGAAGCTGGGGGAGAGGCCGTCCTGCCACATGGAGAATTCACCGGGGCCGCTGACGGAAACCAGGGCAATGGTGATGTCGGTGGTCCAGTCCGAGCCGACGAGTTCCTCGGTGCCGACGCCGGCAAAGGGGGCGCCGAGGGTGCTGGAGGTCGAGCTGCTCTGGGGCAGGAACCAGTAGGATTCTCCGGCGGCGACGCCGATGGCGTCCCAGGCCGAGTCGGTCGGGCGGCCGCCGTTGCCGCTGACCAGATCGAAGGTGCTCTGCGGGACGACGGTGGTGATTTCACCGGGTTGGTATTCGGCGTCTGCGATGGTTGTGCCGTCGACGACGGCGCCTTCGAGATGGATGTGAGGTTCGAAGTCCCCGTCTTCGTATCCAATGCCGAAGAGGTCGGCGTGGCCGCTGGTGTAGAGGGCTGCGTGGGAGCTGTGGGCGAGAAGGCCTGCGAACAGGATTGTGGTTGGTAGTTTCATGCGCGGGCAGACAAAACTTAACGCAAATAATTTGCAATACGGAAAACGCAAAAAAGAAACAAATGCGAATGGTTTGCGTTAACGGAGTGATTTGGCCGTTCTGCGGGGGTGGAGGGTGAGTGGCCGGAGGGGGGGCCGGGCATGACGATTTCAGTTGCTGATTTCCGGGGCGGTGTGAGGGTTTCAAATGGGTGCGGTTTTGCGGTTTGCGAAACTCTTGCCCTGATATCCGGGATCAGATAGGAACGCAGATATGATTTTCGCAGGAAAGCTACAGGTGGTTGGTTTGTTCGGACTGATGCTGGGATGGGAGGGTCTTTCCGCCCGGACCTGGACGAACACCGATGGCAAGGAAATCGAAGCCGATCTGGTCAGTGCGGGCGGCGACAGCGTGCTGCTGCGCAAGGACCGCAAGGAGTTCAACTATCCGCTGGCGAAGCTTTCCGAGGCGGACCGCGTGTTCGTGGCGGATTGGCAGAAGGAAAACGAGGCGGCGGGTGCGGCGGGAACGGGTGCCGGCGAGCCGGCGGGCAAGAACCGGACGGAGCCATTCGACAAGCCGGTGCCGAGGACGACCGGGCCGGCTCCGGATTTCGACGTGGTGGTGGTGAAGGAAGACAAGGAGAACAACCAATACATCTATCAGTCGGCGCATTTCCGTTTCGAGAGCGACCGTCGGCTGACCTCGCGGGTGGTGAGTGGTTTTGCGACGATTTACGAGGCGACTCTGGATGCGATATCGAATCTTCCGTGGGGCATGCCGCTCGGGTCGCGGGACGGGATGGAGTTGTTTGACGTGAAGTTGTTTGCGGATGAGGGGAGTTATCATGAGGCCGGCGGGATTCCCGGGTCGGCAGGGACAGCGAGGGGGCCGAATTCGCTGGCGCTGATCAGTTCGCTGGGGGTGAAGGATACGGGCAAGCGCTTGATCCTCGAGGATATTTCCGACAACGCGACGCTGGTGCATGAGCTGACGCATGCGATGCGCGACTACGGCGACCGGGGCTTGCCGATTTGGGCGATCGAGGGTTTTGCCGAGTATGTGGCATCGGCTCCCTACAAGCGGGGCGGGCGGTTTGATTTCAGCGACCGGCTGGAGGATGTGGTGAACTACGTCCAGGGGCGCAAGGGGGTGGGTGGTTCGTTTGTGTTTCCGGTGACGCTGGAGGGGCTTCTGGATGCGAGCCGGGAGAAGTTTTACCAGAGTGGCAGCGGGGGCGGACTGGGTGACGGCGCACTGCGGTATTACGCATCCGGGGCGATGACGATGGTGTATTTCTGGCATGCCGACCAACCGGAAGGGGACGCGGAGCCCGGGCGCTGCGTGCGGGCGTGGCTGAAGGCGGTGCGCGACGGCATGCCCGAGAAGAAGGCGCGCAAGCTCTTGCTGGACGGGCGGAGCTACGAGGAGATCCAGGACCAGATGAAGAAGGCCTACCGGCGGTATCTTTCGATTGATTTCCCCAGCTGAGGTGCGCGGCGGCGGCTGGAGCGGGGGCTGCGGGTCTGGATGGGGTGGTGCAGGGAGATCAAGTTGGGGAGAAACGCTTGATCAGTTCGGCAGCAGAACCACTGATTGCACTGAAATCACTGATTCTTTTCTGCCTGAGAAGGCATTGTGCGCCGAAGGTCTCGCGAGTTGGGAGTTCTCCATCCTCAAACGTCTTATACCACTCCGCAAATCAAAAGCGACGAATGAGATTGCGGGGGATTAAAGGGTAGCGCTTCGCGAAGCATTAAAGGGCCGGGCGTTTTCTCAAAATGGCGGCGTTGTTCCTCAGTTGTGGTGCCGGCACCACGCCATCGTCATGCCTTGCCATTTTGAGAAACCACTCCGGCATTCATCTCTTTTGATTTGCTACGTGGTCTTATGAAATCAGTGCGATGCGAATTATCAGTCTGAAGCTGTGGTTCTTATTGGCGCTTCTCGAGTGAGTGGTGCCGTGGCGTGGTCGCCCGGAGGGAGCGGGGGTGTTCTCTCGTTATTGACGCGGCGGGTGACTTCCTATATTTTGCTATTTCTCCTATTGGCTCCTCCCCGATTTTCGCCATGCAAGATGCCCCCGACCTTGCCGACCCGGCGCAACTGACGCCGGATGATTTACGATCCGACCGCATCGGTCAGGGTGATCCGGGGACGATCAGCGGGCGCTTCGAGGCGATGGTGCGGCGGTTTCCCGAGGCGCTGGCGGTGAGACAGGCGGACGTGGAGGTTTGCTACGCGGAGCTGAACCGGCGGGCGAACCGGGTCGCGCATGCGGTGCTGGGGCGTCTGGGTGCGGGCAGTGAGCCGGTGGCGCTGGTGGCGGGGCACGGGCTGCATTCGGTGGTTTCGATCTTGGGGATCCTGAAGGCGGGAAAGATTGTGGCGGTGATGCATCCGGCGAATCCGGCGGAACGGATCCGGCGGACTTTGGTGAGTCTGGATGCGCGCCTGGTGGTGACCGATGAGGGGCGCCGCGGACTGGCGGAGGATGCGGCCGCTGCGGGCGGGGCTGAGGTGATGGTGCTGGAGTCCGTGAGTGTGGGCGGGCGGGATGATGACCCCGGGGTGGTGGTTTCGCCGCAGGCGCCGGCGTGGATCCTCCACACGTCCGGGACGACCGGTGAACCGAAGGATGTGGTCCAGTGCCACCGCAACATGTTGCACTGCGTGGACTGGCATGCGCGGACCTTCGGGGTGGTGCCCGGCGACCGGTTGTCGTGCCTGCTGCCGTGCAGCGTGATCGGCGGGATGCGCGAGTTGTTGCTGCCGCTGGTGCACGGGGCTTCGCTGCATCCGTGGGATCTGAAGGCGGACGGTCTGGGCGGTCTGGCCGGCTGGCTGGCGCGCGAGAGGATCGGGATCTGCCGGTTCATCAGTTCGGTGTTCCGCTCGTTCGCGGGGATGCTGGATGGGAGTGAGGAGTTTCCGGACCTGCGGATCATCTATGTGGGTGGCGAGACGCTGACGGTCCCGGACGGGAAGTTGTTCCAGCGGTTTTTCGGTGACGGCTGCAGGATGGTGAACGTGATCGGGGCGACGGAAACGGGGATTTTCCGGCACTATGTGATCGACGGGCAGACGGAGTTGAGCGGGGCGAGGATGCCGGTGGGCTATGCGGTGGATGACATGGAGGTGGTGCTGGTGGACGGCGGGGGACAGCCGGTGGCGGCGGGCGAGGTGGGGGAAATCACGGTGGCGAGCCGGTATCTGGCGCAGGGGTATTGGGGTCAGCCGGGGCTGACGGCGAAGGTGTTTCACCCGCTGCCGGGAGAGGGTGACAAGCAGGTCTATCACACGGGGGACCTGGGGTGTTTCGAAGAGGACGGATGTCTGCTTTGTCTGGGGCGGAAGGATTCGCAGGTGAGTGTGAACGGCTACCGGGTGGAGCTGTGCGAGGTGGAGGCGGCGCTGATGGCGGTGGAGTCGGTGCGGGAATGCGTGGTGGTGACGGTCGAGCAAGCGAGCGGGCATGTGGCGTTGGCCGGATATCTGGTCGGCGGCGGGGATGGGGTGGGTCCGCTGGCGGAGCTGAGGAAACAGCTGCGCACGGTGCTGCCGGACTACATGGTGCCGGCGAGCCTGACGGTTCTCGAGGAGCTGCCGCGGCTGGAGAACGGGAAGATCAACCGGAGGGGACTGCCGGAGCCGGATGAGGAGGCGGTGGCTGCGGCGGACTACGTGGAGCCGCGCAATCTCACCGAGCGGCGGGTGGCGGCGATCTGGGAGGCGGTGCTGGGACGGGAGAGGATCGGCGCGCATGACGATGTGTTCGCGCTGGGGGCGGATTCGCTGCATGCGATCCAGATCATCGCGCGGGTGGAAAAGGAGTTTGGCTGCGCGCTGCGGCCGGCGAGTTTGTTTGGTGCGCCGACGGTTGAGGCGTTTGCGGAGCTGTTGATTCGGGAGAAGAAACCGGGTGGGTTCGATTCGTTGATCGTGGTGCGGGAAAGCGACGCGGGAGTTCCATTTTTCTGGGTCCATGGCGACCACAGTTTCGCGACGCTGCCGCGGGAGCTGGGGCCGGACCGGGCGGTCTACGGATTGGAGCACCAGAGTCAGGACGGGATGCCGGCGCGGTTCCGCACGGTGGAGACGATCGCCGCGCATTATCTCGGGCAGATCCGGCGGGTGTGGCCGCGCGGGCCGTATTTGTTAGGCGGGTTTTCGTTTGGCGGCACGGTCGCCTATCAGATCGCGCTGGAGCTTTCCCGCGGTGGCGGGGAGGTGCCGTTCCTGATGTTGCTGGACTCGCATTTTCCGGGCCCGCAGATGGGGGGCGGTGCCTTGGACGAGGGGCTGTGGTGGCCGCGCAAACTGGTGAGGTCGTACCGGCGGAAACGGCGGTTGGAGCGGGAGCATCCGGAGTTGGTGGAGAACCGGAGGCGGTGCCGGGAGGCGGAGCGAAACGGCGGGCGGATTGCGCCGGAGCTGCGGAGTTTCTACATCCTGGATATTTACGCGGATGCCTTGCGGAGATATCAGCCGGGGCGCTTCACCGGAGACATGATGTATGTGAAGTCGAGCGAGAGGCCGGACCCGCATCATCAGGGGTGGCGGGGGCTGGTGGACGGGCGCTTCGACCTCCACGAGTGCCCGGGCGACCACGATGCGATGCGGCGCGAGTCAAACGTGCGGCGCTGGGGGCCGATCCTGAAGCGGCACCTGGATGAGATTGGCGGGTGAGTTCGAAGGCGGGGAGGGTGGGTTCGCGGTGTTGGGATTTGGCGGCTTGGCGGCGGGCGGATTTGTGGAACGGGCGGAAGATGCGGGAGCGGTCGGCGGCGGAGTGCTGCGGGGGAAGATCGGCTGAAGCCTTGACTCAGACACTACCGGGGAGATGCGACCGGAGGGGGGAGGTGACACTTGAGGCGGTATGTGGTTGTGCCGGGCGGGTGATTATCGGGTGGCGGGGAGGGTGAGTTCGAAGGCGTTGGCGGTGTAGGTGAGGTCGCCGTGTTGGGATTTGGCGAGGCGTTTGGAGAGGGCGAGTCCGAGGCCGACGCCGGGTTTGGATTCGGCGGCCTGGCGGGCGGATTTGTGGAACGGGCGGAAGATGCGGGAGCGGTCGTCGTCGGTGATGCCGGGGCCGTGGTCGCGCACGCTGATGGCGAGGTGTTTGCCTGCGGAGCGGGTGCGGATTTCGACGGCCGGCGGGGTGCTGTTTGCGGCGTATTTGGCGGCGTTGTCGATGAGGTTGAAGAGGATGTGTTCGACGGCGGCGGTGTCTGCGCGGACGGGGGTGGGGTCGTCGGTGCGCATGTCGAGGGTGAGGTTTGCGGAAGCGAGGCGGGATGTGAGGCGGTCGCGGAAGGATTCGAGGAGTTCGCCGACGGGGATGGTTTTGACCTGGGAGCGCGCGTTGCCGCGTTCGATGCGTGAGAAGGCGAGCACGTTTTCGACGAGGTGGGTGAGGCGGTCGGCTTCGGTGGTGAGGACGCGGAGGTATTGGGATTGGTTTTGTTTTTTGACGACGCCGCCTTCGAGCATTTCCGAGTAGAGGCGGAAGGTGGTGAGCGGGGTGCGGAGTTCGTGGGTGACGGCGGAGACGAATGAGGCGCGGCGTTCGCTGAGGCGCATGATGCCGCGGACGAGGATGGTGACGGCGAGCAGGGCGAGGAGGACGGCGGCCCAGCCGGTGAGGAGGGCGCGGTTCCATGGCGGTGAGGGGATGGCGGGGGGCTGGCCGCGGTGGAGGAGGAAGGGGAAGGAGACGAGGGCGAGCGGATCGTCGGCGGGGGTGGGGAGGGGTTCGAGGGTGGCGTCCGGGAGGAGGTCGGTGACTTCGGTTAGGAGGTGTTGTTTGAGGCGGGTGGTGTCGAGCCAGACGCCCTGGATGATGTCATCGGCGCCGGGTTCGCGGGTGATGTTGCGGATGAGGAAGAGTTCGGCGCCGATCCAGCTGGGTGAAAGGCCGGTGATTTCGAGGATGGCTGGAGCGGTGTTGGTGGTGTCGTTGGGGCCGGCTTGGGGTGCTTGGTTTTCGAGGTAGGTGTTGAGGTTGTTGACGCCGGGGTTCTGGCCGGAGAAGAGCTTGGAGCGCTGGGCGAGCTCGATGCGGTTGTAGTCGGCCTGGTTGTCGGCGCTGGAGCGCTGGGCTTTGGAGGGGGCTTGGCGCGCCTGGGCGGCTTTTTGTTTGAGCTGGGTTGTGGTTTCGGGTTCCCAGTTCCGGCGGATGGCCTGATGGCGGAGGGCGGCGCGTTCGAGGAGCGAGCGGATGTCGCCGTTTGCGGTGAGCAACTGGCGCAGGGTTCCGGTTTTGGCGGGATCTCCGGAGGCGTCCGGGGAGGTGAGCAGGCCGTCGCGGATCTGGAAGTGGAGGCGGACGGCGGGGGTGCCGCCGAACGGGGCGGAGGGTGGTCTACTAGATGTATCGTAGTCGGATGGCGGGCGCTGGTTTTCGCGCAGCAGGATGTCGGAGCCTGCGGCATCGATGCGCCAGAGGGCGAGGCGGGTGTTTTCCTCGAGTTCGGCGCGGGTTTCGGCGAGGGCGTGTTCGCGCTGTGACGCGCGGATGTCGCGGGTGAGTGCGGTCATTGCGCCGAGCACGGCGAGGGCGCAGATGGCGAGGGCGGACCAGATGATGGCGGCGCGTGAGGATTTCATGCGAGGGTCTCCGTGGTGAAGCGCCAGCCTTTGCCGCGGATGGTGGCGAGGTGGCGCTGGGATTTGTCGCGGAGTTTGGCGCGGAGGTGCATGACGTGCATGTCGAGGGTGCGGGTGTCGGTGCGTGCGGGGTCGAGGTTCCAGAGTTGGCGGAGGATTTCGTCGCGTGAGACGATGCGGCCGTTGGAGTCGATGAGGTAGCGGAGGAGTTCGGCTTCTTTTTCGGAGAGGGATTCGGTGTGGCCGTCGTCGAAACGCAGGGAGTTGTCGCGGAAGTCGGCGGTGCCGCCGGGGATGGGGCGTTGGTCGGCGGGTGCGGCGCGTTCGCAGGTGCGGCGGAGCACGGCGTCGACGCGGGCGAGGAGTTCCTTCATCGAGAAGGGTTTGACGACGTAGTCGTCGGCGCCGCCGGTGAGGCCGCGGACGCGGTCGTTTTCCTCGCCGCGGGCGGAGAGGATGATGACGGCCTGGCCGGGGCGTTTGCGTTTGAGGGCTTTGAGGATGTCGAATCCGGAGGGGCCGGGCATGACGAGGTCGAGCAGGAGCAGGCGGTAGTTGGCGGTGAGGGCGAGCTTGAGGCCGGTGTGGCCGTCGGCGGCTTCGAGGGTTTGGTAGCCGGCGTATTCGAGCACGTCGATGATCCCGCGGCGGACGGCGGGATCGTCTTCGATGACGAGGATGGATGGGGATTCCATGGTGGCTTAGGTGAATAGAAACCACGAAATTGGCGATGGGGCACGAAAAAGAGGTGGTCTCGGGATGGGTGGCTTGGGTTGGGGACGGGAGCGGGACGCTCCCGGAACGATCTGGAGCGGGACGCTCCAGCCACGGTGAAGAGGGATGGAGCGGGATGCTTTAGCCATGGTGAAGAGGGATGGGGCGGGGGCGGGAATCCGGGGGTGATCGGTGCGGGGTGTTTATTGCGGGCGCTGCTACTGCCGGACGGCTCGGAGATCCGTCCCTGCCTGGGCTGTGCTTGTGGTTGGCGGGGCGGGTCAGTTTCCGAAGGTGTAGCCGAGGGCGGTGGCTTGTTCGCGGGTGGCGTTGACGATGGCCTGGTCGAGCGTTTGGTCGTTGGAGTCGGCTTGTTTCGCTTGTTCGCGTGCGATGTGGGCCTGGCGGGCTTTGTTGAGTTGTTGGATGCGGGTCTGGAGTTGGGCGCGGGTTTTGGCGGCTTGTTCGACGCGTTGTTTGAGTTGTTCGGCGGTGAGGGCCTGGAGCTCGGGCGGGAGTTGGGATTTTTCGATGGTTTCGAGGTCGATCTGGTGGTCATTCACGGCATCGACGAGGTCCCAGTTGGCGTTGTGGTAGTTGGTGCTGGCTTTGGAGATGGAGCGCTGGACGTGGGCACCGGATTGGGCGTTGAGCGCGGCGGCATGGTCGGCGGAGTTCTGGCTTTCCATGGCTTTTTCCCGTTGGGTGCCGTAGCCGAGGTAGGTTTTGTTGAGTTGGATTCCGAGGTCGGTGATTTCCTTGTCCTGGGGGGCGTCGATGTGGCGGACGGCCTTGTCCTGGTTGATGGTCAGGAATTTTCCACCGGAGAGGGCGGCGCCGTCGTGCCATGATCCGGAGATGCCGGCGTCGCGGTCGCCGCAGTGGATGGTGTTGATGACGATGCCTTTGGAGCGGCCGTCCCTGCAGGCCTGGCGGGGGTCGACGGGGCCCTGGGTGAAGGGTTCGTTGCCGGCGATGAAGATGGCCTTGTAGGTGCCGGGTTTGGCGTCCCATGAGAGGTCGGCGAGGGCGCGCTGGATGACGGCGCCGCAGTATTCGTCGCCGCCGTTGGTGGTGAGGGCGAAGAGTCGGGCGCTGAGTTCATCGAGGTCGCGGCTGAGCGGCTGGACCTGGCGGATGTAGTGGTTGCCGACGTGCTGGTTGTTGTTGCCGTATTCGTAGAGGGCGACCTCGACGAAGGGAGCGGCGCCGTTTTTGCGGGCGTCGATGAAGGTGTTGACGATTTTCCAGAGCTGGGTTTTGGCCTGGTCGATGAGGCCGTCCATGCTGTTGGAGGTGTCGAGCAGGAGGGCGATCTGGACTTTGTCCTGCGGTGGGTCGACGGGTGGCTGGTCCGTGGTTTTCGCCGCGAGGGGGAGGGCGGAGAGGAGGGCGGACGCGAGGATGAGTGTGGTTGTTTTCATGACGCCCCACGTTTCTCACGGGAATGGGGCGGCGTCCGTAAATGCCGGGTAAAGAATCAGGCGGCGTCCTTTTCCCCGATTTCCGGAGTGTCGGGTTTGGCCTTGGGTTTGGGGATGTCCCAGGCGGTGAGCCATTCCTGTTTGGTCTGGCGGTAGCCGGCGGTTTTCATGCGCGCGGAGAGGTCGGGGAAATGGGCGGCACCGTAGAAGATGGCGACGTTGGTTTTGCCGTCGGCGAGTTGTTTTTCGAGGACTTCCATGCAGCGTTGGTTGCGGTCGGAGATGATGACGCTTTCGCCGGCGAATGAGGCGATCTGGTCGTCGCCCTGGCCGAGGGTGTGGACGATTTCGAGTTTGATGGCGTCGGACTGGCCGGTGAGCATGGCCTTGAGGAGTCGGGCGGTGTCGGGTTCCTTGGCGGGTTTGGGGGCGTCCTTGCTGGCCTTGATGGCGAAGGAGAGGACGGATTCGTCGCGGTTTTTCTGGGCTTGCTCGAACTCGGCGAGGGTGAGGTCGGCGTGGACGAAGTTATCGGCGGTGTAGTCGATGGATTCCGCTTGTCCGGTGAGTTTGAGGAAGCGGGAGACCATTTGGTAGATTTTGCGGAGGGCGTCGATTTGTTCGGGCGGGGCGTCCGCGGCGGCGGGTTGGGCGGCGGGGGCCGGGTTGGGTTGTTGGTTGAGGTTTTCGCCGCCGATCATTTCGAACAACACGGAGTCGTAGGACTGGAAGCGGGTGTTGAGGTCTTTGTAGTAGTCGGCATCGGCGATGTGGATGGCGCCGACGAGGTCGACGGTAGCGCCGTTTTTCTCGAAGCGGGTGACGGCCGTCTGGAGGCGGGCGGAGTCGTCGTTTTCCCGGACGCGGATGAAATCACCGGCCTGGGCGGCGAGGGTGAGGGCGGCAGCGGCGGCGGCGCGGGCGATGGTTTTTCCCCTGGGCATGGGAGATCCTTTGCACGGGATGGATGGCTTGTCACGCGGACGTTGCCGGGGGGGGGATTCTCGGTTATACGGGCGGTGAAGATGAGTATGTCCGATCCGCTTTGCTATTGTGATGATTTGTTGCGCTATTCCCGCTGGGAGACGCGTGAGGTGATGGTGGGAGACGTGGGGATCGGCGGGGCGAACCCGATCCGGGTGCAGTCGATGATCACCTCCGACACGCGGGATACGGCGGCGTGTGTGGCGGAGGTGCTGGGGCTGGCGGATGCGGGGTGCGAGATCGTGCGGATCACGGCGCAGACGAAGGCGGTGGCGGCGAATCTGGAGCACATCGCGAAGGGGGTTCGGGCGGCGGGCTGCGGGGTGCCGCTGGTGGCGGACATTCATTTCAAGCCGAATGCGGCGATGGAGGCGGCGCGATGGGTGGAGAAGGTGCGGGTGAATCCGGGAAACTACGTGGACAAGAAGAAGTTCGAGATCCGCGAATACAGCGACGCGCAGTATGACGAGGAGCTGGAACGGATTCGTGCGGAGTTCACGCCGCTGGTGGAGCGGTGCAGGGAGCTGGGGCGGGCGATGCGGATCGGGACGAATCACGGGTCGCTATCCGACCGGATCATGAACCGGTATGGCGACACGCCGCTGGGGATGGTGGAGAGTGCGCTGGAGTTTGCGAGGATCGCGCGGGAGCATGACTATCACGCGCTGGTGTTTTCGATGAAGGCGAGCAACCCGAAGGTGATGATCGAGGCGTATCGGTTGCTGGTGGCGAGGTTGCGGGAAGCGGGGCCGGACTGGAACTATCCGGTGCACCTGGGGGTGACGGAGGCGGGTGATGGCGAGGACGGGCGGATCAAGAGCGCGGTGGGGATCGGTTCGCTGCTGGCGGACGGGATCGGGGACACGATCCGGGTTTCGCTGACGGAGGATGCGGTGCACGAGGTGCCGGTGGCGGAGGCGATCGTGAGGGGGTATAACGAGCGGCCTGCAAATGAAGAAGGGGGGGGATGCGGCGGGTTCGAGGCTCCGTATGATCCGTTTTCCTACGAGAGGCGTCGTAGTTCGGTGGTGGATGCGGGAGGTTGCGGGGTGGGCGGGAGCGAGGTGGTGAGGGTGTTTGCGACGCGGGCGTGTCACGAGCTGCTGGGCGGGAAGCTGGGCAAGCTGGGGGATTTCGAGCCGGAGGGGGTGTATGATGAACTGGAGGTGGTGGAGCTGGATCCGGAGGATCCGGCGGCGGTGGAGGCGGTGAACGCGCGGGAGGACGCGTGTCTGGTCTCGGTGGCGGACGGGGTTGGGATGGAGGTGATTCCGGCGTTCCGGCTGTTGGCGGCGCGGGTGGATGCGCGGCATCCGGTGGTGCTGAAGGATGTGCTCGGCGAGCCGGACGCGGGTGGCGGGGGAAATGCGGGTGACGCGCTGGATGCGTTGCTGGTGGCGGCGGGAAACATCGGGTCGCTGCTTTGTGACGGGATCGGGGACGCGGTGTTGGTGCGTGGCGAGCGGGCTCCGGGGGCGTCGCTGAGGCTGGCATTCAACATTCTGCAGGCGGCGGGGACGCGGATCTTCAAGACCGACTATGTGGCCTGTCCGAGTTGCGGGCGGACCTTGTTCAACCTGCAGGAGACGACGCAGCGGATCCGCGCGGCGACGGGGCACCTGAAGGGGGTGAGGATCGCGGTGATGGGGTGCATCGTGAATGGTCCGGGGGAGATGGCGGACGCGGACTTTGGTTATGTGGGCGGAGCGCCCGGCAAGATCAATTTGTATGTGGGCAAGGAGGCGGTGGAGTTCAACATTCCGACGGATGAGGCGGTGGACCGGTTGATCGGGCTGATCAAGGACCATGGGAGGTGGGTTGACGCGCCGGAGCCGGTATCCAACGATGTTTGAAGAAATGACGAGTTCCGACACATCGACCCTGACGAAGGACGTGACGGCGCTGGATGTGCCGTGGAATGTGATCGTTTTTGATGATCCGGTGAACCTGATGGGCTATGTGACGCATGTGCTGATGAAGGTTTTCGGCTACACCGAGGGCAGGGCGGCGACGCTGATGATGGAGGTGCACGATCTGGGGCGCTCGGTGGTGTGGACGGGGGAGCGGGAGAAGGCGGAGTTTTACGCGCAGCAGCTGCAGGCGTATCAGTTGAAGTCGACGATTGAGAAAACGGAATGAAAGTGATGCCGACATTGGAAGGGGGCTTGCGGATCGACGCCGAGGGGGCGGGCGACTGGGCACTGCTGGACGCGCTGGCGGGGGATGCGGGGCAATCGGATCTGGCGCGGAGGCTGGGCGAGCTGGTGACCGAGGACGAGGTGGCGGAGGATTGGCGGGAGTTTGTGGTGCCGGATCTGGCGGATGCCTTTTCGAAGGATGTCGAACTGGTGGCCAAACGGATCACCGCGGCGAAGGCCGGGTGCGGTGGCGAGGAGGGGCCGTTGTGGATCACGCGGGATGACGGGGATGCGTGGTACAGCACGCTGAACCAGGCGCGACTGGAGCTTGAGGAGCACTATCGATTCGGGCCGAGCGAGATGATTGATCCCGCGGAGTTCGCGCCGGAGAAGCGGTTGGCGTTCATGCGGTCGCAGTTTTACTGTGCGATCCAGAGCCTGCTGCTTGATCACGTGATCGGGTGATTTTCGCTTGCGTGATGCGGTGGGCGTAGTAGTGGTGCGTCGTCGTATGGCACGTTGGATGACATGGTTTCTGGCGCTGGGCGTGATGCTCGGGCTGCAGGGCCGTGTACTTGCGGCGGATGCGTGCGAGGTGATGAGGACTCACTCGCACCAGCATTCGGATCACGACCATGATCACGAGAAGCCGTGTGATTCCTCGCATGAAAAGGATTGTCCGCTCGACGGTCACCAGCACGGGACCTGCGGGCACGCGATGCCATTGGCGACGGACAAGCCGGATTCGACGCGGGTCGGGATGGCATGGTTTTCCCGCCATTTGATCGAAGAGGAGGCTCTTGCCGCACCGGAGGAGCCGTATGCGGCGCTGGACAAGCCGCCCTTGAACTGAGCGTTCGTTAGAGACGTTCCGGCACTGCCTAACAGGTGTGCCGCCCCGTGTCCCGTGTTGTGGGGCGCGATTGGATTCAGTTCATGCCGTGCGGAGGCTTTCCGCGACTCCCTTGATTCGATTATTTCCATGCGATTATTCCGTTATTGTGCGTTTTTGGCGTTTGTATCACCGCTATTCCCGTTAGATGCGGCGCCATCGGTGGTGGTGACCATGGCCTCGGTGGGCGACCGGGTGCGTGCGGAGAATCCTGATCTGGCGGCGGCGCGCTGGCGGATCCGGGAGGCGCTGGGGCGTCACGAGCAGAGCGGGCGTTTGTCGAATCCCGAGCTGGATTTCGAGTTTGAGGGAGGCGCGGGGCTGGGGGAGCGGCGTGCGTCGGTCGGGATTTCGCAGCGGTTTCCGGTCACGTCGCGGTTGGAGCTGGAGAAGCGGGTGACGGGGGTGGAGCTACGGGCGGCGACGGCGGAGGTGGATGATGTGGCGCGGCGGTTGGTGGCGGAGGCGCGTGCGGCGGTGGTCGATGTGCTGGCGGTGCGCGCGCGGAGGGATCTGCTGGAGAAGCAGGCGGAGTTGAACCGCGAGCTTGCGGAGACGATCAAGCGTGCGGCGGAGAAGGGTGAGGCGTCGTTGCTGGACGCGGGGCAGGCGCGTGTGGAGGCGATGCGTGTGGCGGCGGAGGCCCGCGGACTGGATGCGCGGGAGGCCGAGGCGCTGGGCAGGTTGAAGCCGCTGCTGGGGATGGGAGTGGGAGGGCGGCTGGTGGTTTCCGGGGTGCTGCCAGCGGCGGAGCTGCCGGCGGCGGGAGCGGATCCGGAGCGGCGGCCGGACTATCAGATGGCGAAGCTGGGTGCGGAGGCTGCGGCGCAAGGGGTGAGCCTGGAGGAGGCGCGGCGCCACGAGGATGTCGAGGCCGGGGTGTTTGTGGCGGGCGAGCGGGCCGAGGACGCGCCCGACGGTTATGAGGGCGAGTTGGTGGCCGGCATCCGGCTGAGTGTTCCGCTGCCGTTGTGGAACAAGAACGAGGGGGCGATCGGGGAGGCGAAGGCGAGGCACGAGCGGATGAAGCTGGAGGCGGTGGCGCTGGGGCGGGCGATCCGGATGGAGGCGGAGGCGGCGCTCGGGGAGATGCGTGAGTGGTCGGCGCTGGTGGCGGAGCTGGGCGACGAGTTGCTGCCGTTGGCGCGGGAGCAGGCGGAGCTGGAAGCGGAGGCGTGGCACAACGGGCAGACTGATCTGGAGAGCGTGTTGCGCGCGCGGGCGCAGGTGCTGGAGCTGGCCGGATCACGGCTGGACGCGCTGCGTGACTTTCATCTTGCCCGGGTCCGCTGGATGGCGGCGGGTTCTTACTAGAAATATCGTAGTATCATGAAAATATTCGTTTGTTTGTTTGTGCTTTGTTTCACGGGGGTATCCCATGCGGCGGAGGAGGCGGTGGATCCGGGGCGGATGGCCAACATGGTGATTCTGGACAAGGCGGGGGTTGAGGCGCTGGGCATTGAGACCGTCGAGGTGGAGGAATCGGTTTTCGAGGAGACGGCGTTTGCGATCGGGCGGATCGAGGAGATTCCGGCTCGGCATGCGGTGTTGAGCAGCCGGATTCCGGGGCGGGTGGTCGAGTTGAACGCGCAGGAGGGGGATGTGGTTGTGGCGGGGCAGAGCCTGATGCGGGTCGAGAGCCGCCAGCCGGGTGATCCGCCGCCGACGATCGAGTTGAAGGCGCCGGTGGGCGGGTTGATCGTGTTGTCGCACGTGCGGTTGGGGGAGCCGGTGGAGCCGGACCGTGAGTTGCTGGATATTTCGGACATGAGTTCGGTGTGGGCGGTGGCGCGGGTGCCGGAGTTTCAGGCCGGCCGGTTGAAGGTGGGGAGCAAGGCGCGGATCACGGTGGCGGCACTGGGGGATCAGGTGCTGGAGGGTGAGATGCTGCGGTTTGGAACGTCGGCGGACCGGATGAGCGGGACGATCGATGCGATATTCAAAGTGGAGAATCCGGGGATGCGGATGCGGCCGGGAATGCGGGCCGAGTTCCAGATCGTGGTGGACCGTGACGACGGGGTGATGAGTGTGCCGAGGGCGGCGCTGCAGGGGGATCCGGCGAACCGGCATGTGTTTGTGAGGGATTTCGATCTGCCGGATGCGTTTTTGAAGTCCGCGGTGCGGACCGGGCGGGTGAGCGGCGAGCGGGTGGAGATTCTATCAGGCGTGTTTCCCGGGGACGAGGTGGTGACGCACGGGTCCTATCCGCTGGGGTTCGTGGGTGGCGGCGGGGTGTCGCTGAAGGAGGCGCTGGATGCGGCGCACGGGCACGAGCACAATGAGGACGGGACGATCAAGACGGATGCCGGTGAGGGGGAGGAAGCCGCCGGGGATGCGGGTGGCGGCGGTGGCGGCGGGGGGAAGGTGTCGTGGCGCGAGAGGTTTTTCATGGGGACGAGCGGATTGCTGGCGGTGCTGCTGGTGGTGCAATCGGTGATGACGCGCCGTGGATCCGAACGTGGAGGGAAGGACTGAGACGATGCTGAACCGATTGATCAGGTATTCGCTGCGCACGCGTTCGCTCATTCTGGGGCTGGCGATGCTGGTGCTGGTGCTCGGTTTCCGGGCGGCGCGGGACCTTCCGGTGGAGGTACTGCCGGACCTGACGAAGCCGACGGTGGTGATCCTGACGGAGGCTCCGGGGCTTGCGCCGGAGGAGGTGGAGGTGCGGGTGACCCAGCCACTGGAGAATGCGCTGATGGGGGTGGGCGGGCTGAGCCGGCTGCGCTCTAACAGTGATGTGGCGTTGTCATTGGTGTATGCCGAGTTTGACTGGAACACGGACCCCTACCGGGCGCGGATTCTGGTGCAGGAGCGGCTGCAGGGAGTGCGGGAGGCACTGCCGGACGGGGTGGAGCCGTTTCTCACGCCGGTGGCCTCGCTGATGGGTGAGATCCTGCTGGTGGGGGTGAGGTCGACGATCCCGGAGGGGGAGGATGGATTCATGGCGCCGAGGGATGTGCGGACGCTTGCGGACTGGACGATCCGGCGGCGGCTGCAGGCGATTCCGGGGGTGGCGGAGGTGCTGAACATGGGTGGCGGCATCAAGCAGATCCGGGTGATGCCGGATCCGATGAAACTGTGGGCGCATGACATCCGTCTGGAGGAGCTGGAGCAGGCGGCGGCGGGTGCGGGAGGCACGAGCACGGGCGGTTTCATCAGCAGTGGTCCGCAGGAGATCATGATCCGCAATCTGGCGATGACGATCTCGCTGGAGGACATCGGCAACACCGTGATCAAGAGTGTGAACGAGCGGCCGGTGCGGATTCATGATGTGGCGGAGGTGGTGTGGGACATCGAGCCGATGCGCGGGGATGCGAGCATCGGGAATGTGCCGGGAGTGATCATGAGCGTGACCAAGTCACCGGGGTTCGACACGATGGAGTTGACGCGGCAGGTGGAGGCGGCGCTGGATGAGCTGGGGCCGACGCTGCCGGATGGAGTGGTGGCGACGCCGTTGTTCCGGCAGGCGGATTTCATCGGTCATGCGATTGGCAATCTGGAGGAGGCGATCCGCGACGGGGCGATCATGGTGACGATTGTGTTGTTTTTGTTCCTGATGAATTTGCGGACGACGCTGATCACGCTGACCGCGATGCCGCTTTCGTTCGGGATCACGTTGATCGTGTTTCACGCCACCGGGATGAGTGTGAACTCGATGACGCTGGGCGGGCTGGCGGTGGCGATCGGGATGGTGGTGGATGATGCGATTGTGGATGTGGAGAATGTGTTCCGGAGGTTGCGTGAGAATGCGTCGCTGGCGGAGCCGCGGCCGAGGCTGGAGGTGATCGCGAGCGCATCTGCGGAGGTGAGGAGTTCGATTTTCTACGCGACGATTCTGATCGTTCTGGTGTTTCTGCCGCTGCTCGGGTTGTCGGGTGTGGAGGGTCGGCTGTTTGCGCCGATTGCGGTTGCGACGATCGTGAGCATGCTGGCTTCGTTCGTGGTTTCGCTGACTGCGATTCCGGTGTTGTGTTCGTTTTTGTTGAAGCCGAAGGAGGGTAAAGCGCACGGCGACGGGGTGTTGACGCGGGGGATGAAGTGGGTGGTGAAGCACAGTTTGTTGCGGGCGGGGCTGGACCATCCGGTGCTGGTGCTGGGGGTGACGGGGGTGCTGATGATGGGTGCGTTCATGCTGTATCCGACGATGGGGCGGGATTTCCTGCCGGCCTTCAAGGAGGAGACGGCGCTGGTTTCGACGACGTCGTCGCCGGGGACCTCGCTGGAGCAGATGAATGTGATCTGTGAGGTGTTGGAGAGGCGGTTGAGTGCGATTCCGGGGGTGGGCAAGGTGGGGCGGCGGGTCGGCCGGGCGGAGCGCGGGGACCATGTGGTGCCGGTGTCGACGGCGGAGTTTGACATTGATTTCGAGCAGGGTCACGAGCGTGCGAGGGCGGAGGTGATGGAGGAAATCCGGCAGGTGACGCGCACGGTTCCGGGCACCTTCAGCGTGCTGACGGGGCCGCTGGCGGACCGGGTGGGGCACATGCTGAGCGGAGTGTCGGCGCCGGTGGCGGTGAAGGTTTACGGTCCTGATCTGGATGAGTTGAGGCGGCTGGGGACGCGGGTGCGGGATGTGGCGCGGGAGATTCCGGGGTTTGAGGACGCGAAGCTCGACGTGCAGTCTTCGATTCCGCAGTTGCGGGTGGAGCCGGACCGTGAACGTGCGGTGGCGTATGCGATCACGCCGGGTGAGATCAATGGCCAGCTCTCGAAGCTGTTGGGTGGCAACACGGTGGCGGAGCTGCGCGACGGCCAGCGGACGATTGACCTGGTGGTGCGATTGCCGGAGGCGATGCGCGACGCGCCGGAGAAGATTGAGAAACTCTTGTTGGAGGCTTCCGACGGGCGGCGGATTCCGGTGGGATTGGTGGCGGACGTGCGTGAGGCGCGGGGGCCGAATGTGATTTTGCGGGAGAACGGCCAGCGGCGGTTTGTGGTGGCGATCAAGCCGACGGTGCGGGATGTGTCGACCCTGGTGGGTGATCTGCGGCAGCGGATTCACGATCAGGTGAGGGTGCCGGAAGGGTATTTCATTTCGATCGAGGGGGAGTTTCAGGCGCGGGAGGCGGCGACGTTGCGGATTGCGGTGTTGTCGGCGGTGGTGTTGTTGGTGGTGGCGGTGATGTTGCAGGGGTATTTCCGTGGTTGGCCGCTGGCGCTGCAGGTGATGCTGAACATTCCGCTCGCGTTGATGGGCGGGCTGGTTTTCACGTGGTATAAACTTGATAACATATCGATTGCGACGCTGGTTGGATTCATCGCGGTGGGCGGTGTGGCGGCGCGCAACGGGATCATGATGATTTCCCACTACCTGCATTTGATGAGGCACGAGGGCGAGGGGTTCACGCGCGAGATGATCGAGCGGGGGACGCTCGAGCGGCTGGTTCCGGTGTTGATGACGGCACTTGCGGCGGGGATCGGGTTGATTCCGCTGGTGTTGGCGGCCGACCAGCCGGGCAAGGAGATCCTGCATCCGGTGGCGGTGGTGATCGTGGGCGGGCTGGTTTCCTCGACGTTGCTCGACATGGCGGTGACGCCGGCGATTTTCCGCTTGTTCGGGCGCAAGGCGGCATTGCGGGCATTGGAGCAGAATGCTCCCGCGGCCCATTGATTCTGACTGACAGACTGAAAACCAAAAACGAAAGAACCAATATGAAAACCAAGACAGTTATCACCACGGCAATGATTGCGATTGCGGGGATGTTCTCGACGCCGGCAGTGCTGGCCGAAGACGGGCATGACCACGGCCACGACCACGGCGAGCATGCGGAGGCGGCGAAGCAGGCGGGGCCGAATGGCGGCAAGGTGATTCACTCCGTGGAGCCGCACTACGAGCTATTCGTGATGGAGGACCGGAGGGTGAAGATCACCTTCCTGGGTGAGGATGGCAAGTGCGTGGCGCCGGGGGCGCAGGTGGTTTCCGGGATCGGCGGGGACCGGTCGAACCCGACGAAGTTCGCGTTCGCGAAGGACGGTGATTCGCTGGTTTCCGACAAGCCGCTTCCCAAGGGGACGGTGGTTTCGCTGGTGCTGCGGGTGAAGCCGGCGGCGGATGCGAAGACGGTGACCGAGCGGCTGAGCCTGAACCTGGCGGACTGCCCCGGTTGCGACTACAAGGAGTATGCCTGCACCTGCGAGTCCCACTGAGGCGGGCGGGGGTCGTGCTACGGTCGGCCGGTGACGATGCCCGAGAAACGGATGTCGTCGCCGAGCTTTTCGTAGCTGGTTTCCGCGAAGCGGAGGGATTCCGGCAGGGAGGTCCCGGCGAGCGCCGGGACGGGTCCGCCGCAGATACGAGGTGCGTAGTAGATGACGGCTTCGTCGACGAGGCCGGCATCGAATAGGGCTGCGGAGAAGACGCCGCCGGCCTCGGTCATGCAGGTGAGGACGTCATGGTCGGCGGCGAGGGTGCGGAGGGATTCGGTGATGGCAGCGCGGGGGCGGATGAGGGTGCGGTGTTTTGCGGAGTCGGTGAAGAGCGGGGCGTCCGCGGGCAGGGTGTCCGGGTGGTCGGTGAAGATGACGCGCCACGGTTGGGGGCGGCCGTCCAGCAGAGCGGGGACGCGGATGGTGAGGGCGGGTTTGTCCCGGCGGACGGTTTCGCCGGTGGTGAGGATGGCGTCGCAGGTGGCGCGGAGTTTCTGGACGTCGGCGCGGGCGGTTTCGCCGGTGAGCCACTGGCTTTCGCCGGGCGGGCGGGTGAGGCGGCCGTCGAGGGACATGGCGGTTTTCCAGATGACCCACGGGAGGCCGGTGCGGCGGACCTTGAAGAACGGGCGGAGGAGTTTGCGGGCGTCGGCCCGGCAGGTTCCGGAGGTGATCTGGATGCCTGCGGCGCGGAGGATTTCGTCGGCGCGGCCGGCGTGGTCCGGGTTTTCATCGGTGCAGGCGTAGACGACGCGGGCGATGCCGGCGGAGATGAGGCCATCGGTGCAGGGCGGGGTGCGGCCGTGGGTGGAGCAGGGTTCGAGGGTGACGTATGCGGTGGCGCCGCGGGTGGCGTCGGGGCCGTGGTTGGCGCGGACGTCGGCGAGGGCTTCGCGTTCGGCGTGGGGCTGGCCGGCGGCGCGGTGCCAACCGGACCCGAGCAGGGTGTCGTTTTTGACGATGACGCAGCCGACGGGCGGGTTGGGCGCGGTGCGGCCGACGCCGTTGCGGGCTTGATCGAGCGCGAGGCGCATCCAGTGGGTGTCGTCGGGCTGGGGCATTTGGGTTGCTGGGGATTTGAACCGCCAAGACGCGAAGAGCGCCAAGGAATTTGGGATGGGTTGGCTTGGGTTGTGGGCTTGGGTTGAGGGGATTTGAACCGCCAAGACGCGAAGGGCGCCAAGGAATTTGGGATGGGTTGGCTTGGGTTGGGTGCGGGTAGCGCCCTGCGGGCTGTTGGGTGGGGCTCACACGAAGACGCGAAGGCACGAAGTGGTTGTGGGGCTTGGGATTTGGGATGAGCTTTGCGTGGTGCTTTTGCGGGGCAGGAGCGGTTTCATTGGCGTGCGCTCTCATCGAGAGCGCGCTACCTCGAATGGGCT
>JAUTCT010000056.1 GCA_030673875.1 Verrucomicrobiota bacterium JB025 | reverse complement strand
GCCAAAAGCATCTTCCGGCAGGGTTTCGAGAGTCTGCACCGGATGTTCAAGAATCCGCTCCGTCATGCGGAAGGCATCGCAGAGTTCCTCGAACTCGTCATCAGGCGTCCATTGTCAGGGATTTTTGTCGGGTAGTGTGAGAATGGATAAACGATTGTTCCGGAACCATCGATTGGGATGCGAACATCAGTCCTCAGAGAACCATCTACCGACACGCGTAATTCTCCGCTTCCCACAACCTCACTAAGGTCGATAGCGAAGGCATCGTAGCCTAGCAAGGCTGAACGATCCGCTGGATAAAGTATAGTATAAGCCCATGTAGGTGCGCCCGGGACTTGGGTTCAATTGGGAGATATTGATGCTAAGCCCCTCTGTGGCCAACGTGGCAGTCCAGTCACGAAAGCCGAAACCAGCTATTGTCCGCTGGTCAGTAAGAGGAGTGGCGAAGGAATCCGAATAGGATGTCGTTCCCCCGGACGCAATTGAGAAGCTGCCGAGTGAGAAATCATCCAGAATCAATGTTGCCGCACGCGCTGGGCACAAACTGAAAGATCCGATAAGGATTAGCAAAATTGGCATTGATTTCATAGTCAGACTCATGGTTGGGGAGGATTGTCCGAATGCTTGATGCCTTGATGAAAAGGCCAGTGGTGAGACCAGGTTCTTTGAACCAGTCGTTATGAGAGTAATGGGTAGTGGTTCGCGCTGCACTTCGGAGCGAAGCTCGAAGCGGAGAAGCGCGGCGCGACGCGAACTCCGCCGGGGTCGGTTACGGTGATGAAATCAACGGCATCTTTCGGAAATTCTGGGGTTGCAGTAGGAGTTCAAGGTGCCGGGTTTGATCAAAAGTCTCTCTGGATCTGAGGACGCCGTAGATGATTGGGATGTCGCGCACTCAATTGACATCTTACGTTGTCACCAAACAGTGACTGTACGGATTTCGGGCTAATTTCCAAGCTGTCATTGTGTTCAGTTCCCACTGGGGGCGCACTTACGACTTGGGAGATAGAAAATCCATTCCGGACTAACCGTTCTTCTCCCGCCACTTCTTCTTCCACTCCGGCTCCTTCGCCTTGTAGGTCGATGGCGCGATTTCGTCGTTGAACACAAACCGCTTGTCCATTCCTCTCAGCAGACGCGTCACCTCCTTCGCCTGCTCCAGCAGCTCGACCATCCGCTCCCTGCTCAGCCCCGGCTGACCCATCTCCGCCTTGATCGCCGCATCCCGCCGCTGCAGCGCCACCCCGGATAAAATCTCCAGCGCCTCCTCCGCCTCCCGCAACCCGTCCACCGTGTCCGACAGCTCGTCGATCCCCTCCGTCAGCGCCTTCCGGTCCCCCTCCGGCACCCCAGCCAAGTAGGCATTCACCGCCGCCGGAGAACCCGGGTCCGGCGCCGCCCCCAAGACCCCTTCCAGCAACTGCACGCCCTCGATCCACGGCGCCGCCTCGTGCAGCGTCTCCGACTGCTCGCCCAGAAACCCCTGCGCCGCCGACGACCTCAGTGCCAGATGGCAAAGATACCGCACAATCCGGTGCACCGACGTCGGCGCCACCACCGGCCCGCGCTCCTCCACCTTCTCCTCCCGCACCCGCCGGCGCGGATTCGCCTTCAACTTGCGGATCTCGTCACGCAACACCGTCGACGAGGTCTGCAGATACGTCGCCACCACATTGATCTGCACCTCCTGCGCCGAACCATCGCTGATCAGGCTCAGCGTCTCCGCGCAATCCGTCAGCAATCCCGCCTTCCCCGCTGCCGTATCAAACGCCCCCAGCAGCCTCGCCCTCGCCAGCTTGAAATCAAAAAAATCCTTCGCCTTGTCCAGCAACTCGCGGAACGCCTCCACCCCGTCGCGTTTCAAAAACACATCCGGATCATCCCCCGCCGGCAGCTCCACCACCCGCACCGTCAGCCCCTCCGCCGCCAACTCCTTGAACGCGCTCTCCGCCTTCTCCAATCCCGCCCGGTCCCCGTCAAAACATATCAACACCTGCTCGGTATATCTCCGCAACTTCCGCGCCTGCTCCCGCGTGAACGCCGTCCCCTGCACCCCCACCGCATGCTCCACCCCCGCCTCGTGGCACGCGATCGCATCCAGCTGCCCCTCGCACAGCACCGCCGCCTTCTCCTTCAGCATCGGCTTCTTCGCCCGGTCCAGACCGAACAACACCTGCGACTTCTTGAAAACCGGCGTCTCCGGCGAGTTCACATACTTCCCGCTCCGCTTGTCCTCCTTCAGCTGACGCCCGCTGAACGCAATCACGTCCCCCAGCTCGTTGCACACCGGAAACATCAATCGGTCACGAAACAACCCCGCCCACAATCCCGCCCGCGGATTGCGCTCGTCATTCATCTTCGCCATACCCGAAGCACATAGCTCACGCCCGGTGAATTTCTTCGATCTCACCCACTCCAGAAACTCCCGCTCGTTCGCCGGCATCCACCCCACCAGCCAGCGCTTCGCCATCTCCGCGCCATAGCCCCGGCTCTTCAGATACTCGCGCGCGTGCGCCGCCGCCGGATCCCGCATCAGCTTCTCGTGGAAATACTTCGCCGCCTCCCGGTGCAGGTCCAGCAATCGCCCGCGCCGCTTCCGCTTCTCCTCCGCAAACGGATCGTCCGCCTCCTCCTTCAGCACGATCCCCGCCCGGCCCGCCAACTTCCGCACCGCCTCCGTGAACGGCAGGTTCTCATACTCACGCACGAACGAAATCGCATCCCCACCCGCCCCGCAGCCGAAACAATGATACCGCTGCATCCCCGGATTCACCGTAAACGACGGCGTCTTCTCCGTGTGAAACGGGCAATTCGCCTTGAACGTCGAACCCGCCCGCTTCAACTGGATATACGACCCCACCAGATCGACAATATCCGTCGCCTGCAACACCTGTTCAACACTCTCTCTCGGAATCTGCGCCATCGTTCCCTCGCGGGCCGCCATCCTGAGAAACTCCAGCCCGCGGCGAAAGCATGAAACTCAAAATGCACCCCAACTCAAGCGCCAGCGACCCACCGCCCACCCACTGCGTCCACCCCGCACGGTAGGGACGCACCGCCGGGGCCCATCCGTCTTCCGTCAATTCCGGCCGGTAGGGACGCACCGCCGGGGCCCATCCCGTCTTCCGTCAATTCCCCCCGGTAGGGACGCACCGCCGGGGCGTCCGTCTTCCACAGAGCCCATCAGCCAAAGCCCATCCGTCTTCAATCGCCAAGCACCCGCCTCCTCATCCGCATCGGCGAACACGTTTCGCCGCTCCTCCCCACCCGATCGGATGGGGTCATGGGGATTGCGCCCCATGACCCTTCCACACCACCGGACATGCGGTTTTCCGCATCCGGCGGTTGAACCCAGCTTCTATTCACCTGCCGACTCCAGATGCTGATGCGACTTCCCAAGGGATGATGAA
>JAUTCT010000055.1 GCA_030673875.1 Verrucomicrobiota bacterium JB025 | reverse complement strand
ATCATCCCTTGGGAAGTCGCATCAGCATCTGGAGTCGGCAGGTGAATAGAAGCTGGGTTCAACCGCCGGATGCGGAAAACCGCATGTCCGGTGGTGTGGAAGGGTCATGGGGCGCAATCCCCATGACCCCATCCGATCCGGCTGATGGTCAGTCGATTCGTTCGCTTTGCTGGATTTAGTCATTAGAATTTTGAAATTAGTCATTTGGCGCGCAGCGCCTTCATTGGTTATTTGGCGCGCAGCGCCTTCCTTTGGGCTTGTGGGGGTCGGCGATGATGGATCGCCGCTCCTGTGGATGGGCGCGGGCCATCGGCGAAGGACGGATTGAATTTGGATCACAGGGTGAAGGCTCTGTGATTTGTTTGTTTTTGGACTTATGAAAATTGTATTGGTGAATCAGTATTATCCGCCGGATGCGGCGCCGACGGGTGTGATGTTGCAAGCAGTGGCGGAAGCGCTGTCGGCCCAGGGGCATGAGGTGTCGGTGCTGTGCTCGGCTGGGGGGTATGGGGGGGAGAAGCCAGAGACCAGAATCAAGAATCCAGACGAGGGAGAGGAAGAGAGGAGACAGGAGACGCGAGACAGGAGACAGGAAGAAGTCGAAGGTCGAAGGGTGGAAGAGGAAGAAGTCGAAGGTCGAAGGGTGGAAGAGGAAGAAGTCGAAGGGTCGAAGGTCGAAGGTCGAAGGTCGGAAGAAGAAGAGGAAGAGAAGAGGCAGGAGAAGAGGCAGGAGAAGAGGCAGGAGAAGAGGCAGGAGAAGAGGCAGGAGACAGGGGACAGGGGACAGGGAGAAGAGGAAGAAGGAGAGGAAGAGAAGGCGGGGTCTGCGGGCATTCAACATTCCCAGGTGCAGGTGGTGCGGGTGGGGGCGACGATGTTTGGTCGGGGGTCGTTTGTCGGGAAGCTGCTGGATTATGGGTCGTTTTATGCGCAGGTGGCGTTGAGGCTGTCGGGGCTGAAGGCGGACCGGGTGGTGGTGCTGACGACGCCGCCGTTTTTATCGCCGCTGGTGCGGGCGGTGACGAAGGTCCGCGGCGGGGATCACGCGCATTGGGTGATGGACCTGTATCCGGATGTGATGGTGGCGCACGGGATGCTGGGTGGCGGCGGGCTGGCGCATCGGGCGCTGGCATGGCTGACGCGGTTCGGGTTTGGCGGCAAGCGTTGCGCGTCGGTGGTGACGCTGGGGCCGGATATGGCGGAGCGGGTGGAGCATTATCTGGAGGATGGCAAGACGTCGCCGTGGGTCCCGCTGTGGGGGACGGGGGGAATTGCGGATTGTGGATTGCGGAATGCGGATTTGAAGAGGGAAGAGGAAGACGGGGGGCGGGAGTCTTTGGGGAGGATTGAAGTCCGCGGTCCGTTGGAAGGGGAAGAGGCTGGAGGCTCTGGGGCGGGGGTGGTGCCTTGCGGTCCTTTGGTTTTGATGTATTCGGGGAACATGGGGCTGGGCCACCGGTTCAGTGAGTTTCTGTCGGTGGCGCGGGAGATGAAGGAGGCGGGCGGACGGGATTTGCGCTGGGTGTTCTGCGGCGGCGGGAAACGACGGAAGGAGATCGAGGATTTCCTCATCGATCATCCGGAGGCCCCGGTGGAGTTGCGGGATTATGTGGCGGCGGACGAACTGGAGGCGCATCTGCGGAGCGCGGACGTGCATCTGGCATCGCTGCGGCCGGAGTGGGACGGGACGATGGTGCCGAGCAAACTGCAGGGGATCTTCGCGGTCGGCCGGCCGGTGGTGTTTGTGGGAAGCGAGACGAGTTCGATCGGCCGCTGGGTGGTCGAGAGCGGCGGCGGCTGGGTGGTGCCGCCGGGCGATATCGGGCGCATGATGGAGGTGCTGGCGGAGGCGGCGGACCGCGGTGAATGCGCGCGGCGCGGACGCGCGGCGGCCCGGTTCGCGCTGGATCGCTTTGACCGGGCGGGGAATGCCGCGGAGGTGGCGAGCTTGCTGGGGCATGCCTGATGGGATCGAAACGCAGAGACGGGGAGGTCGCGGAGGGGAGAGGGGAAGGTCGAAGGTCGAAGGTCGGAGGTCGAAGGTCGAAGGTCGAAGGTCGAAGGTCGAAGGTCGGAGGTCGGAGGTCGGAGGTCGAAGGTCGAAGGTCGGAGGTCGGAGGTCGGAGGTCGGAGGTCGAAGGTCGAAGGTCGAAGGTCGAAGGTCGGAGGTCGGAGGTCGGAGGTCGGAGGTCGGAGGTCGGAGGTCGGAGGTCGAAGGTCGAAGAGCGAAGAGCGAAGAGGGGAGAGGGGAGACGGGAGAGGGCGGCTGGGAAGCGGCCGTCAAAGTCGATTCGTTCGCTTCGCTGGTTTTAGTCATTTGAATTTAGAAATTAGTCATTTGGCGCGCAGCGCCTTCATTGGGCATTGGGCGGGAGCGGGACGCTCCCGGAACCACTGGAGCGGGACGCTCCAGCCACGATGAAGACGGATGGGCTCCGGGGAAGACGGACGCCCCGGCGGTGCGTCCCTACCGGGTGATGGTCAGTCGATTCGCTCGCTTTGCTGGTTTTAGTCATTTGAATTTTGAACTTAGTTATTTGGCGCGCAGCGCCTTCATTCGTCATTTGGGCCGACGCGGTGGGTCGCTACCGATGATGGCGGATGGGATCTGGCTGGCCGCACGGGGCATGCCCCGTCTTGCCGCAAAGCGCCGGCATGCCGGCGCAGTCCAAGAAGACGGATGGGCTTTGTGGAGGGCGGAGGCCGGGGCGGGATGGTGGCGCTGAAATCTGTTGGGATTTGTGTTGGGTTGGCACGGATTGTTCTTTGGTGGAGTGGTCATACGGGGGTGGTTGGGAAAGTTAATGATATTATGATTGACGGTCGAGTGATGAGATGTGAGGAAGGTTTGAAATTATGTCGTTAGTTCCTTTGTTTGTTGCGGTTGTTCTGGCGCTGGTGGTTTCCCTGCTGTTGACGCGTTTGATGCTGGTGCTGGCACCGAAGCTCGGGTTGATGGATGAACCGGGTGAGGCGCGGCGGATCCACAAGGCGGCGGTGCCGCGTGCGGGTGGTCTGGCGATTTGGCTGACGTTTCTGCTGGTCGCGGGGTCGGGGGTGTTTTGCGGTTTTTTCACCGGGGGCGATTTGTCGGGCCACTGGCTGACGGCATTTGTGGCGGCCTCGGGGATTTTGATTGGTGCGGGGTTGGTGGACGACCGCTGGGGTTTGAACGCGTGGATGAAGCTGGGGGCGCACGTGCTGGCGCCGACGGTGTATTTCCTGCTGCATCCGGTGGATATCGGGGTGTTTCCGGAGAGCTGGCCGGTGATTCTGGATTTTGTGGTGTTTGTCGGCTGGGTGGTGGTGTTGATCAATGCCTTCAACCTGATCGACGGGCTCGACGGCTTGTGCGGTGGGTTGGCGGCGGTTTCGCTGTTCACGCTGGGCGGGCTGGCCTGGATCAACGGTCGCCAGGATGTGGCGGTGTTGTTGCTGGCGATGGGTGGCGCGGTGCTGGGGTTCCTGAGATATAACATCAACCCGGCGAAGATTTTCCTCGGGGACGCGGGGTCGATGTTGCTGGGGTTTTTCCTCGCGACGCTGGCGACGGAGGCGGTGGGCCGCAAGGCGGTGATCGGGGTGATGATGCTGCCGATCGCGGTGGCGGGCGTGCCGTTGCTGGATGTGTTTCTGGCGGTGTGGCGGCGGAGTTCGCGCAAGGCGGTGCGGCGGCTGATGGGCGAGACGGGAGAGATCGGCCTGTTTGAGGCGGACAAGGAGCATTTGCACCACCGGCTGCTGGACAAGAGTCAGTCGCAGCGGAAGGTGGCGATGATCCTGCAGGGGATCGCGGTGTTGTTTTCGTTGTTTGCGTTTTTGCCGATGTTGTTCGGCGAGCAGCTGATGAGTGTTTCGCTGGTGGCGTTCCTGTTGATCGGCCTGGTGGGTGCGCGGACGCTGGCGCAGGTGGAGATCGAGCAGACCGGTCACATCGTGCACATGGCGGTGAAGCTGCCGGTGCGGCGGCGGATGATGGGCGCGATCATGTTTGTGTATGATGTGTTTGCGCTGTCGCTGGCGGTGGTGGCGGCGGTGATGATCGAGACGAACCTGATGGTCCGGGGCGAGGCGTTGGGCGCGTTTTTACGGTTCGGGATGATGTTCGTGGTGCTGAGCCTGGTGGGATTGCGGATGATGCGGGTCCACCAGCGGGTGTGGGTGCGTGCGACGATGAGGGACCTGATCACCCTGCAGCTGTGGCTGGGGGTTTCGGCGCTGGCGGCGTTTTCGATTTTCAGTGTGGCCTATGCGACGCTGGAGTGGACGGCACTGCGGGTGGCGATGATGAGTCTGGTGTTTGCGGGTGGAGCGATCTGCATGCCGCGTGTGGCGCTGGACGTGGTCCGGGAGATTGGCCTGGACGCGAGGCACCGCCGGGCGGACGTGAGTTCGGGGCTGGAGGTCGGGAGTTTCGGCAAGGTGCTGGTGCTGGGTGCGGGGGATCTGGGTGCGTTGTTTCTGGAGCATTTGAAGTCGAGCGGGCACAACCACTACCCGGGCATGCATGTGCGGGGGTTTCTGGATGAGGAGAAATGCCTGCACGGCCGGCGGGTGCGATCGTTCCGGGTGTTTGGCGGGCTATCGGCGCTGCCGCAGCTGGTGAAGAACGAGGGGATCAGCGGGCTGGTGATGGCGATCGACCATCCGAAGCCGGAAATGATGAATGAGCTGGAAGAGATGTGTGACCGGCTGGACTTGAAGTTGTATCGGTTCGGGGTGTCGCTGGATGTCGAGGCGGAGGCGCAAGCGGAGTCTGATGGCAAGGATTCGGTGGTGGTGCGGATTCCGCAGTTGAAGGTGTCCGGCGGGAATTGAGAGGCGGCCGGTGCTTGCCGGGGGGATGCCGGGGGGAACTCCGGTGTGACCACAGAGGCTGTCTGAACGGGGCTGAGCGGATCAGAATGAACCACTGATTGCACTGAATGCACTGAATGCACTGAATGCACTGAATGCTCTGAATGCTCTGGATGCTCTGAATGCTCTGAATGCTCTGAATGCTCTGAATGCTCTGAATGCTCTGAATGCTCTGAATGCTCTGAATGCTCTGAATGCTCTGAATGCTCTGAATGCTCTGAATGCTCTGAATGCTCTGGATGGCTTGATCGCCCTGGGGGTCGGCAGGAAATTCTGATGTTGCAGGGAGCTCCGGAGCGGGCACATTGCGCCGGGCCGGAGGGATCCGGTGGAGCGGGCAGGATGACGATTAGAACTCAGTGAGATGGTTGGAGAATTCGAACACACGGGAAAGATGGAAAGCGGCGTGTCGGCGAAGTGGAACCTGTGGGTCGCGTGGGCGGCGCTGTGGTTTCCGGCGATGGCGGCGGCGTCGTATGAATGGCGCCATGGCGAGTATTATTCGTATGGCTGGATGGTGCCGGCGGCGGCGCTGATGTTGTTGTGGATGCGGTGGCGTGATTTTGCGGAGCCGGATCGGCTGCCGAAGGCGAAGTGGGTGGCTGCCGGGGTGGCGGGGTTTGTGGGGTTTGCGGTGGTGATGCGGGTGCTCGGGCAGGTGGACCCGATGTGGCGGCTGCCGATGTGGGGGCTGGGGTTGGCGGCGCTGGTGGCGAGCCATGGTCTGGTCGGCTGGTGTTATGGCTGGGGGGCCTCGCTGAAGCTGGGTTGGATTTCGTTGTTGTTGTTTTCGGCGTTGCCGTGGCCATCGGTGATGGAGCGGGCGATTGTGGGGAATTTCACGGATGCGGTGATTGCCGCGGTGGCGGAGTTGAGTTTGTTGTTCGGGCGTCCGGTGGAGGTGGTGGGCGACCGGTTGTTTCTGAATGGCGAGGCGGTGGAGGTGGCGGCCGGGTGCAGCGGGATGCGGTCGTTCCAGACGTTTCTGATGGCGGCGTGGTTTTTTGCGGAGCTGCGGCGGTTCGGGCGCGCGAAGGGCGTGGTGCTGGTGGCGTTTGCGTGTCTGGTGGCGTTCGTGGTGAATGTGATCCGGACGCTGGCGCTGGTGGACGTGCGGTTTTCGAGCGGTCAGGAGTCGTTTGACCGGATGCACGACTGGCTGGGGGTGGCGGCATTCGTGGTGAGCGGGTATTTGTTTTTTGCGTTTTCAAACTGGCTGGACCGCGAACTGAAGGAGAAGCGGGTGTCGGTGGTGAGGATGTTTGAGGATGGTGCGGTTTCGATGGACGGCGGGGCAAATGATGCGGAGGATGGGAAATGATTCGTGAAATGATCGGGCGATGGCATGACCGGTGGGCGAACTGGCCGGTGATGGTTCGGGTGATGGTGATCCTGGTGCTGCTGGGCGGTGGCGGGTTTCTGCTGCTGAAGCCGGGATACCAATGGTTCCGGAGTTGGCGGGTGGAGCGGAATCTGGCGCACGCGGGTGAGGCGTATGCGGCGGGGCGCTATGAGGCGGCGCGCGATCTGGCGATGAGTGTGCTCAGGGCCGGAGACAACGGGGTGGGGGCGCTGCGGGTGCTGGCGGGGGCGAGCCTGAAGCTGAACGACCAGCGGCGGGTGGATTATGCGCGGTTTTTGATGTTTCACCCGGACGCGAACGATGCGGACCGGTTGCGTGGGTTTGAGGTGGTGGCGAAGGCGGATGCGCTGCCGATCGCGGGCCGGGGGTGGGGGGCGCTGCCGGCGGAGTGCCGGAAGAATCCGGATTTTGCGGTGTTGTTTGCGGAGCGCCTGATCGACGGGCGGCGGATGAGGGAGGCGGCGCAGGTGCTGGCGGGTGTGCCGAAGGAGCGTCGGGACACGCGGGTGAAGATGCTGCAGGCGCGGGTGCTGGTGATGCCCGGCGAGCGGCGGTCGACCGATGAGGGCCGGCGGGCGTCGGGTGAGGGGCAGCGGATGATCGCGAGGGCGATCGTTTCCGGCGACCGCGAGGAGGTGCCGGGCTGGCTGGAGGTGCTGGAGGAGGTGCCGGTGGCGGAGCTGGACGGGATTGAGTTTGGTGAGGCGCGCGGGGTGTTGGAGGCGATGGATGGCGAGGCGGCGGTGTCGCTGGCGCTGGCACGGCTGGATTTTGCGCAGGAGCCGTGGCGGGGTGAGGCGGTGCTGCGGGACGCGGTCGAGCGCTGGCGGGTGGACGCGCCGGTGGCGCTGGCGGAGTTTCTGGAAGACTGCGGGATGTCAGGGATGCTGCTGGAGGTGTTTGCGGATGCGGAGATGGACGCGCATCCGGAGCTGCTGCCGATTTGCCTGCGGGCGCGGCAAGGTGCGGGGGATTGGCAGGGGATGAGGGAGTTGATTGCCGAGTGGGGGAGCTTGCTGCCGAAGGTCGAGGCGTTGGCGTATCAGGCGATCGCGGATTTGCGTGACGATGATCCGGACACGGGGGCGGGCGAGTGGATGGCGGCGATGGAGGAGTTGGCCGGGAGCACGGAGGCATCCGGCTATCTGGGGTTGATGCGGATTGCGCGAGATGCGGGTCTCAAGGAGCAGGCGCTTGAGGCGCTGCTGGAGGCGATCCGGGTCGGGCGCGGGCCGCTGCCGTTATTCGAGCAGGTGAAGCCGCTGCTCGGGTGGTTGTCGGCGCAGAAGCGGGACAACCAGTTGCTCGAGGTGTGCGGGGTGTATTTGGCGCTGGAGCCGGGAAACCCGGTGCTGTTGACGCAGTATTCGTATTTGTCCTGCGTGCACGAGCGGGTGGAGCCGGAACGGATCCGGCAGGCGCTGGAGCCGGTGGCGAAGGCGTTTCCGGACAAGTTGCCGGTGCAGTTTGTGATGGCCGCGGTGATGCTTTCGGACGGCAAGGCGGAGGAGGCGCTGAAACGGGTGACGCGGTTTGAAGGGGAGTTTGACAAGTTGTCGATCAGTTACCGGATGGTGCTGGTGGCGGCGCGGGTGATGGCCGGGGAACTGGGTCGCGACGACCCGCAGGTGACCGGGTTTCCGGAGAGCGAGTTGATGCCGACGGAACGACGGTGGTTCCGCGGGAGGATCGGCGCGGTGGAGCGATGAGCGGGGGATAGTGGATAGTGGATTGTGGATTGTGGATTGTGGATTGTGGATAGTGGATAGTGGATAGTGGATAGTGGATTGTGGATTGTGGATTGTGGATTGTGGATAGTGGATTGGGGATTGGGGATTGGGGATTGGGGATTGGG